>NZ_JARDJH010000037.1:0-50014 GCF_039907755.1 Pseudarthrobacter sp. CC12 | reverse complement strand
CATCATCCCCGGACGTCCGACGGGTGGGTACCGTTCGGGCCGTCCTAGTGGGCTCCGATCACGTTGACACAATCACCGGCCGCACGCACATACTTCAGATGTCGCGTTCCCTCGTGATGCCATGAGGCACTTCGTCACTGATCGCGACAGTGTAAAGCGTGGGTCCGTGGCGGCTGATGAGTACGCCTTGCCATCCTTCGAGCTTTGCGTGTTTCTCGGCTCGATCGACAGCCTTGTTCAAGTCCTTTTGGATCTCGCCGCGTGTCTCTCCGGAAACGTGGAAGTACCGTCCCGGCTCTATGGTCGTGATCAATGTGGTTCCGATCCTGGGTTGAAGTGAGATTTGGCCCAGAGGTCCACACCTCCAGTCGCTCAGTCGCTCAGACGGAGGTAAAGCCGCCATCAATTAAGACATTGTCCCCGGTGATCATGCCGGCGACGTCGCTGCAGAGATAGGCGATAAGGGAAGCAACTTCCTCGGGTGTTGCGAATCTGCCTGCGGGTATGGCCGCTTTGGCTTTTTCGCCCTTCTCGCCAGACCAGATTTCTTTGCCTAACGGCGTTTCGACGACTGTAGGCGACACGGCGTTCACGGTGACGCCCCGGCCTGCCCATTCAAGGGAAAGGACTCGCGTGAGACCGAGGACTCCTGCCTTGCTGGCGCAGTAGGCGGCATGACCATCAAGTCCGACGACTGCTGCCTGGGACGCAAGGTTCACGATCCGTCCGTAGCCTGCTTCGAGCATGCTTCTGCCGGCGGCTTGGGCCATGAAGAACGTAGCGCTGAGGTTGATGTCCAGTGTGGCTTGCCAGCGCTTTGCCGGCACGTCGGCTGCAGGGTCCAGGAGACCGATTCCTGCTGAATTGACGAGGATGTGCGGGGAGCCGACCTCCGAAATGACGGCAGAAATGACGTGCTGCGCGGCTTCCGGGTCCGTGAGATCGCGCACTATGCCAAGGTGGGGACCTCCGGGGAGTTGGGCCATGCGCTCGGTCACAGCTTCACCAAGGTCGACGCCGACGACGCGGGCGCCTCTATGGGCGAAGTGCTCTGCTACGGCGTGGCCTATGCCACTCGCGGCACCGGTTATGACAGCAATCTTTCCGTCGAAGTCCTGTTCCATGCGGTCTTTCGTCCTTTCTATCGGTCCATTGCTGTTCAGCGTTTGCAATCTGCGCCTGAGGTGGTTGCCAGGAGGCCATCGTTTCCCGTGTAGAGGGGTCGGAGTTTTTCCTCCAGGCGCTGATATGTTGCCGGCGGCGCGGCCATTATGAGTTTGTAACTCTCAGGGTTACCGTCGAAGCCGCCGACCTTGGCCCCGGCTTCACGCGCGATGATCGAGCCAGCGGCGTGGTCCCAAGGGTTTACGAAGGATTCGTAGTATGCGTTGATGCGGCCGCTGGCTACCAGGCATAGATCCATGGCAGCGGATCCTGAGCGGCGAACGTCGCGCACTTCGCTGACGAGCCCCGCCAGTGCTGTTGCCTGTCGGGTCCGGTTGGCCGCTGAGTACGTGAATCCGGTTGCTATGAGACTGAGGGCAAGGCTTGACGCTTCGATGGCTTTGATCTGCTCGCCGTTGAGTGTGGCGCCACCGCCGAGCGAAGCGCTGTACGTCTCCCCGAGGGAAGGAACTTCCACCGCGCCGGCCAGCAGGTTCCAGGATCTGGGGTCAGGATCGCCCTCGAATACGGCGATGCTGACCGACCATGCGGGCAGGTCGTAGAGGTAATTTACCGTGCCGTCGATGGGGTCAACGATCCAGGTCAGTCCGCTGGACCCTGGTGTGGCGCCGCCTACCTCTCCAAGGATGGCGTCATGGGGTCGGGCTTCTGCCAGCAGCTGACGTATGAGGGCTTCGGTTTCCCGGTCCGCTTCGGTCACTACGTCTTCGGGCGAGGATTTAGAACCAAGGAGTGTCACACCGTCGCGTCGACGGTTCAGCGCGAACTTTCCAGCCTCAGCGGCGATTCGTTCCGCAAGGAAGCGAAGCTCTTCGGGCTGCGGACCGTGGGTGGCTTCCGATGTGCTGCTCATTGAAGGTGTCCTTTCGAGCGGTGGCCGGCCCGTCTGGACCGGCCACCGCGTCATGGTGGAGCTGTCAGGATCATACGGTGATGAGGACCTTGACCTGTTCGGGATCGTCAGAGACCCGGAATGCCTCAGCGGCTTGTTCGATGTCGAAGGTTGCTGTTACGACTTCCTCGTGGGGGAAGGGCTTTTCACGCAGCAGTTCGATCGCAGCCAGGACGTCCTCGCGAACGAACATCAAGTTGCCCATGATGGTCAGTTCGCGGTCCTGAACGAGGTCCAGGTCTACGAGGGTGGGACCGCTGGGGACGCCGATGGTCATCAGGGATCCGCCCTTGTCTAGGACCTCGATGGCGAGGTGGACAGTGGACTCCCGGGAGACGCAGTCGAAGACCACATGGGCTTTACCCTCCAGGGCTTTAACAGCCTCCTCGGCAGCCTTCGGGGAGCTGGAGTTGAAGCTTCCGTGTGCCCCGAGACGAATCGCACGGTCCATCTTGGACTGGAGGATGTCCGCCATGACCACCCGCGCGGCTCCGGCATGCAGGGCCGCAACGGCGGTAAATAGACCGATCGGACCTGCACCGATCACCACGACCCGCTTGCCAGTGAGGTTGCCGGCCCGGCGGACGGCGTGCACCGGTGTGGACATCGGCTCGATAAGTGCCGCCCATTTGTCTTCCAGGTCATCCGGCAAGGGGATGGCCCGGTCGGCCGCGATAACGAATTTATCCGTCATACCGCCCGGGGTCTGGCAGCCGAAGACTTCCAGTTTGGAGCAGATGTTGTAGCGGCCTTCCTTGCACTGGTCACATTCACCGCACGCCAGGTTGGGTTCGATAACGACACGCTGGCCGTTCAGATCGGCATCGACACCGGATCCGACCGCTGCTATAGTGCCGACCACTTCGTGTCCGGGCCAGAACGGCAGGGACATGAAGGGGTGGCGGCCGTGGGCGGCGTGCATGTCCGAGCCGCAGATGCCAACGATGGTGCTTCGGACCAGGACTTCGCCCGGCCCGGCCTGGGGTTCGGCGACCTTTTCGACGGCGATATCGTCGAAGGAGTTGACGACGATCCGACGCAATGTTTCTTCAGTCATCTCACACCGCCGTGTATCCGCCGTCAGCGACGAGCACTGAACCGGTAATGAAGGAGGCAGCGTCGCTGGCCAGGAAGACAACCGACGGTGCGATTTCTTCCGGGAGCGCGAAGCGCTGCTGGGGGGCGTCTTCGACCCAGTACCGCTGGAAATCGGGACGGTCCACGGGAGCCATTTCGGTCTTGACGTAGCCGGGGGCGACGGCGTTGACGCGGATGTTGTGGGGTGCCCACTCGACTGCGAGGGACTTGGTCAGATGGTGCACTGCCGCCTTTGAAGCATTATAGGCAGGCTGCCACTGCGGACGGTTGACGATGAGGCCGGACATGCTGCCGATGTTCACGATGGAACCGGCGCCCTTAACCCGCATGTGGGCGCCCACGGCGATGCTTGCCTTCCAGAGCGCACGGACGTTCAGGTCGAAGACGTTAGCCCACTGCTCGTCGGTGACGTCGAAGGAGGCGTTGTGGTAGCAGGTGCCCGCGTTGTTGACGAGGATGTCAATGGAGCCAAGGCCTGTGATGGCTTCCTCGGTCATGCGGGTAACCTGTGCATCGTCGGTGATGTCGGCGGTGATGGCGACGAACTCGTGGCCGGCTTCCTTAGCCTCGGTCGCGACCTGTGCGTTGCGTTCGGCGCTGCGGCCGACGATGGCCACCTTTGCTCCGGCTTCGGCCAGGCCGAAGGCGAATGCTTTGCCCAGTCCTTGGTTTCCACCGGTGACGAGGGCGGTTTTTCCGGTCAGTGAGAACGGTGACAACGGGTTTCCTACTTTCATTTCGAGGGGTATACGACGGACTTGAGCGATGTTGGGTCCTGGTCGCTGTCGAGTGCGGCCTCGACTTCGTCCAGGCCGAATCGTCCGGTGACCAAGGAGTCCAGCTCTACCAGGCCGCTTGAGACCAGGTGGATAGCGGCCGTCCAAGTATCGGTGTAGCGGAAGATGCCGGTCACGTTGATTTCGTAGTTTTGGATGTGTTCGACGGGAAGGGTCATTTCCGGGTTACCCAGACCCACCAGGACGACGTAACCGGCGGGTCGGACCGCCTTGATGCCCGCCGTGACTGCCCGCGGCGAACCGCTGGCATCAATGAAGGCATTTACGTCGAGGCCCGCGTTTGCGACGTCGACTTCGACCGGGTCAATAACGCGGGTTGCGCCGTATGTCAGGGCACGTTCGCGCTTTTCGGCTACCAGGTCAGTGACGATGACTTCGGCTGCACCGAATGCCTTCGCGGTCTGGGCGCAGATGATGCCGATGGGGCCAGCGCCGGCGATCAGGACGCTGCTTCCGGGTACGACGTGGGCCTTGCGCATGGTCGTGATGGCCACGGACAGCGGTTCGAGCAGGGCTGCTGCCTCGTCTGTGAGGTTGTCCGGGATAGCGTGGGCGAAGGCGTCCTGGATGACCGCGTATTCGGCGAAGGCGCCGTCGATCGGCGGGGTTGCGTAGAACTCCATCTTCGGGCAGAGGTTGTAGTGCCCGGCCCGGCATTCGCGGCATTTGCCGCAGGGACGCTGCGGTTCAATGGCGACGCGCTGGCCAACGCGGGCCGGGTCAACGTCCTCGCCGACGGCGACGATGGTGCCGGAAACTTCGTGGCCGAGGACGAGCGGGGCGTCGACGACAAAGTCGCCGATCCGGCCGTGCCGGTAGTAGTGGACGTCCGAACCGCAGACGCCGACTGCGGCGATCTTGATGAGCACTTCGTCGCTGGCGTGCTCGGGGAGTTTGCGGTTTTCAATCGTGAGGTCTTTGGTGCCCACCAGGACGCTGGCGCGCATCGATTCGGGGAGAGTGTCAGTTGACATGGCTCGCCTTTCTTTTAGTCGGATATTTCGAATAGAGCGCGGCCGGAGACGATCACGTCAGCGCCTGCATCCCGGCCTTCAGCGGCAAGGGTTGCTGTTACTCCCCCGTCGATCCCGACGCTCGTGGTCGTTGCCAGGGCAGAGACTTTCCGGAGTTGTGAGCGGTCTGCTTCGTTTCGTGTCCCGGACTCGATCAACATAACCAGTGCTCCGTCCACATGGTCGAGGTGGGTGGGTCCGGCGCCCACGGGAACTTCGGTCCAGATCGACACTTTCCTTTCCCGCAGGCTTCGCAGCAGGTCCACGAAGGTTTCCATGGCCTGGGGTGAAAGGGCGAAAGTCTCGGTCCGCACCTGTGCCAGAGCGTGGATCGACGACGCAGCTGCTTTCAGAACTGCTTCGGTGATGTTGTGTTCCGGAAGGATAAGGTGGGCGTCGAATCGGGCCTCAGGAACTTCCTTGGCGATCCTGATCAGGTCCTCCGGCGTGACCCCTATAGCGTTTCCATCGTCTGCGATGATGAAGTCCACGTGTACCCGGTGCCCCTGGTCCGTGAGGAGGCGGGCTGCCTCCACGCGGAGGGACGCGGGGACGGCATAGACGCTGCCGCTGATTGTTCCCGGGGCGAACGCGCTGGCCCAGGGGGCCATCCTGACCGCAGAGGATTCGGATACGGCGGTCATGGACGGCCATCCAGTTCCGTCACATCTGCCACCCGGCAGTAAGCGTCGAACGCTTCCTGCCTTGAACCAGCGCGAGGTTCGGCCACCGGTGCTGTTGGGGGCGCCCACTCGTCACGGACTTCTCTGACCTGACGATGCGTTGCCACGGCCGCCGCCTGGACTGCCGCCCCCCTTGCCGTGGCCTCGTCCTCACTGGGCAGCAGGACAGGCCGCTCGGTGACGTCGGAGAGGAGCTGCAGGTAGGCGCTACTGCGCGCCCCGCCGCCAACGGCGAGGATCCGCCCTGAGACGTCCACTCCGGCACGTTCAAGGTGCTTTTGCCCGCGGTAGAGTCCAAACACCACTCCTTCGAAGGCAGCACGCGCTACTTCTTCGCGGGTCGTTGCGGTGGTGAGTCCGGCCAGGACGCCCTGGGCAGCAGGCCGGTTGGGTGTCCTTTCGCCGTCCAAAAAGGCCGCCAGCGATGGGCCAACAGTGTTGGCTGCGCTGAGTGCCAAGCGGGCCAACTCGTCCCGGGTTGCGCCCAGGATCCGGGTGAAGGTGTCGGTGACTTTAGCGGCATTGAGGGTGCACACCAGCGGCATGTACTCGTTGGTCATGTCGGCCACACCGTTGACGAGCCCTTCGGGGTCGTGCACGGCTTTGGGGTGGACGGTGGAGACAACGCCGGAAGTGCCGAAAGAGTAGACGACATCCCCGTGCTGTATGCCCAGGCCCAGTGCTGCGGCGTGCTGGTCACCGCCGCCGGAGCCGACAAGGATCTGTCCCTTGAGGCCCAGTTCCACGAGCGCGTCGGGGCCGACTTCACCAGCCGTTTCGTTGGGGCCGAGAACCTCGGGGAGCATGGCTTCCCAGTCCCGGTCGGCGATGTACTTCAGGAAGTCCGGTAGGTAGCGGTTTTCTGCGGAGTCGAAGTAGCCGGTTCCTGATGCCTCTGACCTGTCGGTGACGTACCGCCCTGTGAGGCGGAACGTGAGGTAATCGTGGGGAAGGAGGATGTGGCGCAGCTTCTGGAAGTTGGCTGGTTCGGTGTCTGCGAGCCAGGCCAGCTTGGAGATGGTAAAGGCCGCGGTGGGCAGCGAACCGACGGAGCGGATAAATGCGTCGTCGCCTATAATTTCCCGGAGTTTCATCAGCTGTGGCGTGGTCGTGGTGTCGTTCCACAGCTTTGCGGGGCGAATAATTTGGGCACTTTCGTCGAGGGCGACGAGTCCGTGGCATTGCCCGGCCACGGAGATCCCTACGATCTGGTCAGTCGCCGCCCCCGCCTTAGTCATGGCGGAGCGGAAAGCGGTCGTGAAGGCGCTCCACCACTCCCCCGGGTTCTGTTCGGACAGAGGGGGGAACGTTGGGGAGTGCGGGGCGGTGCCGGTTGCCTTGAGGGCGCCGCTCTCAGCGTCGCGCAGCTGTACTTTACAGGACTGCGTTGACGAATCGACTCCGGCGACCAGCAGAGGTTTGCTCATGGGGTAGTCCTACAGTTCAACTTCGGGCGGAAGGTCGGTCTGCTGACCGACGATTCCGCCGGGGTGGATGTGGACTACTTCTTCCCAGGAATGTCCGCGCAGCGCCATGAGGACGATTGCCAGGGCGTCACCCCATGCTCCGGCCACGAGCGTGGAGCCCATGGCGATCAGTCCGCCTGGGTCGGCGTCGGACGGCTCGGTCTTAACATGGGCGACGCGCTGGGCTGCTTTGGCGAAGGGTGAGTCGGGTCGCTCAGTTAGCGCGACAACGGGAATGCCGCGTTCACCGAGGCGCTGGACAAGTTCAATGAGTTCGGTGGACTGGCCGCCCTTGGACATGGCCACGACCAGGTCACCCTCAGTGATGGCACCCATACCGCCGTGGAGTGCGTCGAGGCAGGGAAGGTAGAAGGCCGGGCTTCCCGAGACGGCGAGGAGGTGAGCGAGACGCTCGGCCATGATGCCGGACGTGCCCGTTCCGGTGGTGATGATTTTGCCGGTGAGGTCCAGGATTTGATGAACGATTTCGACGAACTCGTGGTCAATCTGGCTTGCTAGTCCTTCGACCGCCTTGGCTTCCCTGCGGATCGCGGCCCGGGCGGCGTCGACGATGATATCGGCCCTGGTGCTCGAGGTGGTCATGAGTTACCTGTTCTGGGTGGTTCGGGGTGGTTCGGGCAGCGGAAGGATCCGCTGCCCGAACCGGCAAAGAAGGGGCGTGTTACTTCGTCTGGCCCGGCAGATCTTCGTAGGCGACGTTGCCGCTCTGGAGGTTGCCGTCGGTCAGCTTAGTCAGGCCAGCCAGGAAGTCCTTGCGGTTGCTGACCACGTGCTTGATGGCGGCGTCGACGTTGTCCACGGTGATAGCGGGCATGTTGTAGACGTATTCCTTCTTGTGGTCTTCCCCGCGGGCAACCTTGGCGGCAACAGCGACACCTGCGGCGAGCTGCACCGTGCCGTTCTGCAGGGACGTGCCGATGAAGTCACCGCTCTTGACAGCGTTCAGCCCGTCCTGGATGCCGTCGATGCCGACAACAGGAATGTCCTTAAGCCCTGCTTCACGGAGGGCCTGGACAGCTCCGAGACCCATGTCATCGTTCTCCGAGATGACACCACTGATCTGGCCGCCGAAGGCGGAGACCCAGTTCTTCATCTTGTTCACGGCTTCGTCACGCTTCCAGTTCGCCGTATCTTTGGCCAGCACTTTCACGTTGGGGTTCTTGGCCAGAACCTGGTCGATGCCCTTGCCGCGGTTGATCTCGCCGGAGCCGCCCAGCGGACCCTGGAGGATGACGATGTTGCCCTTGTTGCCGATCTTCTTCATCATCATGTCCGCTTCCTGGGCACCGGCAGCAACATCGTCCGGCTGCACGCTGGCGGTGATATCAGGGTTGTTCAGGGTCGCGTTGACGTCCAGTACGGGAATGTTTGCAGCCTTTGCGGCTGTGATCTGCGGCTGCAGAGTGTTGGTTTGGACTGGGACGATGATAATGGCGTCGACCTTGGCGCTGACGTACTGGTCTACCTGGCTGGCCTGGGTGCTGACGTCATTGTTGGCTGCGTTCCAAAGGATCTCAATGTTGTTGTCCTTGGCGTACTGGTCGATGCCTTCCTTGCCCTCGGTTATGAAGGAAGACATGTCGTAGACGGTCACGCCGATCTTGACGGGCTTCTTGCCGCCCGTGCTGGCCGCGCTCTGCGCGCTCGGGTCACCGGCGCCGCAGGCGGCCATGGTCAAGACCAGAGTTCCGGCTGCTGCCACTGCGGTTCCGCGGCGAATGAGCTTAGTAATCTTCATTGATTGGTTCTCCTTGATGGATAGCTTGGGTTTCAGTTGATTTTCAGTGGGTTAGGTTGGTTAGGTCCGGCGCTTGGTGGCCCAAACGTCGACGGCAACCGCTGCAACGATGAGTACGCCCTTGATGACGTTCTGCCAGTACGCGGGGACGGTGAGGATGTCCAGGCCGTTGTTCAGGGTCTGGATTAGCAGGAGGCCCAGGACAGTGCCCCACACGGTGCCGCGTCCGCCCATAAGGCTCGCCCCTCCGATGACCACTGCGGCAATGGCGTCCAGTTCGTAGCCACGGCCGAGGGTCGGGGAACCGCTGATGACGCGGGAGGCGAGCATGATGCCGGAGAGACCTGCCAGGGCGCCGCTGATGGCGTAGACGCTGAAGAGCACGCGCCCGGTCTTGACGCCGGCGATTTCAGAGGCGAGCCTGTTGCCGCCCACGGCGTAGATCCTCAGCCCGTATGTGGTGCGCCGCATCATCAGCCCGATGCCGACGATGCCCAAAATCATCAGGACCACCGGAACGGTCAGACCCAGGATCTGGGTGTTGGCGACCTGGCCGAAGGCTTGCGGAAGTCCGTTGATGGGGGCGCCGTTTCCGACGACGAAGGCGAGACCAGAGGCCAGAGTGAGCATACCCAGCGTCGCGATGAAGGGTGGGACGTTGATCAGTGAGATGACGGCACCGTTGATGCTGCCGGCGACCAGTCCCACCAGTACTGCGACCAGGACTGAAAGCCATACCTGGTCCGGGAAGGACTTGGCGAACAGGGCTCCGGACATAGCACTGAGGGCGATGACGCTGCCCACGGACAGGTCGATGCCTCCGGTGAGGATAACGAGCGTTTGTCCCAGCGCGATCAAAGCGAACGGGGCGGCCGCGACGAGGATCGTTGTGACGTTATCAAGCGTGCCGAACCGCGCGCTGCGGTAGAGGAAGAAGGCGATCACAAGGAGCATGACGAGGACCATCGCGTATCGGATTGCAATGCCTTGGAACCACTGGCGCGAGAAGCGCCGCGTGGTTGGGGTTGGGGTTGGGGCTGGAGTTGAAGTAGTGGTCGACATCGTTGTTTCCTCTTGGGATTTGCTAGGACAGTCCGCTGGCGAGCCGGAAAATCTTTTCCTGCACGTCGGATCGGTCAAGGTCTTCACGGCTAAGTTCGCCCGCTACTTCCCCGCCCCGCATGACAAGGGCGCGGTGGGACAGACTAAGCACTTCGGGCATATCGCTTGAGGCCATCAGCACGGCCATGCCCTGGGACGCGAGTTCCACGATGATGCGGTAGATCTCGCTACGGGCTCCGACGTCTACTCCTCGAGTTGGTTCGTCCAGGAGCAGGACGTCAACAGGGCCGGTCAGCCATCGGGCCAGCACGACTTTTTGCTGGTTTCCGCCGGAGAGGGTTTCCATGGGCTGGCCGAGTCCTCTACTACGCAGCTGCACCGAATCGGTCGCCTCTTGTACTGCCGCGCGGCGGGCTCCCTGCTTCAGGAAGCCAGCGGTGGCGAAGTGGGAAAGCCGCGGGAGGCTGCCGTTGTCCAGCACGTCCATGGACAGGATGGCCCCGGAGCCCTTTCGGTCTTCGGGAACGATGGCGATTTTCGCGTCGATTGCCGCCGAGGGTGAATGCTTCTTTACGGTTCGGCCCAGGACCCTGACCTCACCTTCCATTGTGCGGCGCATGCCGAAGATTGTTTCCAGCAGTTCGGTCCGCCCGGCTCCTACCAGCCCGGCCAAGCCGACGATTTCGCCGCGCCGGACTGAAACCGAGACGGGGCCGCCGGCTCCATCAACCAGCAGGTCATCAACTTCCAGAACAGTTTCCGCACCCGCTGCATTGCGGTCGGGAAACAGGTCTTCGAGCTCACGGCCGATCATGGCGGTGACAATGTCGTCATCGGTGAGATCGACCAGAGACTTGTCCAGGACGAGGCCCCCGTCGCGGAGAATAACGACGCGGTCCGCCACGGCGCGGATCTCCTCCATCTTGTGAGTAGTGAAGAGCAGCGCGACCCCGCGGTCGCGGAGGCTCCGCATCACGGTGAGGAGTCGTTCCACTTCGCGTTCTGCGATTGCGCTGGAGGGCTCGTCGAGCAGGATCGCGCGGGCGCCGGTGTTGGTGGCCTTGATGATCTCGATGATCTGTCGAATGCCGACCGGGTGGCTGCCCATTCGCGTGGCGGGGTCGATGTCCAGGCCGAACACTTCGAGGTTCTTCCGGGCCTCTTCAATCATCTTCTTGCGGTTGAGGCCAAATGGTCCGCCGATCTCGCGACCAATGAAGATGTTTTCGTAGACGCTGAGATCCATCACGGACGCCAGTTCCTGGGGGACGATGCTCACGCCCAGCTTGTGAGCGATCTGGGCGTTCCCGGACGGGAGGTCTTCGCCGCGGACAAGCACCTGCCCTGCGTCAGGACGGTACTGCCCGGAGGCGATTTTCATCAGTGTCGACTTGCCTGCGCCATTTTCCCCGGCAAGGGCAGTGATTGTTCCCGGCTGCAATGCCAGAGATACGCCCTTGAGTACTGGCACGCCGCCGAAAGCCTTTTCAATGTCCCGGCACTCCACGGTGGCTGGAGCATTAGGACCCTCGTTCGGGAACACTGTTGCACTCGTTCCCGTAGATGCGCTGGTCATATCCGTTCTTTCCGCGTTGGACGCCGTCGCCCTCCGCTAACTGACTGGTCTGACTGTAATGGAGATCTCAACATAAGTGCAATAGGACTGCTCACATGTGCAATGTAATAATAAAATTCGCCGACCGTTCGTAGCCGCCCCGTACAGCGAACGTGTCCAAGCTGCCGCGATTCGAGGCGGGGCGAATGGAGTTATCGCGACCAACGACAACAGAAATTGCTGCTCGAATGTGCGCAATCAATGCTCAAAAGTGCCTATTCTTGGTATAGTCAGCGCATGAAACAAGTCGAGGCACGCCGAGCGGGTCCGAATGAGCTAGTGACGATGGCGTACGTAGCGCGGAGGTACTACCGGGAGGATGCTACGCAGGCGGAGATCGCCACGGAAGTAGGGGTTTCTCGTTTCAAGGTTGGCCGAATACTTGAGCGGGCCAAGCAGCTGGGCATTATCAAGTTCGAAATCACCACCGACGACCAGATCGATTTCGAGCTGTCGCTGGACCTGCAGTCGCGTTTCAAGCTCCACCGCGCCCTCGTCGTGAGAGCGCCGGGAGAAACTGACGAGATCGTGCGGGATTACGTGGGCAGAGCCGCGGCTCAGCTCCTTACGGAAATTGTGGAAGAGGGCGAAACCCTTGGATTTACCTCAGGACGCACCATCCAGGCAACAGTGGAAAATTTGCAGTCTCTGGCGCGATGCGACGTCGTGGCTTTGGGCGGCGTTGCTGGGCAGAGCACCGAGCATGGCGTGGAAATTGTACGGCAGGCGCAACGCGTTGCCGGCGGGCGTGTATGGCCGATCTTTGCGCCACTCGTGGTGAGGGACTCAGTAACTGCACGTGCCCTGTTCCAAGACCCGGTCATCCGCGAAGCAGTCTTTCAGTTCTCCCGGGTCAGTAAGGGCATCGTAGCCATTGGCAACTGGGACCCCCCAAGCTCCCAGCTCTACGACGCCGCCCGAGAACTGGGCCTTGCCGAAGACCTTCTTAAATTGGGTGTCCTCGGGGATGTGGCCGCGACTCTCATCGCCGAGGACGGCAGCATTATCGACAAGATAGACGACCGGACTATAGCCATTCGAGCGGATCAACTGCGACGGATACCCGAAGTGATCGGAGTAGGCGGCGGGGTGCCCAAGGCGCGGGCGACTCAGGCGGCAATAGCCTCGGGCCTTATCAACTCGCTCGTCACTGACACCTCGATGGCTCGCCAAATGCTCAGCTAAAGCTCCGCGCCCAAGTTCCGATGTCAGAATCAGCAAGGCGTGCTCGTAGAGTGATGAGACCAGCTGGATGCACAGGTTCGCGGCGTCCTGCTCGAAGGGGATGGAGCCCACTTGGTCGACGATGATCAGTCCGTAGCGGCGCAACCTTACCAGTTCTTGGGGCAGCCTGCCGTGTTGTTGGGCCGCCTAGAGTCGGGCGGTCCGAGCAGCACTTGTTGGCATTACCGCCAACGCATTCAGAAGTGAGGGTCAGGCTTGCTCCCCAGATCCGCACTTTTCTGTTGCCCAGTTGAAGCACACCCCAACCTGACGTTGGAGCCGTCCGACATGGGAAGACTCGCCCCGTGCCCGGTGGATGGGTCTGACGCCCTGTGCCGGCAGAGCCGCAACAGGTGGCATCGCGCCGTTCGTCCCGAGTGGGTGTCATCATTTCCTGATGCTTTGGCCTGTTTCGACCGTTCTCGAGCCGATGGACGTGCTTGCGTTGGTTGCGGACTGTCAGCTTGAGATCTGAGATGATCCGCAGCACCTGTCAGTACATCGATTCTGGACATTATTCCAACGCAATGCACCGCTTGAGGCGTCAGATATGCCCTTATTTTCAGCTCGTCAGGGCGGCTGCCCAGGCAATGGCGTTCCGTTGCCGGTAGTCCAGCACATCGATGTCCTGATCGCTCTGGACAAGGGCCAAGTCGATCGATGCCAGCCGCTGCTGCAGAACTACTGGGTCAATCAGCCGGGCGTCCACCAGTGCTCGAACGAACTCGAAGTCCTTTTCGCGGTGTGCCATGAGCTTCGCAACGCAAAGGTCATGGGGGTCCAGGCAGAGCCCTGTGGCGTTGTTCGTGGCTTCGCTGCGCACTCCGACCACACGGTATTCCCAGTCGGGAGGCAGGATCGCGGTTCTTTTGCCGACCCCTTCGATGTAGAAGCCGTAGGTCGCATGGAACTCCGACCACTCCCCCACGTCGAAGCTGAGCTGATCACTCAGGGCATCGGCGTCCGCATCACGCATCGGCGCGATGTCAATCTCCGGGGACATCGTGGCCTCGGCGGGCAGCTGATCCTCAGTGTAGGAACCGAGGATCGACTGGCTGCCGATGATGATGACCTGGTCATCTTTGATGATCTGCGTCGCGGCACGGATTGCGTGCTCGAGTTCATCCCTTCGCAAGTAACTGCGCCTTCTTCATCGCAACCAGCCTGTCCTCCGGGTTTAGTGCCCCGGCAAAGGGGCTGATCTGGCGCAGGTCCCTTCCCTCCTCGTCATCGGCCAGCATCGCCTTCTCCAGCTCGTCATCAGGCAAGCGAAGAAGTTCTTCCCACCGGTCCAGCCACCGCTCAGCGACAGCCGCCCGCGGAGTGCGACGCAGACGTTCAAGATTCTCCCGCGCGAGGCCCCGCAGTCGCGACGGATTCTCCCGCAATCTCATCCCCAGCATGACATGCAGTTCAAACGGGAACCGCTCCTCACGCCGCGCTTGCGGATGCCGTCCCTTGGCTGTGCGGATCGCGTCCTGGATCACCGAAGCACTGCTTCCCAACCGCTCGGCGATTCCCCGCACCGACAGGCCCGAGGCGTGAAGACCCAGAATGCACTCCTGCCGGCCACGGGCCAGGACCAGCATCCGCTGCCGGGCCACCTCCGACTCCTCAGCCAAAGCCCTGGCCTCTGCCGATAGCCGCGTGATCACATCATCCATACATGTATGGTACCCCCATACAGTCGCTTCCAGCTTTACGGAATCTTCATTATCGGCGTTCGAAAACATGCGGGGGAGTGGCCGAAATGGGGCTGCTTCTGACGTCAGGACCAGGTCGTTTCCCCGCCCCAAATGCCGGTGTTAGAACCGGCCAGCCGCGGCCGGGTCGTTGAGAGCGAAGAGCTGAAAATCCTGGCGACATCACCTATCGCAGAATTGCAGCGTTGAGCTCAATCCGCCCCGAACTTCTTTCGCATTGTTCGGAGTCTGTCCTCGAAGGTCACCAAATTCAGGTCCAGGATCATCACGACTCCACTGACCTGTGTCCCTTCATGACCGGGCTCTTCAGACCGGTCTCCCACGGCCACCGCCACCCACCGTGTCACTAGAGTGAAGCTCGCCTCCCGATCAAACGCAGCCGAATACCCGACGGCAGCGTCCAAGCGCACATTCTTCATGCCACAATGGCCCGGTTTCGGTTCCAACAAGGCTGCGACGGGCCGCATCACCGATCACCCCCATCAGGCTTCCTTGATCACGCGGTTGGTCAGCTGGCCGAGCCCTTCGATGGTGGTGACCAGGACCTGGCCTTCCTGCAGGTAGCGCTTGGGGTCCTGGGCGTGGCCCACGCCGCCGGGGGTGCCGGTGGCGATCACGTCGCCGGGCTTCAGGGTGATGATCGTGGAGATGTAGGAGACCAGGAATTCGGGGGTGAATACCAGGTCCGAGGTTGGGGTGCTCTGCTGGACTTCGCCGTCCACGGCGGAGGTCATGAGCGGGCCGGGGGTGAATTCGTCCTTGGTGACCAGGGCCGGGCCGAACGGGGTGGACTTTTCCCAGGTCTTGCCCTGCAGCCACTGGATGGTGCGGAACTGGTAGTCGCGCATGGAGACGTCGTTGAGCACTGAGTAACCGGCGATGTGCGCAGCGGCTTCGGCTTCGGGGATGCGGCGGCCGGCCTTGCCAATGACGACGGCGAGTTCGGCTTCCCAGTCCACGGTGTCCGATTCCTGCGGCAGGGCCAGGTCGTCGTTGGGACCGATCAGGGATTCTGCGTACTTGGCGAACAGGGTGGGGTATTCGGGGACTTCCCGACCCATTTCCTTGATGTGGTTGCGGTAGTTGTGGCCCACGCAGATGATCTTGCCGGGGGACGGCACGACGGCGGCAAGGTCCGCGCCGTCCAGCGCGTGCGTCGCGCCGGACGCGGCCTGCGCGATGGTCTCCCATGCGGCGTCTTTCAGAAGCGCCCCGACGTCGGAGAACCCCTCGATTACGGTGAGGTTGTCACCGTCCTGGCGAACAGCCCTCGTTACGGTTCTGCCTCCTTGGGACAGACGGAGGGTGAGGAGTTTCATGCGTTCTTGCTTCCTTCGGTGTAGATGCGGTTAAAGTTCAGCCGTTCAAAGATGGGGGCGTCACTGAAGCGGAACAGAGCAAACTCTGCCTCTGCCTCTGCCTCTGCCTCTGCCTGCAGGGATCATGCTTCCACTAGGAGCTCGCTGGCGCCGGTGGCCTATTTACTTGGAAGTACGCGGGCCCGAGCGCGGCCAATTCCTCACAGGGACCGCTCATGCACACCCGCCGTTCGGGAGTGGCAATGCCTTGGGCGCCCAGAAGTTCCTTGGAGCGGTTCTCATTTGGCGGGCGGTGGGCGTCGGTCCGGGCAATCGTCCTAGCCGGAGCTTCGGCCCGCTGGAACTGGCCCCGGAGTTGTCGACCCACGGCCGCGATTCCATGCGCGAGCGATGTTGGGCCCTCGAAAGCAGTGGAGGATCGTGTCGCTGGCCGACTTGCGCGAGCTCCAAGTGAATAGCGGGTCACGCACAGCAATACCCGTCCAAGCCCTGGCTATATCAAGTGCACTCAGAGTCGCAAAGATTGGCCAGCAGTTCAAGAGTCCGGTACCTAAGCCACAGCACAGCAAGTAAGTATAAGGGGAGGCCGCCGAGCGGCGGTCTCCCCTTCGTTCTGTGACACGGGGCGCGACACGCCAAGTGTCGAGGACGGTTCTGCGAACCCGCTTCCACTCATCAGGGTTTCTACGCTGGCTGGGTACAAACTGCGTCAGGGAATCAGCGTCCCCGGCCTCTTCACGGTCCTAAAGCCGTCACGCCCTGTAGTTGATTTTAAGGTCAGCTACATCCTCATCGGCGAGATTGACAACGATATTGTCGGGAGTTCGAGTCGTGAGCCAGACCAGTTCCTCGGACCGGCTTGCGTTGCCTTCGATGTGAGGCACAAACGGAGGGACGTACACGAAGTCACCCGCCTCCATGTAGATAATCTCCTCGTAGCGGTGCCCGAACCGGATGAAGCCGTACCCATTGAGAACATATCCTCCAGTTTCTGCCTCACCGTGGTGGTGGGGGTCTGAAACCTCTCCTACACCGGTAAAGACCTTGCCGTACCAGAGGCCGGACACTTCAGTGTTCTCGACGCTGACCCCGGACACCCGCCGCGCGCTCTTGGTCTGCCCGGGGGCTACAGGCAGCTCATTCTTGCGCTGAACACTAATAGTTTTGAGATTCGTTGCGTTTTCCATGTTGACCTATCGTGTGTGGTTGGAAGGCGGCCAGGCGAACAGTTTCGATTACTCTTCGTTCCCTGACCTGGCCAGCCCGGTGAAAAAGAGCGTGATCAGAACGCCGGTGATGGCTCCTGTCCCGGACCAAAGTTTCGTGATGCATCAAGCGCTGCAGCAGCGGAGCGTGTCCGTGTGTATCGCATCTACCGCAAACTTGTAAGACACAGGGTATGCACGAGTGGAACTCGAAGCAAGAGATTCCTTTATGTGGAATACTGAGGCACGATGGCAGCAGTGTAATGCCGTATATTCCTTTATATGGAAAGTAGGCCCTGGCAATGAGCCAAACGCTGCAATCGGTCGCGCACGCACTCCTCGCACTGCAGGTCTTGCAAGGCAAGTCCGACATGGGCGTTACCGACATCGCAGGGGCGGTAGGAGTGGGTACCTCGACCGCTCATCGCCTGTTGACGACGCTGCAACAGTACGGGTTCGTTGAGCAATCTGAAGGGCGCCGTTACAAGCTTGGCCCAGCCATGCTCCTGAGCCCGCAGGAAGCCTCCATCGCGCACTGTATTGACATCAGCCGACTCATCATGCGATCGCTGCGAGACTTATCGCGCGAGACGGTGCACATTGCGACCCTTGTTGGACCTAATACAAAGTTCATCGCAGCAATCGAGTCGCAGTACATGATGCGGGTCACGGCACGACTGGATCGCGAAATTCCCGCGCATACCTCGGCAGCGGGAAAGGTACTTCTGGCGCAGCTTGAAAGAGAGCAGCTTCAAGAGCTCTATCCAAACGAGAATTTGCCTCAGGTGACGGCGAACACAATCGCTACAGGGAGCGAGCTGTTAGAAGCACTGGAGGAAGTCAAAGCAGCGGGCTACGGGCGCAATTACGAGGAGTCGGAGGTGGGGCTGGTTGCGATTGCCGTGCCGATCGCCCGACCAACCGGCCACGCCATTTGTTCACTCACCTTGACTGGCCCCACCGCAAGATTCAACCCCGAAGGCGCCGCAGGCATATCAGTACGGGAGCGAGAGCTTCGCAACCTCTTGGTCGAACATTGCCAACGCATCGAGCGAGAGCTTCGTTACTGACGAACCCGCCCGCTCCCGACCAAGGGCTAGGCTCGGCGGGTTCCGTTAGTGTCTGGACCGCGCCGGGGGAAGATAACTACCCCCGTTCTTTCGCAGGCCGGTTCAAGGCGATTACCTGCTGATCGACCATTGCTCCCTTAAGTTTCTCTATACGGAATTTGTCTTTAGAAATTCCGAAATGGAAACTGGAGGGGCTAGCATGCTCCGATGAACACTCTAGACAACGAGTCCACCACCGCAGCATCGAGCAGCAAAGGGTTCGTAATCATCATGCATGACCTGGAGCCGGGCTGGACCGAGGAATACCTGCGCTGGCACTCGCGCCAGCACATGCCGGAGCGTGTCTCAACGTTTGGCTTCGAGTACGGCCGCAGACTACGCGCGCTCGACGCTTCTCCTGCGCATCCTTTCCTGATCATTTATGAAGGGGAGTCCGAGCGCACCTTCGCAGCCAAGCCGTACATCGATCGTCTCAACCGGCCGACGGAATGGAGTCAACGCATGCTGCCGCGCTTCACCAACTTCATCCGTGCCGGCGGTCGCATCGCGTGGAGTGCAGGCGAGGAACGGGGACTTTTCATATGCGTCTTTACGCTGCCGGAGAAGCTCGGTTCACATGCTCTGAGGTCGCTCGAGCGGCAGCTGGGGGCTCTGGTTACCGATAACTGCCTCTCGCGGCTGTGGATCGGGTCAGCAGGCCGGGCCGTTGCAGGGCAACGCACGTCAGAAACCGAGTTGCGAGAAAGTCGGAATGGTCAGTCAGATTTTGGCACTGCCATCGTTGCCGAAGCGCATGATGTGGCATCGGCATCTTCGGCGCTCAGCGTGTTGCACGAGCTGTTGGCCAGAATTCCCGGCGCGGACATCGCGCAAGGCGGGATGTACAAATTGGACTTAGCCATTGACCACGACGAGGCGGTCGTCATCTTCGACGCCGGTTCCACAAGCCTGCGCGAGTATTCGTGAGCAGAAGGAACTACAACGGAATATTCAGCGTGAAGGCAAAAAGCGAACCGTCTTTGAAATCCGAGCCTCGCCAGGGAACGTTGCTTCGGGGAGGCAATACGAGCTCCAGCCAAGGTGTAACCCGTGTTTTCAGCTCCGCTTCGACTCGTGGAAGCGGAGCCTGAAGTCGGTTTCCCACTGATGCGCATGAAGAAAATAAGGAACTAAAACTTTCCCGCATGGAGGAATTTTTTGCCCTCGATCCCTGTGAGCGTATATTGTGAACTTCGTCACCGGAGTAGAGCGCAAAAAAGCAAGCCGGGCCTCATCGACGTAAGACTGAGCTCCCGGGGCGTGCTCCGATTTATTTGAAGGGTCCGCTGCGCGGCAGCGTACCCAGAGCACGCTGCGTTGGTGGCAGTGCGGCTGAAAGGCGAGGAAGTAGAGAATGGTTCAACGAGACGACTTCGATGGGCGGCTGTTCGTCGTTACTGGAGGATCGAAAGGCCAGGGTCGAGCCGAGGTCGAAAAACTCGCCCGGCGAGGCGCCCGGGTAATTGCAGCCGACGTGAGCGAGCCTGCCCGGTTTGATGCTGTGGACGTCGAGTCCAGGGTCGTACCCTTCAAACTCGATGTCACGTCAGATGTGCACTGGGCGCGCCTCGTCGAGTACATCCTGACGGACGAAGGCGGCACCGTTCACGGGCTCGTTAATAACGCTGGAATCAGTTGGCGACATCGGTTGCTCGACGTCGCCGTCGATGACTGGTCCCGAGTGAACGACGTTAATGTTCTCGGCGTGTTGCGGGGTATTCAAGCGCTCTCTCCTCTGATGACCGAAGGCGGGTCAATCGTGAATATCGGCTCTACCGCAGCATGGTCGGGTCACTTCCCCGCTGCCTACACAGTGAGCAAATGGGCTGTGAGGGGGCTTACTGCAGTTGCCGCCATGGAACTGGCGCCGCTCGGCATCCGGGTGAATGTGGTTCACCCAGGGCTCATTGAGACTGAACTTACGGCAAATATACCGGCGGGGTTCAGGGAGGCCACCCTGGACCAAATTCCGCTCGGCCGGCTGGGAATGCCGGGTGACGTAGCTGATGTCGTCCTTTTTCTTTTATCGGATGGTGCGCGGTTCGTCAACGGTGCAGAAATCACGGTCGACGGAGGCCAGATCTCACAGGGCGGGTCATTACCAATACTGAAAGGCGTGGAAGCAGGCGCACAAAGTGGCTAGCCTCGACCCCCAGAAGAATTCTGTCAATCAAGTAGTTCGTTAGTTTATATGCGGCCGCTGCTCGGATACATCACCTTGGGCACGGCCGACCCGCAGCGAAACAAAGGAGTTTTCGTGACAAATGCACCAACAACCAGGGACCCGAAGATCAAGATGACGCCGCAGGCGCGTCGCGCAATTGCAAGCGGCGTTTTCGGATCGGCGCTCGAGTGGATTGACTTCGCGCTCTTCGGCATCCTGTCGGCGACCGTCTTCCCCCAGGTGTTCTTCAGCGATCTAGGACCGGCATCGGCCATCTTGGCGTCATTCCTGACTTTTGGCGTGGGATTCGTGGCCCGGCCGCTGGGCGGGATAGTTTGCGGGTATTTCGGCGACAAATACGGTCGACGCAACGTGCTCTTCGTGACGCTTATTCTGATGGGCGTCAGTTCAATCGCGATCGGAGTGTTGCCCGGAACCGCATCAATCGGTATCGCAGCCCCGATTCTGCTCGTCTCGTTCCGGTTCCTGCAGGGCTTCGCGCTCGGGGGGGGAGGCTACGGGATCGCAGTTGCTCACCATGGAGCATTCGCCCGACAACAAGCGCGCCTTTTACTCAGCTCTCACGCTTGCCGGATCGCCGATCTCGCAGGTGCTCGCAAACCTGAGCCTGCTCGTTCTCGCGGCGTCGCTGAGCCCTGAAGCGTACATGAGCTGGGGTTGGCGGGTCACCTTTGGAATTGCCGTTATCCTCGTAGGAGTTGGAATTTATGTAAGGCTCAAGATCGAAGAGACCCCCATCTTCGTCGAGCAGGTCGAGATGGCCGAATCAAATTCAGGTGTGCGCGCTCGTGGGCCCGTATACATCTTGCGTAACTACGGTCTGACAATCCTGCGTCTTGGCTTTATCCACGCACCGATCTCCCTGACCTTTTACATCGTCGCCGTATTCGGTATTTCATATCTGAACAAGACAGGAAATTTCCCGACTTCAGCCACGCTGTCAATCTTCCTCATCGCCAACGCGGTCTCATTCGTCGGCATCCTAGTTGGCGGCCGCTTCGCCGATCGTTATGGGCGCCGCCAAACATATGCAGTGGGCGCGGCCATCTGTCTCGTGGCTGCCATAATCTTCTTCCCCCTCGCCGACACGCAAAACTACGCCCTGGCACTCTTTGCGACGAGTTTGGCTTGCTTCGGCGTGCAGTTCGGCAACGCGGCTCAGGGCGCTCTCTTCGGCGAAGCATTCCCGACACAGATCCGCTTCATGGGCTCGGCGATGACGCTTTCGTTCACGAACCTCGTCTTCGGATCGTTCATTCCGTTCTTCTCGGCCTGGTTGATCGGCCTCGCCGGCGGTAACACGCTGAGCGTGGTCATTTTCTGGATCATGATCTGTATTCTGTCGATAGTTCTTGCCATGCGGAGCAAAGACGGCAAAACGCTCGAAGGAACAGAACAGACCTTCTCGGGCCGTCGTTTGCAGCAAATCAAAACCCCCGACGTCGCCTCCGTCTAGAGAGCACCGGCCGCCTGTCGTCCATCTTAAGGAATGAATGGCGTGAGGTCAGGGCCACACGCCGGCGCTACAAGAAGCGCCACTCTTTTCAGGGACACCGCTTCAGGAGGGGTGGCCTGTGCATGCACAGACATCACCGCAATCGGTGCGCTGCTTGTATCAAAGTGCAGGCACAGGCCATTCCAGCCGAATCCTGGTTGCACACGACCAGTCCCATTACAAACTCAACCCAACGAGAGAAGAGAACAATGATTTCGATCATCGGCCTAGGTCCAATCGGAGCCAACGTCGGCGCCCGGCTGGTCGAGAAAGGGCATCAGGTAGTGGGCCTCGACCTAGACGCGGCCCGCGCCGCCGCCTGGAGTGCGGAGACCGGTGCAACGAGCGTAAGCGATTTCGACGACCTTCCATGGGCATCCATCGACACCGTCTTCGTCGCGGTGCGTGTGGCCAGTCAACTCGAGGCAGCTTTCACATCGATAGCCGAGAGATCAGCTGGAAGAGATCTTTCCATCTTCGTGCTGACAACCCTTACCTCACGGGATGCCATCCGTATTCTCGGCGACGCACCAACTGAGTGGCGCACCTTTGAAGCCCCACTTTCGGGTGGTCCGCAGGGTGCCAGGGCCGGGACGATGTCGCTCTTCTTGGCTGGTCCCGACTTCACGCCCGCAGAGGAGAAGATTGCAGGGGACATCGCTGGGCGTATATTTCACACCACGTCGTACGGCGACCCGGCGACGCTCAAGCTCCTGAACAACACCTTGGGCACCTACAACGCTCTCGCGACCTCGGCCATGCTGCAGCTCGCGATCGACCGGGGAGTACCCGCTTCCCAATTCCTCGACGTCGTGTCGGCATCGAGTGGACAGAGCTGGATGAGCGACAACTTCGACAACTTCACCTACGACCTGCTATTCAAAGACGTCCGGTTGCTGCTCGAAGAGGTCGACATTCTGCCGACCGTTCATATCGACCGCAGTCACGAACCCGACGAGACAATCGCCGCGATCGCCGCGTTGCGAAAGCAGCTCTGACCGGCATACGGAGAACGGGGAAGCATGGGGTTGAGCGTTTGATGGCCGCGCCACCGGTAGCCGGCCCGAGACGAACCCTCAAGGATGACGACCTGAGTGTGCACGCATTCCAAACCGCCATCGGCGGCCAAATCTTGGGGCATCGCAGCAATATAGGGAGGCCATTCAAAAGTGTCAGACCAATACCTTCGCGGGTTTAAACATGAACTAACGGATATCGGCAACGGCATACGGATACATTCATTATCAGGCGGCACTGGAAGACCGCTCTTCCTGCTCCACGGCTTTCCGCAAACCTGGTACCAGTGGAGGCATGTGATGCCGAGGCTAGCGGAACATCACACCGTTGTTGCTGTTGATCTTAAGGGCGCAGGAAATTCCGATAAGCCGCTGAACGGTTACGATAAGGTCAATATGGCTTCGGAACTCGACCGACTCCGAGAAGCAATGAACTTTGATGACGTGGACGTTATTGGACATGACATTGGAGGGATGGTTGCTTACGCATGGGCAGCGACCAAGCGATCCGCTATAAAGAAGCTCTGTGTTCTTGATATGCCCCTTCCCGGAGCGCAGTTGTGGAGTTCCATTTTTTCAAATCCAGATCTTTTTCATTTCTCCTTTCACATGAGGCGTGATATTCCTGAGATGCTCATCAGCGGGCGAGAATATCTATACTTAGAAAGCTTCATTCGAGACCGCACTTTTAACCACGGTGCTTTTACAAGCTACGACATTGATGTCTATGCGAAATCCTTTTCGCAACCAGGGGCAATGAGAGCATCATTTGAGTGGTATCGTGCCCTGCCCCAAGATGTGGCGGATAATGAAAGATTAAAAGCTAAAAAGCTGACGATACCTGTGCTAGCTCTGGGTGGCGATAAGCGATGGGGGCCTCTCATAGTCGAGATGATGTCGGAATTCTCCGCGCATGTCGTTGGTGGTTCGATTCCCGACTGCAACCACTGGATTCCCGAGGAGCAGCCCGATGCTTTTGTCGACAGGATCGAAATATTCCTTGAAGATGCGAAGTAGCTTAGTCGCGCCCGAGTTAATGCCAAGCGAAAACAGGGCAGCCACCGTTTTTGATGTCGGGGCGGGTTCGAGGCTCTTCGTAATTGATGGTGAAGCGGGGTTCCGTGAAAGCTGAAGGGCCCGTGGCCCTGCTGTGGTGATTGTTCTCTACGCATTCATCAAGAGTCAGGAGCTACGAGCCTTGATCGAGCCTACTTCCCCCGCGCCCCGATCCTGACACGCCATATTCAACCTGCCCGACCACCGAGTCACCGACACCGAGGTCCTCGCCTTCGGGCGGCGACGGATCCGCGTCGAGGCCACCGCCGTGGCCGGCTGCCCATCGTGCGGCGTGGTCAACGCCCGCGTTCGTTCACGCCGGCCACAACGGCTGCGTGACATCCCTGTCGCCGGGCCTGTCGAACTGGTCTGGGCCAAGCGGAGATTCTTCTGCGATGAGTACTTGTGCCCATGCCAGATATTCACCGAGGAAACAGCCCAGGTCCCGCGCCGGGCACGCTCCACCCGCGGCTCCGTGACGCCTTGGTTTCGGCCGCGACCGGATCCGGAAGGGCCGCGGCGGAGGCTGCGTTATCGTTCGGGGTCTCGTGGTGGCTGGTCCAGCGGGCTCTGGATTCCGTGGCGCCGACGCTGCCCGATGTTGATGCCCTTGCGCCGCGGATGCTTGGCATCGATGAACATCGTTACCGGTCCGTGCGGTTGTTCCGTGAGCCGCCCACCAAGGCCTGGAAAGGCTACGAAACCCGGATGACCACCGTCGTCGATCTCGACAGCGGACAAGTCCTAGGGATCGTCGACGGCCGACAGTGAGGGCGTCGGGGACTGGCTGTTCGCCCGGCCGCCTGAGCGTGCAGGTCGTTGCCATCGACCCGTCAGCAGCGTTCTGCAAGGCCTGCGGATGTGGCCGCCATGCACCGCTGTCTCAGTCGACGCGTTCCAGCTGGTCAAGCTCGGCAACGACATGCTCACCGACGGCCCGGCAACGACTCACCCAGCAGGTTCACGGCAGGCGGTGGGCTACGTTAATCCGGTCTATGCTAATCGGCGACTGCTCCGTCGCGCCGGGACACGCTCTTGGACCGGGCAAGGAACAGGATCAGCACCGTGTTCACGACCGACGCCAGGGAAGCTGCGGGCGGCATGGCTGGTGAGCTTCTTCCCGTCCGAACGGCACCAAACCCTGCAAAGTCCGGCGACGTATACCCCCTTTTCCGCCCCACGGCCGGAGCAAAGCGTCCCTCAGGATCAGTCTTTGATAAGGGGAAGTTTGTGTTTAGTAGTAAACGGGTCCTGGAGTACCGCCACCAACTACGATTGCGTCGCCGGTGATGGAGACGCTCCTGGGCGAAGCGAGAAAGGCAACAACATCCGCCACTTCAGTTGCGTCGACAACGCGACGGATGGATGTTTTTGCAGCTGCAGCATCTTCAAGCGCCTCGGGTGTTCGGCCCGACTGGGTTGCCTCACACATCATGCGCTGTTTCCAACCCTCCGTCTTGGTGATGCCTGGGTGCACGACCGTTACGTTGATACCCGACGGCCCAAGCTCGTCGGCAAGATTCTTGGTTAACGCTGCCACGCCGACATTCCGGACGGTCTGCGTGACGGACCAAGCGTTGCGTGCCCCTAACCCGCTGACGTTAATAATTCTTCCCCAACCCCGTTCAACCATGCCCGGGGCGACCGCCCGGGCGGTGCGGAGATAGCCAACCACTTTTGTGTCGAATTCGCCTTTAAGTAGGTCGTCCGAAGTCTCAAGTGCGCTTACGTTTTTGTCCGGAGTCCATGGAGCGGCAGCAGTGTTCACCAGAATGTCGACACCGCCGAGAGTTTTTGTTATCTGGGTGATCAATTTTCGGACCGACGCGTCGTCAGTGGTGTCCACCAACATTCCCTTTACTTCGACATTGAGGTCAAATGCGATCTCCTCAGCGGTGGACATTGCTCTCGTGCTCCGGGAGGCCACAACGATGCGTGCACCTTCTCGGGCCAGCGTTGTTGCGATCGCCCGACCAATGCCCGCACTACCTCCCACAATCAAAGCCGTCCGGCCTGTTAGCTGTAGATCCATGAACCCTCCCTGTTGTTTTCATTCTTTTCCCGTAGCTATGACATGGCTTAGCGCCATATCTCCTGCGAAAACCGGCCGTTTGGTCGGTAATTCGGCTAGTCTCCCAGAACCGCAAAGCGAGCTATTTATGCATTTCAGGCTCAGTTGACCGGGAAGACACCCTCAGACTCTTCAGTGAAAGTCTGTATTGCAACTCGGTTCTGAATGATTGGCCGAACGTAGAGCCGGTTCAGTTCCGCATGCGCCGGGTGGTTCGCATAGATCTGATACGCATCTAAGTCGTCGAGATCACTGATCACAACAAAGTCGTAGTTTCCTCCAAACTCGCCCCCAAGTCCCTCTGAACCGGATCCGACGTTGGACCCAAAATAGAATGATCGGAGACCGGGGATCTCCGAAGGCAAAGATCGCAATTCCCGTTTGTACTCAGCGATCGCGGTCGTTTTAGCGTCTGAACGGAACTTCAACATAACTACGTGGCGAAGCATGTCTCTCCTTCTTTAGGTTTAGTGTTTAAGGGGGTGCTGCGCATCAGTACGTGGCTCGACCGCCCGACAGATCATAGACAAATCCTGTTGTGAACCCGGCCTCATCGGAGGCAATGTATTCGATCAGTGACGCAACTTCAGACGGTTTGCCGAATCGTCCCATAGGCATCAAGCTCAACTGCACCTCACGACGTTCTGTTGTCATGCCAGCAAGCAGAGGCGTTTCTATGCTTGCGGGAGCAATCGCGTTGACTGTCAAGCCGTTTCCCGCATGCTCTTTCGCCAGGGCTTTAACCAAGCCAATGACGCCGGCCTTGCTCGCGCTATAGGCAGACATTCCAGGGTTGCCCTCTTTACCGGCGATGGATGCCACGAAGACGAGCCTGCTGTTTGGCTGCTTTAGAAGTTCGGGCACGGTCGACTTTGCCACGAGGAAGGCGCCGCGGAGATTGACTGAGACCACGCGGTCAAAGTCATCGATCGAGAGGTCAACTAGCGGTGAGACCGGGCCGAGGATGCCGGCGCACATCACGACAACGTCGAGGCCGCCGAGCACTGCGGTAGCCTGTGCGATGGCACGCGTCACAGATGCCTCGTCGCGTACGTCAATCTCGATCTGGTCGGCAGAGTCGCCCCACCCGGGCAAAGGCAGATCGGCCCGAACCACATCCGCACCCAGCTCTACCAACCGTGCTGAGGTGGCTTCTCCCATGCCTGTTCGTCCGCCCACGACCAGAATCCGTCGTTCGTTCCACTGTGTCACTATTGTTCCTTTCGCTCGAGGCCACCCTGGTGCAGTAATTCACGCTCTATTGGGCCAAGTTGCGTAACGGTGGGAACAACGCTCTGCAAATTGTTCTGCCCGCCGACCCACAGCCAGCCATTCGCAGGTCCGCATCATCGCTTTCCCTGCAGTGAGCTTCAACGGTATACGCATACAGGAAATTTGAGCAAGCTTTCCCTCTATGCGGAATGCCTCGGAATTTAGTTTTGATGACGTGCTCGTTAGGTAGGAATAGTTCGTACATCGGGAAATCAACCGTCCGGAGCCTTTCTTGGTTCGAGGTGTTCGGCGTCCCGGTGTTTTGCATGTCGCACATGTAGAAAGGGCCGCGGGGGCCAGAAGCACGTACATGTGATGGTCTGCGTGGTCTTTGAACCAGACGCTGATGCCGGTGGATCCGTCGAGTCGTAGGTGTTCCCAGGCGCGCCAGAGCGCTTCCACACGGGAGACAGCCTCGGGGTGGAAATACCATTCGATGCACCATTTGGCTGCGCGCCCGTCAACATCGCGGACATAGGTAGGGAGCAGCTGCTCGTGCAGGAACTCTTCGGCAGAGCCGTAGACCAGCTCCGGGAGCTTCTGCTGTTCCCCGCCTGAGCGCCAGTATCCTCGACGTCCGAGCTGGGAGCTTCACGGCCTTATGCGTACCCGGGCCGGGCTCGGAAAGTCCAAAGAAGCGGGCGGCGCCGGCCGGGAGTTCGCCTTGTTAGGGCACACCCAAACCTGACGTCAGATTGTCGCAAGAATTACGTCAGAATAAAGCCCCAAGGCAGCTTTCCTGACACGTCCAGTTGAATGTCTTGGACCTCAACTGGACACATGTGTGAAAGGGGCCTGTCGGAGTCGGAAAGCGCCCAGAGGCAACGACTCCGTAGCCGCTTACGGTGGTCGCTCGAAGTGCAAGGAAAACAAAAAAATTCAATATGCAGGACTGTGACCAGTATGCTGTACGCATGACTTCCATCAAGACCGTGGCCATCGCCGTCCCGCTTGAAGCAGAGCTTGTGGACCACATCCGTGCCGTCGACCCCTCCGTCACCGTCCTTTACGAGCCTGACCTCCTGCCCCCGGAGCGCTTCCCGGCCGACCACGCCGGCGATCCGGCCTTCCAACGGACGGATGAACAGGAAGAGCGCTATTGGGCGATGCTCAACAGTGCAGAGGTCCTGTATGGCTTCCCCAACGAGAGCCCTGCCGGGCTGGCACGCGTTGCCAGCGAAAATCCCAGGCTGGAGTGGGTCCACGCGATGGCGGCCGGGGCGGGCGGAGCCGTCAAGGCATCGGGCCTGAGCCAGGATCTCCTGCAGAAGTTCAAGATCACCACCTCCGCCGGAGTCCACGCCCTGCCTCTGGCCGAGTTCGCAGCGATGGGAATCCTCAACGGTTTCAAGCGCAGCGCCGAACTTGCCCAGGACCAGGCCGCGAAGGCCTGGCCCAGCCTCCGGGTTCCCACCCGACTGGTCAATGGATCCAACCTGGTCGTCAGCGGCCTCGGGGAAATCGGACTGGAAACGGCACGGATCGCAAGGGCCCTGGGAATGAAGGTCAGCGGCAGCAAACGAAGCGTGGAACCCATCGACGGCATCGACGAAGTGACAGACAACGAAGGCCTCCCCGCCCTCCTGGCCACGGCAGACGCCGTCGTCAACACCCTGCCCGGCACCGCCTACACGGAAAAGCTGTTCAACCGCGGGATGTTCGCCGCAATGAAGCCCGGGACCACCTTCGTCAACGTGGGCCGCGGGACCGTGGTGGACGAGGATGCGCTGCTGGAGGCCCTGGACAACGGCCAGGTGGGCTACGCGTGCCTGGACGTCTTCGCCGTGGAGCCGCTGCCGCAGGAGAGCCCCCTGTGGCAGCACCCCAAGGTCATGGTCTCGCCGCACACCTCAGCCCTCAGCGCGGCCGAGAACCGACTCATCACGGAACGGTTCTGCAGCAACCTCCGGACGTTCCTCGACGGTGGAGACCTCCCCCACCTCGTGGACACGGTCCACTTCTACTAGGACGGGGCAGGGAAGTGCGCATCGCAAGGCTACAGACAGCAGCTGGTCCGCAATACGCCGTTGAGGGCGACGGCGGCTGGGACCACATCGTCGACCCGTTTGAGGAAAGCCTCCGCTACACCGGCGGTGCCACCACCCACAACGAGGCAATATTCCTCGCCCCGGTGAGGCCCGCCGTCGTCCTGGGCATTGGCCATAACCGCACTTTGAATGACCATCCCCTGCCCATCCAGGCGTGGCACAAGTCCGTCCACACCATCGCCGGCCCGGGCGACGCCATCACCGCGGTCCGTGGACAAGGCACGGTCAATGCCGAGGGTGAACTCGCCGTCGTGATGGGCAGGACCGCCGCCAACCTGACCGCGGACAACGCCCTGGAGCACGTCTTCGGCTACACCTGCGTCAACGATGTCACCAACGTGGACCAAAACGCGGTGGACGAGCGGAACTTCCAGGGCAAGGCCGGCGTCAACTACACACCCATGGGCCCCTGGATAGAAACCCGACTCCCGGATCCCGAAAGGGTGGCCATCGACGTCTACGTCAATGGGGCAGCAAAGGCCACGTCCGGGACCTTCAACCTCCCCTCTTCGGTGGTGGATTGCCTCATCTATGTCACTTCATGGCTGACCCTGGAACCCGGCGACGTAGTGATGACCGGGGCGCCCGCCACAGTGGTTCCCGTCCAGCCCGGGGACCGGGTGGACATCAGGGTGGAGGGCATCGGCACCCTCAGCAGCCTCGTGGCCTGACGGCAGCAGCGTGCCAACGCGGCACTTATGATGGATTGCGTTCAGTTGACTGAACGCAACCGCACTCTGCCTTGGCGACCGAAGGAGAATCATGGCCGATTCCCACATCCCCGCGTCCTCCGACAAGTCGGGAGCCACCTCGCCGGCGCCGGCGGTTACCCGGGCAGCAGCGGTCCTGGACGCCCTCGCCGCCTCTGCCACCGGCCGTCTCACCTTGAGCGACCTCTCCCGCGAAGTGGGAATTCCCAAGTCCTCCACCTCCAACCTCCTGCTGGCACTGGAGGAGGCCCGCCTGATCAGCCGGCAGGGCTCGGAGTTCACCCTGGGCCGCAAGCTGGTGGAACTGGGCGCCGCTTACCTGGGCCGGATGGACGAGGTGCAGGAGTTTTACCGTTACTGCGAGCAGGCATCCGTCCTTTCCCGCGAAACGGTGCGGATCGCCATGCTGGACGGTACCAACGTCATCTACCTGGCCCGGTATGAGGGCCACCCCGCCGTGCGGCTCACGTCCAACATCGGCGACAAGATGCCGGTGTCCCTGTGCGCCGTGGGCAAGGCCCTGATCGCGCGGCTGCGCGACCATGACCTGGAGGAAATGTTCCCGGACAGCGCCGAGCTTCCCGTCCTCACGCCCAAATCCCTGCGCACCGGCGCGGAGCTCAAGGCACAGCTGAAGGAGATCCGCGAGCAGGGCTTCGCCTTCGAGGATGAGGAATCCACCACCGGCGTGGTGTGCCTCGCCGTTTCCGTCCCCACCCGCGGCGCCCACGGCCCCAGCCTGGGCCTGTCCGTGACGGCCCTCAAGGCCACTTACACGCCGGAGCAGGGCTCCCAGATGGTCAAGGAACTGCAGGAACTGGCCCACTCCCTGGGCAATCCGATGGGCTAGGGTCCGCGCCGCCCACGGTGTCGTCCGAAAAAACAAAACAAAACTGTTGCTCGTTGTTCAGCTTGCTGTATTGTGTTCAGCATAGTGATCGACACAACAGGTGTTGCCGCTATCCCACCAGGCCAACGGGGGCCTGGAGTGCATTAGAGGGAGTTCTCGTGACAACTCGTACTAACTCACCGCAGGCCACTACGGACGGCGCCGTCGTCGATCCGGACCAGCTGCGAAGGGCAACACTTGCCAGCTCCGTTGGGTCCGCCCTGGAGTACTACGACTTCTACATCTACGGCCTGGCCTCGGCCCTGATCTTCGGCCCGCTGTTCTTCGCCCCGCTCGGCGAGAGCGGAGCCGTCATCGCCTCCTTCGCCACCTACGGCGTCGGTTTCGCAGCACGGCCCTTCGGCGGGGTTGTCTTCGGCCACATCGGAGACCGCTTCGGCCGCAAGATGGTGCTGATCCTGACCATTGGCCTGATGGGCCTGTCCAGCTGCGCCATCGGCCTCCTGCCCACCTTCGACCAGGCGGGGATGCTGGGAGCGGTGCTGCTGGTGACGCTGCGCATCCTGCAGGGCCTGGGCGCCGGCGCCGAGCAGGCAGGCGCCACCACCCTCATCTCAGAGGTGGCCCCGCGCCGTCGTCGTGGATTCTTTGCCTCGCTGCCGTTCGTAGGCATCCAGCTGGGAACCCTCCTGGGCGCCGGAACCTTTGCCCTGATGGCACTGGCGGACAAGCAGGTCCTGCAGGGCTGGCTGTGGCGCGTTCCGTTCCTGGCCAGCATCATCCTGATCGTGATTGCCGTCTTCATCCGACTCCGCCTCAAGGAGACCCCGGTCTTCCAGGAACTGGAGAAGCACAAGGCCGTGGTCAAGAACCCGGTGGGCCAGATCTGGAAGCACTCGAAGAAGAACGTGCTGGTGGGCATCGGCCTCCGCATGGGCGAAAACGGCAACTCGTCCATCTACTCCGCGCTGCTGGTGTCCTTCATCAGCATGCCGGCCGGCGTCTTCCCCGGCGACAAATTCATCGGCCCCACCGGCCTGCTGATTGCCGCCGGCTTCGCAGCGGTCCTGGTTGTTGCCTTCGGCGCCCTGTCCGACCGTTTTGGCCGGGTTCCCGTGTACCGCTACGGCGCGCTGTTCCAGGCCGTCATCGCCCTGCCGGCCTTCTACCTGGTGACGCTCGGCAATGTGGCCCTGGTCTGGGTGGTCATGGTGGTGGGCATCGCCCTGGGCGTGCAGTCCATGCTTGGCCCGCAGTGCGCCCTGCTCCCCGAACTCTTCGGATCGCAGCACCGCTTCACCGGCGTCGCCCTCAGCCGTGAACTTTCCGCAGTACTCGCCGGTGGCTTCGCCCCAATGATCGGCGTGGCCCTGCTGGCCGCCACCAACCACTCGTGGCTCGTACCCGCCCTGTACTCGCTGGTCCTGGCGGCAATCTCGTTCGCCACCACGTTCTTCACCCCGGAAACCAACGGCCGCGACCTGGTCCTCGTGGAGGACGCCAGGTGACCATCGGCAACGCCGCCCCCGCGGACCCCGCGCCCAAACGCGCGGGATTCGTCGGGCTGGGGCTGATGGGAGCGCCAATGGCCGCCAACCTGCTCAAGGCAGGGTGGCAGGTCACGGGATGGAACCGCTCAGCCACCGCGGTCCGCGACCTGGAGGCGCTGGGCGGAAACGGCGCCAGCGACGTTGCGGACCTTCGGGACGATCCCGTCATCATCTTCATGCTCCCCGATCTCCCCTTCATCGAGGACGCTGCGGCGGGGCTCCTGGAAGCGTGGCGGGCCGTGCCGCCCGCACCGGGAACACTCGTAGTGGTGATGAGCAGCGTGTCCCCGGTCGCGGTGCGGGCCTTCGGGCTCACTGTGGCCGGCGCGAGCGGCGGGAACGCCTCGGTGCTCGACCCCCCGGTCAGCGGCGGAACGGACGGAGCTCAACGGGGAACCCTGGCCATCATGGCCGGCGGATCTCCCGAGGACTTCAGCCGCGCCCTACCGGCTTTGGAAGCAATGGGGACATCCGTCCGCCGGCTGGGTGACCTGGGTGCCGGCTCGCTGGCCAAGGCATGCAACCAGCTGATCGTGGGAACCACGACGGCGGCACTCGCCGAAGCTGCCGAGCTTGCCGAACGCTCCGGGCTGGACGTCAGCGCCCTCTTCGAAGTCCTGGCCGGCGGCCTCGCTGCCAGCAGGGTGCTGGAGCTGGTGGGCCCCCGGCTCGTGGCAAAGGATTACACGCCGACGGGGTCGGCGAAGTTCATGCACAAGGACCTGTCCTTCGTGCTGGAAAGCGCCGCCACCGCCCGGACCGCCACGCCCATGGCCTCCGCCGGCGTCGACCTGTACGCGGAACTGGTGGCGCAGGGGTTGGGCGACCAGGACCTGGCCGTGGTCCGGCAGGCGATCGCCAACCTGGGTGCCGCCTCCGGGGACCCCGGGCAGTAAGTCCTCTGCTATATTCTGGTGCTTTCAGGCCCGGCGCAGGGTAGCCGGGCCACGGAACGTCGAACGGCCCTTTATTGAAACCAAGCAGCAGGCACACAGACTCCGCGCAGGGTAACGTCCAGCACACCGATTTCCTCAACTGCCCCACCGGATTCGTTGAGTACTACTTCGCGGACGGCGTCTTCCGCTGGTCGGACGGGCTGTACCGCATCTACGGGTACGAACGGGGCGAGGTGGTCCCGACCATGGAGATGGTTCTTCCCCACGTCGAGCCCGAAGACCGGCCAAGGGTCCAGGCCTACTGGGACCATGTGTCCACCCAGGGCGGACCGTCATCCATCTACCTGTCCATCCGGGACCGAAAGGACCACCAGCACAAGCTGCTCTACTCCGCCGACTACATCATGGACGGGGACACCCCGATCGGCGTCTGGGGCGTGGTGGTGGACCTCACGACGTCAATCCACACGGACCGGCACCAGCTCGCCACCGAGGCGGTGGCGAGGTCGGCGCTCAACCGGGCGGTCATCGAACAGGCCAAGGGCGTCCTGATGGGCCGCACCGGAGTCACCGCCGACCAGGCCTACGAACTCATCAACCAACTGAGCCAGGATACGAACCGCAAGGTCTACGCAGTTGCCCAGGACATCGTGGACCGGGCCACCGTCCGCGCCGGAGATCCGGAGAACCAGGGCCAACCCCTGCTTTAACTGCCGCCTAGAGCGCCAAGCGCGGGCCGTCCGACAGGACAGGTCCCGAACCGACCGCGGGGAGCGCATCGTTGAAGGCCTCGACGACGGCCATTTGGCCGGTGGAGTCGGGAACGCCCGGGTACTGGAGATGGGCCGCCTCCACCGGCTCAGCCGGGGTTTCCACCGACCGCATCCGGACCAGCGCCACCGCGGAGATCAGGAACCAGGCCACGTTGGTGACCACGGACGGCCACGCGCTGTGCAGCGTGCCGTTGATGATGAAGGCCACAGAGCCGAACAGGTTGGCGGTCTGGAAGCCTTTGCCAGCCTTCAGCCACCCCATGGATACGGCGAGGTACGCACTGAGGATCGCAACAGCGCCTGCCCAGCCGGCGAGTTCCCACAGCAGATTCATGGCGTCCTTTCAAGGGTTCCCGAGCAGTATTCGGGCAGGGTTCAGGAGGGGTAGAACGGGTTTGGTTTTGCCGGGGCCTGGTTACTCGAGCCCTGTTCGGGCGAGGACCTCATGCTGGCCGGCGGCATAATCATATCCCGCGTCCGGACACCGCTTTTACCCGCGAAACGTGATTCTCCCCACGTCTGGACAAGGCCCGCGCGGCGTAGCACGATCAAGCTGTGACCAACAGTTCCGGCTCCGATCCCTACCTGCGCGAACTCACCGAGCTGAGGCGCGTCAAGGACCGGATGGACCGCGAATATGCGCAGCCGCTGGACGTCGAATCCCTCGCCAAAGATGTCCATATGTCGGCAGGCCACTTCAGCCGCCGCTTCAAGCTGGCCTACGGTGAATCCCCGTACAGCTACCTCATGACCCGCCGGATCGAACGGGCCATGGCGCTGCTCCGCAAAGGCGACCTCAGCGTCACCGAGGTGTGCTTCGCCGTCGGCTGTTCCTCGCTGGGCACGTTCAGCACCCGCTTCAGCGAACTGGTGGGCATGCCGCCGAGCGTCTACAAACAGGAGGCAGCGGAATCGACGGCGGGGATCCCGGCCTGCGTGGCGAAACAGGTCACCAGACCGGTCAGGAATCGAGAAGCGCCGGCCCCTGAGCCGTCACTAGCATGACTGACATGGACATCAACATCTCTTCCACCTTCCTTCCCGCCACCGATCCGGACGCTTCCCTCGCCTTCTACCGGGACGCGCTCGGCTTCGAAATCCGCAACGACGTGGGCCGCGGCACCATGCGTTGGATCACCGTAGGCCCTGCCGGCCAGAAGGACGTCTCCATCGTCCTGCACCCACCGGCAGTGGACCCGGGCATCACCGAGGACGAGCGCCGCACCATCACCGAGATGATGGCCAAAGGCACCTACGCCACCATCGTCCTGTCCTCCCCCAACGTGGACGCCGCGTTCGCCAAGGTGGAGGCAACCGGCGCGGACGTCGTCCAGGAACCCATTGACCAGCCCTACGGCATCCGGGACTGCGCCTTCCGCGACCCCGCCGGCAACACGGTGCGCATCAACCAGCAGCCTTAGGCATATAAACAAGCACGTATATAACGGACGACGCCGGAACGGGCTGCCAGCGCAGCTCCGCTTCGGCGCCGCTCCAGGACGAAGGGGGACACCTTGAGCACGGAAGCAGACATGGATACCAGGCAGGGCGCGCATGTTGCCGACAGCCACGACCTGATCCGGGTCCAGGGCGCACGGGAGAACAACCTGAAGGACGTGAGCCTGGAACTGCCCAAGCGCCGGTTGACCGCGTTCACGGGTGTTTCCGGGTCCGGCAAGAGCTCGCTGGTGTTCGCCACCATCGCCGCCGAATCACAGCGGATGATCAACGAAACCTACAGCGCCTTTGTCCAGGGGTTCATGCCCAGCCTGGCCCGGCCGGACGTGGACCGGCTGGAAGGCCTGACCACTGCCATCATCGTGGACCAGGAGCGGATGGGTGCCAACCCGCGCTCCACCGTGGGCACGGCCACCGACGCCAACGCCATGCTGCGGATCCTGTTCAGCCGCCTGGGGAAGCCCTATGTCGGGCCCCCCACGGCCTTCTCCTTCAACGTGCCCACCCGCAAGGCCAGCGGCATCATGAGCACCGAGAAGGGCGGCCGGGTGGAAAAGAACGTGGTGCGCCAGGTGACCTACCTGGGCGGCATGTGCCCGCGCTGCGAAGGCATGGGCAACATCAGCGACATCGACCGGACCGCCCTCTACGACGAGACAAAGTCCCTTTCCGAAGGCGCGCTCACCGTTCCCGGCTACTCCATGGACGGCTGGTACGGCCGCCTGTTCGAGGGCATGGGCCTGCCCATGGACAAACCGATCGCCAAGTTCACTGCGAAGCAGCTGGACACGATGCTGTACGCCGAGCCCACCAAGATCAAGGTGGAAGGCGTGAACCTGACGTTCGAAGGGGTCATCCCCAAGATCCAGAAGTCCATGCTCTCCAAGGACGTGGAGGCCATGCAGCCGCACGTGAAGCGGTTCGTTGAGCGCGCCGTCACGTTCGCCACCTGCCCGGACTGCGGCGGCACCCGCCTTACCCCTGAGGTGCTCAACTCCAGGATCAACGGCAAGAACATCGCCGAGCTGTGCACCATGCAGATCAGCGACCTGGCGCAGTGGATCCGCGGGCTGGACGAGCCCTCCGTGCGGCCGCTGCTCATCGGGCTGCGGGACCTGCTGGATTCCTTCGCCGAGATCGGTCTGGGCTACCTCTCCCTGGACCGTCCCGCCGGCACACTCTCCGGTGGCGAGGCGCAGCGGACCAAGATGATCCGGCACCTGGGCTCCTCCCTCACGGACGTCACCTACGTTTTCGATGAGCCCAGCATCGGCCTGCACCCGCACGACATCGAGCGGATGAACACGCTCCTGCTGCAGCTGCGGGACAAAGGCAACACGGTCCTGGTGGTGGAGCACAAACCGGAGATGATCGCCATCGCCGACCACGTCGTCGACCTCGGTCCCAAGGCCGGCACAGGCGGCGGTGAGATCGTGTACGAGGGCGACGTGGACGGGCTGCGTTCCAGCGGCACCATCACCGGGCGCCACCTGGACGACCGTGCCCGCCTGAAGGACTCCGTCCGGAAGGCTGCCGGCGCGCTTGAGGTCCGCGGCGCCGCAACCAACAACCTGCAGGACGTCGACGTCGATGTGCCGCTCGGCGTTCTCTGCGTGGTGACAGGCGTGGCCGGCTCCGGAAAGAGCTCGCTGATCCACGGCTCGCTGGCGAAGCGCGAGGGCGTGATCGTCATCGACCAAGGGGCCATCAAGGGCTCACGGCGCAGCAACCCGGCCACCTACACCGGGCTGCTGGAGCCCATCCGGAAGGCGTTCGCCAAGGCCAACGGCGTCAAACCGGCGCTCTTCAGCTCAAACTCCGAGGGCGCCTGCCCCACCTGCAACGGCGCCGGCGTGATCTTCACCGAGCTCGGCGTCATGGCCACCGTGGAATCCACCTGTGAGGACTGCGAAGGCCGCCGCTTCCAGCCCGCCGTCCTCGAATACACCCTGGGCGGACAGAACATTGCGGACGTCCTGGACATGTCCGTGGAGGCGGCGCTGGCGTATTTTGCCGAGGGCGAGGCTAAGACACCCGCCGCGCACAAGGTCCTGGAACGCCTGGCGGACGTGGGCCTGGGCTACATTTCACTGGGCCAGCCGCTGACCACCCTGTCCGGCGGCGAGCGCCAGCGGCTCAAGCTGGCCACCCAGATGGCGGAGTCCGGGGACGTCTACATCCTGGATGAGCCCACGGTGGGGCTGCACCTGGCGGACGTTGAACAGCTGCTGGGGCTGCTGGACCGGCTGGTCGACTCCGGAAAGTCCGTTATCGTCATCGAGCACCACCAGGCTGTGATGGCGCACGGCGACTGGATCATCGACATCGGCCCGGGAGCAGGGCACGACGGCGGCAGGATTGTCTTCGAGGGCACCCCGGCTGACCTGGTGGCCGGGCGGGCCACGCTCACCGGCCAGCACCTGGCGGCGTACGTGGGGGCGTGAAGCCGCTGGAAACCCTGCTTTAGCGTCCGCCCGGCAGCTGACCCAGGAAGCTGACGGTGGCGGTGCCAATCTGCTGTTGTGCGGCGCCGCGGCCGATGCCGGGCTCGCCGTCGCCCGGTTGCGCGCCGTAGTCACCGAAGAAAGCGTGCACTCCGCCCTGTACGGCGATGAACTCAGTATCCTCCGGCAGGAGTTCCCTGGAGGCCTGGATCTTCTGCGGCGTGCTGAGGCCATCCTTGGTCCCGGAGACGGAAAGGACTGCCAGTCCGGTCCGTCCCCGCAGTGATTCCACGGGATAGGAGGCGTACAGGACCAGCCCCGAGATATCTGTGTTGTGGAGGGCGAACGATGAGGCCGCCACCCCGCCCAGGGAGTGGCCGCCCACCGCCCATCTGGTGATGTCCGGGTTGTCCTGGATGGCGCTGCGGGCCTGGTTGCCGTCCAGGAGGCTGAGCCCGAGCGGCTCCTTCAGGATGACCACGCGGTACCCGGCGGCCACCACGGGGCCCAGGATGTCCTGGTAGGCCCTGGCGTCCACCCGCGCGCCCGGGTAGAAGACCAGCCCCCGGGTGGTCCTGGCTCCGTTGGGCGACATGGTGATGGCGGTGCTGGTTTCGGTGACGGTGAGGTCCGACGCCGGCCCGGCCTCCGCGGTCGGTCCCGGCTGGTAGGCGAAGGGGGTGAGCCAGGCGAGCCCGGCGGCGAGCGCCAGGACGGCCAGCCTGCCGGCCCACGCCCCGATGGCGCGGACACGGGACCGTGGCCGCGGGACATCGCGGCGTCGCCAGGTCAGGACTGCCCAGGCGGCACCGGCGGCAACCGCGCACAGCAGGATGCCCGGCAGCAGCGGGTGGCCGACCGGCACAGCTGGATTCCCGGCCAGCATCCACAGCGCCACACCGATCAAGCCGGCAGCACATGCCACGGATGCCCAGAAAAGGGCAGTCCGTTTCCTGGGCAGCGCGCTGGCCTGGCCGGCAGGTGGGGTCTCCATGGTTCCTGATCCTTCCATCCGGCGGCAGGATTTCAATGCCGGCCTGGCCTACGCTGGCCGTATGCCCGAAATGTTCCGGTACGACGTCGAGATCCTGCACCTGCTGGTCTCCCCTGCGCACGCGTATTTTGGCCGTGCCCGTGACGGCGCCGCCGACGTTCCTACTTCTGATGCTTTGCAGGCTGAGGTGGTGGCCGGCAAGGGCATCGTGGGCGACCGCTTTTTCGGCAAGGCCGCACACATGGATGCTGCGGTGACCCTGTTCGCCGTCGAATCCCTCGAAGCCATCGCCGCCGCGCTGGGCGCGGCGCCGTTCGATCCCCTGCTGACCCGCAGGAATGTGGTGCTGCGCGGAGCCCAGCTCGCCCCACTGCTGGGGCAGGACTTCGTACTGGAATCCGGCGGCTCCTCGGTGACCCTGCACGGCGGCCGGCACGCCCAGCCCTGCGCGTGGATGAACGAGATGCTCGCCCCCGGCGCGCATCCGGCCATGCGCGGCAGGGGCGGCATCCGCTGCCGCGCGGTGTCCGGCGGCTTCCTGCACCGGGGTCCTGCCGTGCTGGTCAGCCCGGTGCCGCTGGACACTGCCCGGGCGGGCGAGGCGAGCGTCCTGCGGCCGTCGCGGCTGCCGTAGCCCTCGCGGGGCACAGGGAGCCCCCGCCCTGGTGGGGCGCCCCGGCAGGACGTAGGACGGACGACGGCGTCACGCACGGCACGCTTTCGCCCCACCATAGGTGGGGAAGCCCCGGAAACCCGGGGTACCGCCGTCGTGTGCTGTCTGAAAGCGTGCCCCGCGTGACGCGGGTGCAGCCTCAGCTCACATGACGGCGGTGGCGTTGGCCGGGGAGCCGGTGCCGCCGGTGATGTTCAGCGGCTTGATGCTGATGAATGCATCCCACGTGCCCGTGCACCGCATGTGCCGGGCCAGGGGGCCGAGCCGCCACAGCTCCCCGAGGGGCATGCCGAGCTTGGCCAGGAGCTGCTGGTGCATCATGCCGTGGTCGTTGAAGGCGGACTCCCGGTAGGGGCTGTCCGGGACGGCGGGGAGGCATTCGACGGCGAAGGTGTCGGCGGCGATGACGGCAAACCGGCTGTCCCAGGCCCAGGCGACGAACTCCTGCGACTGCGCCACGCCTGTTGCCTTCCGGCTCTCACGGAGGCGCTGTTTCTCTTCCGGGTCCAGCGCGAGGAACCATTCGCACCACCCGGTGTGGAGCAGGAGGATGTCGCCGGGGCGGGTGGTCAGGGACTGGGACTCCATGGCCGCCTGGAGCAGGTCCAGGCCCAGGGGTTCCCCGCCTGCATGGTCGATGGGCTCCCCCACGCTGTTCCGGAAGCCGTCGAGGTCCACCAGGACTCCCCGCCCGGCGATGGGGTGTTCAGCCCATTCCTGGATGCCAAGGTCCGGCGTGCCCTCGGTGATCCGGTGGTCCGGGACGCCGTCGTAGAAGCCAACATCATCGGCACGGCGGTGCCGGAGCCCGTCAATCTGCGTCGACCCCTGGAGGTAATACCCGTCCAGGTAGTCATCCCGGTGGGCAGGGTGGGAGGAGTAGATGGTGTGCCGGGGCGCGCTGCGTTTGAGCGACATCCCCGGGTCAAAGGCATCTGCGGGATAGTCCAGCCCGAACACGGTCCCGGACCGGATGCTGTTCCTGGCCTCAAGGAGGGCAGCCGGCGTGATGAAGGACGGCGTGCCCCTGCCCGGTTCCGGGAACAGCCCCCACGATGTACCCGCCAGGTTGCCCTCCCTCGCCAGGAGCTCCGCGAAGGTGGGAAATGTTCCGGGTACGGTCATCGCGTGGTGGCTTCCTGCTGTTGCGTGGCGTGTTTCCGGGGGCGCTGGTAGCTGAGCAGGAACCCGGCCACGGCGCACACCGATGCGGCAATGCACACGGGCGGTTTGACGTAGGTGTTGAAGAACTCGAGCCAGGCGTTCTGCCCGGCCACGAGGCCCGCGGCCTGCCCGGCAACGAACAGGACGCCGCCTACGAGGAGGACACCAAGGGTGAGGGTGAAGACGGTTTGGATGAACCTTCGGGGTGTGTTCATGGTGGTTCCTTAGATGGGCAGGATGCCGAGGATGATCAGCACGCCGATGACCAGCAGGGGCAGCGCATAGTGCGTGAGCAGGCGGGCGAAGGTCTTGATTGGATTGACGTCCGCGATGCCGCAGGCCACATAGAGCGGTGCACCACCGGGCGGGACCGCGGCCTCGCAGGAGGAGAAAATAAGGACGGCGACGGCGGCAGTGGTGGCGGGCACCCCGGCAGCCACGAGGGCGGCAACGCCCACCGTTCCCACGGCGGCCATCGTGGCGGTGGCGGAAAGCGGGGCCGCGACCGCGATGACGATCAGCCCGATCAGGATGGCGAGCAGCCAGAGGGGAAGGTTCAGCCCGTTCAGCAGGGCGGTCATTTGCTTGGGCAGGCCGGTGGCGGCGAGCGCGTTGGCGCCGGCGAAAGCGAAGAGCACCGTGACGCCGACGATGCCGAACCGCGGGGCCGAGCCCTGCAGCAAGGTTCCCCAGTCCCGGCCGGTGCGGGGCAGCTGCTTCCTGCCCAGCAGCGCACCAGTGATGAGGAGCACCACCGGGATCCAGACGATCACGCTGACAGACTTGCTGACATCGCCGCCGGTCCAGTCGGAGAGGGCCGAGGTGAGGAACCCGGAGGTGATGGCCAGCGGGATGGCGACGACGACGAACAGCAGGAGCGTGGCCCAGCCCTGGCCGAACGCGGCCCGGACGGACAGGCGGTGGGCGGCGTCGAGAGGTGCCATCCCGCTTTTCCTGATGAGCATCCAGGTGACGATGAGCCGGTGGAGGAAACACCACAGGCCGCCGAACAGCAGGGGAAGGACGAGGGCGTTGATGTTCAGCAGGGGCCCCACCGTGGCCGAGCCGACCAGGACGAACATGGAGGCGCTGAACGGGAAGGTGATGCCCATCCCGGCGTTCCCGGCCACGAGGGTTGCGGCAGCCGGCTTGTCGAGCTTAGATTTTTCCATCCAGGGGATGGTCACGGAGCCTACCGTTGCGGCGATGGCGGCCTGGTTGTGGACCACTCCGCCCAGGCCTGCCGAGGCCACGGTGGAGACCCAGGCCGGACCGCCCTTGACCCCGCCGATGAGCGAGTTCAGCAGGTCGATCAGCCGGTCCAGGACGCCGCCCTTGTCCAGCAGGTAGCCCATGAAGACGAAGGCCATGGTGGCGTAGACGATCTCGTCGGTCGCTGCCGAAGAGAGTGCCGACCAACCCACCTGTGCCGCGGCGGCCCCGGTAAACGGCAGGACCACCAGGAAGCCCAGGATCATGGCCTCCCCCACGCTGCGCTTGATTGCTGTCGTCCAGAGCAGGATGACGGCAAGGTAGGCGCCCAGTGCCCAGATGCCAATCATGCTGCTGCTCCTGTCGGCGGAATGCCGGTTGATGTTGAAATCACGTTTTTCCCGTTCCTGATTGTGCCCTGCTGTGCGGTCAGCGCAAGGCCGGTTCCGTGGCCTGCGCCATCCGGGCGAGGGCGGCGGCGGAGGCGGTGGTCATCTCGGCCGGGACGCCGAGGTCCGAAAGATAGCTGGCGGTGTCCTGCATCTCCTTGGAGCGGCGGACGGCGTGTTTGGCGGTTCCGGTGAGGAACCTGTCAATGACAGCCTGGCCATCCCCCGCCAGCTGGGTCGCGATCTGGCCGCGGATCCAATCCTCCAGGCCGGCCGCCTGGCCGGCCGTGACCGCTTCGACCACGACGGACGCCATGCCCTTCATGAGCACGCTGCGAAGCAGTTTGTGGGCCATCGCTGCACCTGGCTCGCCGTCAGCGATTTCCACCTGCACGCCGAGGGGTCGCAACAGGCCCGCAACGGCCTGGGCGCCTGGACCGCTCACCATGAGCGGGGTCTTTTCCCCCAGCGCGGAGACGGGTCCAAGGATGGCGACGTCGGCAAAGTGGGCTTTGCCGGGCAGCTGTCCGAGTTCCTGCATGACGCCAGGGGAGGATGATGTGAAGTCGGCGTAGACGCTGCCGTCGCCAAGGACCGGCAGGCATTCCTGTGCCACGCTGCGAGCGGCGGCGGCTCCGGTCATCACCAGGACGATCTCAGCCCCGGTACATGCTTCGGCCGCGGTGGCCCTCCGGGTGACGCCCTCCGGCGTGGTGGGGGCCACGGGGTCGAACCCGGTGACCTGGTGGCCCGCAGCTGCGAGCGCTGCGGCGTAGGTGGCTCCGGCTTCGCCGAGGCCAATGACGGTGCACGCTGTCATGGTTTGCTCTGTTCCTTCTGATGACGTTCTGGTGGCGGGGCGGTTCAGTTGCGGGCGGCGACGATTGCCTGGCGTCGGCCGGTCTCGTCCGCGAACACTGCTTCGGCGGCTTCGGCGACGGCGGCGGCCTGGTCCCGGGGGATGACCACCACGCCGTCGGAGTCACCGACGATGACATCGCCGGGCAGGACGGGGACGCCGCCGAAGGCGACGGCGGTTCCCAGCCTGAAGGGGCCGTCCTTGTAGGGACCGGCGGGCGAAGTAGCCCGGGCGAAGACGGGCATGCCGATCTCGCCCAGCGCCTCGGCGTCGCGCGCTGCTCCGTCCAGCGCGAAGCCCGCTACGCCGAGGTTGATGGCGCGCTCCCCGATCAGTTCGCCAAGGAGGGCGCGGGATTGATCGGCACCGCCGGCGACCACAATGACGTCACCTGGACGGGCCAGCTGCAGGGCGGCGTGGATGCCCTTGTTGTCGCCGGGACGGGTCCACACGGTGAACGCCGGTCCGGCAAGCTTCGCACCGGGCCAGACGGCCTGGATGGCGGAGTCCGCCACGCCGAGCCGGTCCATGGCGTCGCCGATGTTGGCGGCGGGCAGCTTGGCGAGCCGGTCCACGATGCCCTGGTCGGGGCGGGCAAAGTCGGCGCTGGTGTCGATGGCTGGAGTTGTCATGGTGGGGTTCCTTAGGGGGTGTGGATCAGTCTTTTTTCTGGACCAGGGGAAGGACCTTCTTGAAGTCGTCCTCCTGGCCTGCCCAGAATTTCTGGTAGTCGGTGCCGTTGAGGTAGCTGGTCTGCAGGCCCAGGTCCTTCATCTTCTGCACCACGGCGGGGTCTTCGATGGCCTTCTCGATGGCGGCTTCGAGCTTTTTGGCCACGTCAGCCGGGAGTCCGGCGGGAGCGGAGTATCCGCGGGCAGTCCCCGCGGTCAGGTCGTAGCCGGACTCCTTGAACGTGGGGATCTCCGGCAGTGAGGGGGCGCGGTCCCCGGACATGACGCCCAGCACGCGTGCCTTGCCCTGCTTGCTGAGGTCGTTTACGTCGCTGACGTTGGCCACCAGGACGTCAACATGCTTGCCCAGGAACGCGGTGGTGGCCTGCGAGGCGCCCTCGGAGAAGTGGACCGGCGCGAACTCCGAGCCGGTGCTTTCCTGGATCTGGGCCAGGGCGAAGTGTTCGCCGGTCTGGATGCCGGTGGTGCTGGCGGTGAGTGACTTCGGTTTGGCCTTGACCGCGTCCAGCAGCTCTTTCAGGGTCTGGTACGGGCTGTCCGGCTGGACGGCGATGACGGTGGGGTCGATCACCTGCCGGCCCAGCGGCTGGAAACTGTCCCTGGTGTACTTCGCGCCGCGGGCCGGGTCCAGGGGTGAGACCACCACCGAGGGTGATCCGGTGGCACCGATGGTGTAGCCGTCCGGCTTGGCACCGGTCAGGGCTGTATAGCCGATCTGGCCGCCGGCACCGGGCTTGTTGATGACCTCGACGTTGGTGCCGAGTTCCTTTTCGAGGACCGGCTGGATGAGCCGGGCGGCGGTGTCCACGGCGCCGCCCGACGAGAAGGCCACGATCAGGTCGATGGACTTGCCTTTCTTGGGGAAGTCGCCGGCGGCCGCACCGGAATTGCTGGCTCCGGCGTTGGCGCCGCAGCCGGTGAGGGCGAGCAGGGACGCGGCTGCGACTGCTGCGAAGATCTTCTTGCGTGACATGGTTCTTCTCCTTTGAAGGGGTGCGGGTGTAGGGGGTTACGGGGTTGGGAGTCAGGCCTCCGGGTCCTCCATGAGGGCCTTCGGCTTGCGGAGTTTGAGCAGCGGACTGCAGATGATGAGCAGGCCGATGCCGATCAGGACGGCGGAGATGGGACGGCTGGTGAAGACGGTGAAGTCGCCCTGGGAGATTTCCAGCGATTCGCGCAGGGAGCGTTCCATCAGCGGCCCGAGCACCAGGGTGAGCACCATCGGAGCCAGGGGGACGTCGAGGTTCCGCAGTGCCAGGCCAAGGAGGCCGAAGCCGATCATGACGTAGACATCAAAGACGCTGAAGTTGATGGTGTAGGCCCCGATGACCATGAACACGAGGATGACTGCCGTCAGGATCGGGGTGGGCACGCGGAGGATGGACGTCCAGAGCCCCACGAGCGGGACGTTCAGCAGCAGGAGGAGGACGTTGCCGATGAAGAGGCTGGCGATGATGGCCCAGGCGATCTCCGAGTGCTCCGTGAACAGGCTGGGTCCGGGGGTGAGGCCCTGCTGCAGGAATGCGCCCATCAGCACGGCGATGGTGGGCGAGGCGGGAATGCCAAGGGTGAACAGCGGGATGAGGGCAGCATTGGCGTGGGCGTTGTTGGCGGTCTCCGGACCGGCGACGCCTTCGACGGCCCCCTTGCCGAGCTCGTGGCGGAACCGGGAGAACCTTTTCTCCGTGGCGTAGGAAAGGAGCGAGGACACGGACCCGGTCATGCCGGGAATGAGGCCCAGGCCGAAGCCGACGCCGGTGCCGCGGGCCATGGCGGGTGCACTGCGGCGCCATTCCGTCCGTGACGGGAACAGCTGCCGGAAACCGGGGGCATGCACCACCGGGGTGGGCTCGTTCCGGCGGAAGGAGAGGATTTCGGAGAGCCCGAAGACGCCGACGATGACGGCAACGAAGCTGACCCCGTCCATCAGGTTGTCGATCCCGAAGGTGAAGCGCGGTGCTCCGGCCACGGGATCGATGCCCACCATGGAGATCAGCAGGCCCAGGGCGCCGGAGATCAGTGCCTTGACCATGGACTTTCCGGCCAGGGCGACCAGCAGCGAGATGCCCACCACCATGAGCGCGAAGAATTCGGGCGGCCCCACCAGCAGGCCCATCTCACCAAGCGGCTTGGCGGCGGCCACCAGGCCGACGGTCGCAATGGTGCCGCCAATGAAGGAACCGACGGCGGCCAGCGTCAGTGCCGCTCCGGCCCTCCCCATTTTTGTCATGGCATAGCCGTCGATGGTGGTGATGGCCGAGGAGGCTTCGCCGGGGGTGTTCAGCAGGACGCTGGTGATGGTGCCGCCGTACTGGGTGCCGTAGAAGATGGCACACAGCATGATGATGGACCCTGCGGGGTCCAGGTTGAGCGTCAGCGGAATCAGCAGGGCCACGCCCGCGACGGGTCCGACGCCGGGCAGGACGCCGATGATGGTGCCGAGCAGGCAGCCGAGGAAGGCAAACAGCAGGTTCTGCCAGGTCATGGCGGTGGCAAAGCCGCCAAGCAGTTCATTGAGGGTTTCCATGCCTAGAGTCCGATCAGGTTCAGCGGAGTAAATGCCGAGACGGGAAGGGCCACGTTGAGGCCGTAGTTGAAGGCGTAAAAGGCGCCGACGCTCCCCGCCAGGGCGATGATCAGTGAGGGCACCCATGCCCGGCGTCCGCGGATTTTCAGGTGGTAGAGCAGGAACGCGAACATGCTCAGCTGGAAGCCCAACAGGTCCATGACCGCTGCCAGGATGACCAGGCTGGCCACGACGGAGATGACCACCCCCTTATCCACGCCCTCGCCCTTGGCGCTGGGCCGGCGGAGTTCCTGGAGGAGCCAGACTGCCGACATCGCCACCAGGAGAGCCCCCATCGCAAAGGGGAACAGGCCGGCACCCGGCCCGAGGGACGTCCACAGGCCAAGGCTCACCGAGCTGACCAGGACATAGATGCCGACGGCGGCGAAGGCGCCGATCCCCGCCAGCACACCGGGGGCAACCCGAATGGTGCTCCCTGCTTTCGTCGTGACTGACTCCGTTGTCATGAGTTTCCTTTTCACTGCGCGTCATTGTGTTTCACAGAATGAAACTATATTGCGTACTGAGAAATAGTGACAGGAGACACAGGGACTGTCAAGCGCAAAGAACTTACATAGAATGAAAGAATGGCGACGACGACTTCCACCACGGCCGGCACGGCAGAAGAGGGCCCCAAGTCCTCGAACATGCGCTCCCTTTCGAGGGCCATGGAGGTCTTTGCCGAGTTGCAGCGGGCCGAGCGGCCGCAGCGGCTCAGTGACCTGGCCCGGAACTGCGGCATGAGCCTGCCCACCACGCTGCGGATCCTGCGGGTGCTGCAGGATTTCGGCATGGTGAGCCAGAAGGACAAGTCCTACCGGATCGGCCCGGCCGTACTCCCGGCGGCAAAGAGCTTTCTGGAGAACGATCCCCTGGCGGTCGCGGGCCGCCCGGTTCTGCAGCAACTCGCGACCCAGACGGGAATGTCTGTTTCCCTGCACACCCGGCTCGGGTTTGAGCGGATTCTGGTGGCAAGGGTCCAAGGTGAAGCGCCCATGCAGTATGACCTGCCGCTGGGTAAGCGCCTCCCGCTGACGCGCGGCGCGGCGGGAAAGATCCTGATCGCGGGTGCCACCGACGCTGAGCTCAAACAGGTGGTAGCGGCCGCAATTGCCTCCGGTCACGAGGAGCAGGGATTCACGATAGAGGAACTGAAGTCGCGGCTGCCCGAGCCCGGCTGTGACTACGCCTATTCAGCGAATGAGCGCGTGCTTGGCGTGCTCTCCGTAGGGGTGGCATTGACGAACAGAGCCGGCCGCGCCAACGAATCAATGGCGTTGAACTGCCCTGCGGAAGCGACGACAGAGGAGAAAATCAAAGCCAACGTTCCGGAACTGCGCCGTGCCGCCAGCCGGCTCTCCGAGCTGCTCGAGGGCTCCGTTTACTGAGCCCCTGACCGCCTACCCCAACAACAAGGCGGACGACGGCGTCACGCACGGCACGCTTTCGGCCCACACGGGGCGGGAGAGCCCCGGAAACCCGGGGACCCGCCGTCGTGCGCTGCCTGAAAGCCTGCCCGGCGTGACGCGAGGACCGCTAATCCAGCTGCACCCCGCGGAGCAGCAGGAGCGTCCCGCCCACCACGACGGCCGACGCCAGGAACACGCCGCCCGCGCCCAGCCCGGCGGCAACGACGCCGATGGCACTGGGCAGGACCACCTGCCCCACCCGGTTGCCGGCGAGCCGCAGGGCCAGTGCCCGCCCCCGCTGCCCAGTCGGCGCCTGCGCCGAAAGCCACGACATGGTCAGCGGCTGGCCGATGCCCAGGCCCAGCCCCAGCACGGCCATCACACCAAAGAGCAGCCACGCCGGCATGGGAACGGCTGCGGCTGCCAGCGCCGCGGTGGACAAGGCCAGGCTCACCACCAGCAGCCGCATCCGGCCAATCCTCCGGGACACCGTGCCCAGCAGGAGCCGCGACACCATGGAGAAGACGGCGCGGACGGTCAGCATCGCACCCACCGTTGCAGCGGTGAGTCCGCGATCGTCGCCGAGGGCCGGCAGGTAGACCATGGTCAGGTCCACCACGGCCAGGACGGTGGCGCTGGTGGCGAGGGCACGGGCCACGCCGGGAGCTTTCAGGAGGGACACCGCATTGCCGCCGGGTACAGGGCCGCTGGCCTTCTTCCTCCCGGCACTGACGTGGGCCGGGACAACAAAGGTGGTGGCGAACAGCACCACGCCCATGGCGACCGAAAGGAGGAAGATCGCCCGGGTGTCCGGCCGGATGGAAGCGCCGCCCACCAGGGAAATCGCCAGCGGCCCCAGGGCCTGCCCCAGGGATGCGGCGAACGTCAGGTATCCGAACGCGGAGTCCATGCGGGTCGAGGCCGCATTATTGGCCACCACCGCCTGCTGCCCCACGATACATGCCAGCTGCCCGGCGCCCAGCAGCGCTGTTCCGATAACCAGCGCCACGATCGAGGATCCCCAGAGCAGCAGGAAGACAGAGCAGGAAAGGACGACGGCGGACCCGGTCGCCATGAGCCGGCGCTCACCCAGTCGGTCCACCAGGCCGCCCGTGGGCACGGCGAGCAGCAGCGGAAAGACGGCGTAGCTGGCGGCCAGCAGTCCCAGGGCGAACCCGGGGACATCGAGCTCAAGCGCACGGTAGGTGGCTGCCGGGCGGACCAGGAAGGTGACGGCCTGGATCAGCGCCGAATGGACCAGCAGGGCGGTGGACGTGCGCCGCCCCAGTTCGCCGATCATGCGCCGGCGCCGGTGGCGCCGGAGATGGCCCGCACCGCAGCGTCCCGGGCGCCCATCACGTGCTCGAACGCGATGGCGGCGGCCTTCTCCGGATCGCCACTGGCCACTGCATCCACCAGGATCCGGTGCTGGGCGAGGGCCTGGTCCCGGCGCTCCTGCGTGCTGTTGGTGAAGTGCCGGTACCGTTCCATGTGGCTCGAGATCTGGCCGTGGAAGCGGCGGGCCCAGGAGTTGCCGGCGATCGCGGCGATTTTGGCGTGCAGCGCCATGCCCTGCCGCATGGCGTCGTCGGCGAACGTCACCATGGCTGCGTTGCGTTCCAGGATGCCCTTGAGGTCTTCGACGTCGCCCGGCGTTGCTTTCAGGCAGGCGTTGCGTGCCATCAGTGATTCCATTGCCGCGCGGACCTCGTACAGTTCCGAGATGGCGCCTTCGTCCAGCGCCGGCACCAGCACCCCGCCGGTGGGCTGCTGCTCCAGGAGGCCCTCGGAGATGAGGCGCCGGATGGCCTCGCGCAGCGGCGTTCGGCTCACCTGCAGCGCCGACGCCATCGCCGGTTCGTAGATGCGTTCCCCGGGTTTCAGCTCAAGGCTCAGGATGCGGCGTTTCAGCTCGGCGTAGACAAGATGGGCCCCTGTGTTCCGGGTGGGTGACTCTGGCATCGTTTAGACCTCCAGCAGCCATCATACTTGTATACATCTATACACATGATCTCCCCGGCTAGCTGTATTGACCACAGACGTTAGTGACGCCCGGCGTGGTTTGGTGACATGAAGAAGACCTCCGGGTGGAGTGGGGCTTG
>NZ_JARDJH010000036.1:0-50131 GCF_039907755.1 Pseudarthrobacter sp. CC12 | reverse complement strand
TCACCGGGCAGTTTTACTGGCCACCAGCGGGCACATCAACTGGCCGCCCGTGGGCAGAAACTAATGGCCATTGACATGGGGTGACACTGTGCAAGCCTCAACCTGCCCTGGCCAACTGTCAGGGTTGAGTCTAAGAGCACGCGATGAAGGTGTGTAGAACTGCTATCCCGACCCTATTCTGACGGCTTTTACCTTCTATCGTGACGTCAGGTTGGGGTGTAGCCCTGTTTCACATGATGGCTGGGAAGTAACGCTCGGAGTGGAATTGGGTGGACCGGACGGAGGCACTGCCTGACACTCCATCACGGGTGGGAGTTCCAACGGGACAGAACAGTCTTTCGGGTGTGGGACGCTGAAACACTCTTGGACAAGCTTTTCGAGACGTACGACCGGGTGCCCGCAGATTACTCGTTCACAGATCCCGTTGACGCAGGTCTGGGTGCTGGACGAGGACGGGTGAGTTCTTCCGTCACGCTCGCGGGTCCGTAAAGATTTCTTCGGACTAGTTTCACCGAGGGGGCGCTGAACGAGGCAGGGGAGGACTGTCTCGTTAGTGCTGCAATGAGGTAGAGGAGAGGCGCCACACTAGGTGTATCTCCTAGCCGTTGGGCCGTGGCAGTGGGCGCGGTTGACCATCGAGTCAACGCTTACCGCCCACGCGATGTCTCCGGCCATTCGGCCACACGCAGCAGTTTGGCGTGGATCCAGTCCGACGTGCTAGTCGTCGTTCGGTAGATGCCAGCCATGCTCGCGATGCCTGAGTTCCTGTGGCTCTGGGTTTTCGCGGATGTAGGCATTGTTCATACGGTCCGCTATCTCGGCGTTGTAGCGGTGCAACTCGTTGTAGAGGTGGGCTTCACCGGAGACGTAACGCTGTCGTAGCGCCTCGTGCTGTTCGTCGAGTTCCCTGTCGGACAGCGGACCGAGGTCACCAAATGCGCGTTTAGTGCCATCAAAAATGCCCATGCATAGATGCTGTCACATTGGGGGCCATCCAGGCATGATCGCCAGTTACCGCACCCCTCGACCCGGTGTCAGATTATTGTCCGAAGACTGACTGGCGGGCGGTTGAACTGTCTCTCAGCCGTTGTCGGGAGTTCCTTCTTTGGCCGGTACGCCATTGAGGGATACGAGCTCAAGAAGAAGCGTCTCCGCCCACCTTGAGTCCATCATCTGTGGGCGATGGTCCGTATACATGTCGACGCAGTACATAATGACGAGCTTGCCCTGTTCCGTTATGCCACAAGCGGCACACGGTCCTGTTGCTTGTTCAGCGCAGTTGGTGCACAAGGCCACAGGAGACCTCCCTATAGGTTGGTCGCCACTTCATACGAAAGCGGCAGTCCAACAGTACTAGCTGCTTTCGCGTGTTTCAAGATTCTGAAGTTCGCGTATTGGCGTATTGCGTGCATTGCAGTAACGTTGCACTCGTACAGGCTCCAATCCGCCACACCGCCGCATCCAACCGTGTCGCGAACGTGTGAATGCATGGGATTTGGTCAGCTCAGCTAGAAGAAGAGGTGTTGAAAATGGCTAGGGATGACAAGGGGAACACCAAAGATGCCGCTGGTGACGATGCGGAGGAAACGGTGATGACATCTCTGAGGATCACGAAGAACCAGGCTCGATCGCTGGAACTCGTTTCGCAATTAACTGGGCGCACTAAGGCTGACATCCATCGACAAGCATTGGATGCCTTGTTTAAGGAGATGACCAGGCCTGAGGCTGTCGAAAAGATGATGAACGCCCACAGGGAGAATCTCGAGCGAAAGCAAGCTGAGCTGAAGAATGCACTGCCTACTAACTAGCTAGTGCGGTCACGGAAAGCCCTGGAGTTACGACTCCGGGGCTTTCGTCTGTACTAGAGCAGATGTGAAGTAATGCCGCATTGCAATAATGCGGCATTACTGCTCTAATATTCTCAGGGGTGCGAGCGGGTCGCACTTCCGGGGATGAAAGAGGGAACAAAATGTCTGAGTTGACAGAGATCCAGCGAGAGTCGGTGCAACCCACGCTTACTTCACCATGGCTTCAGCGTCTCGTGGCGGCGCTTGTCGCCATGGTTATCGTGACGGGAGTGGCCCTCACGGGGGCAGCCCCGTCCCAAGCGGCGCCGGCGGCCGCTAGCGTTGGATACTCCGTGGCGCAGTCAGTGCCTACGAACGACACGTTGCAGAAGACAGCAGCGTTCACGGGGTGCATCTTCGCAGTCGGGATTCCGGTCGGTATTGCCTGGGAGATAGCTTTCAACCCTGCAGTCGCCGCCTGGGCAATGAAGCGTGGTCCTATGCCCCCTACGGTTGGCGGCTCGGTGGCACGGTGGGTAGCCTACGCACAGTGGGCTTGCCGTTACGCCGGTATTCCCGGCTTTTAGATTCGCCTTCTCACAAAAGAGGGGCGGGAGATGGGTTTCCACCTCCCGCCCCTCTTTTCTTTCCGCGAACAGCTGCCGCACTCCTTGGCCTTACTTCTAGGCTTGGCTGCTGGGTGAGAACGTCTGGGAACCACCCTGGGGCCTTCTTGGGTTCCAGGTACTCGGAGTTGCGGTGTCGCATTTGCGGAACGGCCCAAGCGGGTGCAGGAGAACGCTCATGCCGGTGGCTCCGTCGAATCTGAGCTCAATGGAGCAACGGTATGAACGGCGGCCTCGTCGGTTGTGGGGTCGGTGGTGTCTGGCTTCCTGGGAGGGTGGTTGCGGAGGTAGGTAAAGGGGTTGGCTGCGATTTCACTGAGGACGTGGCGGGCGTGGCGCTGGTATACCTGCCCGGCTGCTGTGACGCGGTGGCTGGCCCAGGCCTGACAGGCGTTGTGTCCCGCGGAGTTCATTAGGCGCGGTTGGACGTGGGAGAGGGCTGCTGCGGTGTGGCAGCGGGCCTGTTCCCGGGGGTTGAGGTCGTGGGCGATCTCGGTGCCGGTGCGGGCTTCGACGTCTGCGTGGGAGGATTCGATGAGCTCCAGGAGCGTTGTGAGGGGCAGGTCATCGGCGGCGGGCAGGCGGGTGATAAGGGCTGCCCACGCGGTCTTGGTCGTCATCGTTCGTTCCTAGGCGTCGAAGTGGAGTGTGATCGTGCGGTTGCCTTCAGCAACGCCGGGGTCAAGGGCTCCGTTGGGCAGGCGGTCTTCCTTGAATCCGGGAAAGTCGTTTCCGGCCCCGATGGGCTTGAGCCGTGCGGGATCGGCCCCGGCCGTCACGGCCAGGGCACAAACGGCTTGGGCGCGGGCGAGGGAGAGCTTTTCGCGAGAATCCTGGGTCCCGGCTGATGCGGTCGTTCCGGTCACGGTTACGGTCCCCCCGGGGTTGTCGTCCAACCACTTTTTCAGCTGCTCGCCGGTCGCTTGGGCTGCGGCGAGGTCGCGGAATGCTGTGCTGTCCGGGAGGAAACCGAGTGCGCTGGCGTTATTGAATGTCTGGGTTCCTCCTGCCGTGGGGAAGTGCACGGCAGGCTGGTCAGCGCGGGGGACGGGCCGGATGCTGTGCCCTCCGGCGGCACGGGTTTCGGTAGCCCCGCTGGCGGGTCCGGGGTGGAAGGATGCCTTGGCGCCCGCGGTGGTGAGGATGCTGTTGTAGATGTCCTGGTAGTTCTGCCGCTGCGGCCCGGTCAGGGCGGGCTGGGTCCCATGTTGTTCGCCCAGTCCGTACCAGTGCACGGTACGCCCGGCCAGGGCCGGCATGGCCTTGAAGGCTACGAGTTTCGCTGTCACTTCTGCCGGGACGGCGGTGGCCAAGGACACGTCGGTCAGGTCCAGGGGCGCCTGGTCGGAAAGCCCCGGGCCGATGGCCGCAATGGTTGCGTCAGGCGTGTCGGCGGTGAGCCGGCTGGCCTCTTCCAGGGCTGCGATGGGATTGTCGCCGTTGGCCTGGGCCTCGATGCCGGAGATGGTGCGGCTGACGGTGATCTTAGCGTTGTTGATGTCATTGTCCTTGCTGGCGGCTCCGATCGTGTAGACGCGCGGTGCCTGGATAACGGAGGGCTCTCCGTCTTCGCGGATGATGCTGATGGGTTTGCCTGCCTCGATGCTCTTACGGACCATGCAGGCGACCTCGGCCGGCAGGGCCGGGGCGGCATTGGAGTGCGCGGCGACAATGATGGACAAGGCCGTGGGCTGGTCGCAGTCGGTCTGGGCGCCGATGGCGGGCCCATCACATGCCGTGAGAGCGAACGCGGCCAGGATTCCGGTGACGGTGAGGGCTGCGGGGGTGGTGCGCATGATGTTCCTTCTTTCATCAGGGTTTGTGGTGCTGGTGATTCTTTTAGGGTTTCCCCCGAATCTGTGCGCGTTCGGATTGGTTTACGCGGGCCGGAACCAGCGCACGGTGCGGTCTTCTAGGAGGCTCGGGGAGGCTTCGGGGGTTTCGGCAGCGGTGGTGATTTCTTCGCTGGGAGCCGTCGTATCCAGAGGTGCCGGGTTGGAGAGTCCATGGCTGATGACAGTGATGACGGTGCAGGGGTTGTCGGCGGACTGCAGGACAGCGCGGTCCAAGGCCGCGAGGAGATTTTCCTTCTCCCTTGTGGTGGTGGAGACAGCGCGGGCGAGTGCTTTTTTCGCGTTGTTGATCTGGTGATCATCGGGGGAGATATGCACGGTGGTGTCCTCTTCATCTGTGTAGCTGACGCGTCTGGTGGGCCCTGTCACTGGGGAGGGGTTTCCCCTGCTTGGTGAGGCGCGGGCTGCCTTGGGTCCGGCCCGGGTGGCGTCCCGGGCCGGACCTCTGGGGCTTATGCAGCTTTTTCGTCGAGTTCGCCGTGCACTGCTGAAGGGGCGAGCCCGGTGGCGGTGTCCGCGTGTTGGTCTTGGGCAAGTGGCCCGGAACCTTCCGCAGGAAGCACCGTTGTTTCGGATGCCGGGGAGGCGCTGGTGGGGGCGGCTTCTTCGGTGGCCGTGGTGCCGGGTACCGGGATGCCAGGCAGGGATATCCCGGGGCGGGGGAGCGCTGGGGCGTGGCGTGTGTCGCTTATGGCTGCGTTCCAGGCCGGTGTGGCGCCGGGTTCGCCCAGCAGGGCGTCTTTCCCGGTCCGGTAGTCGGCGTCGGCGATTTCCAGCTGGGTTTTGAAGATCTCGGCCTGCAGCTGTTGTGCGTAGGCCAAGGCGTCCTCGTCTGCCCAGAGCCCTTGTTCGGTTCGGACCTGGTCTAAATAACGTTCTTCGACGGCGACCCCGACGGCGTTGGCTTCGGCCTCGATCTTCCGGAACAGGAACTGTCCGGTTGCGTCATCGATCCCGGCCGCGTGGGCACGGACCTGTCGGACGATTTCGATGAGGTAGTCGGCCATAGTCGGGATCGCAATCCTGGCCAGATGGGGCGAAGAGCGCCAGTAGCGGCTGTTGTGCGGGTCGGCGGGTTCACCGCCGAAGTGCTCATAGCCGGGTTTGGGTGGTTCGTTGGATGGACGCTGGCCAAACAGGTTGTCGAAGATGCTCACGAGGGGACTCCTTTATCTTTCGGTGGGTGTGTTGCGCTGGTACCGGTTCAGGGTTTCCCCCCGGTGGTGCCAGCCGGTCCGCTGGCACCTGGCCCCCTGTCAGCACGGGCCAGGTGCCGACGCGTGGATCAGACCGGCTCGGGGCCGGGGTCGGGGTCCACGATGCTGAGCCTGGAGGGCCGGCCCTCCCACTGCTCCGGCGCCCAAACCGGCGGCCCACCGGCCACGGATGTGCCGGGCCGGGCGGCGTCCTGGTCAAGATCGAGGTGCTCGGTCAGTTCGGCAATGACAGGAGCATCCGGGTGACGGCGGGTAATGGCCCGGGCATAGACGTTGATCCGGCGGTTGGTGTGCCGACGGCATTCGGCGACCCGGTCCTCAAGAACGGACTCGGCAAGGACAAGACGCTCGCCGAGCACAGCAAGTCGCTCCAACGCGTCGTTGTACGTTTTGGCAGCAGCCCCGGCTGCTGAGGCTGCTGCAGCGGCGCCGGCCTTGGCGGTTGCGTCGAGGATGTCCTTTTCCCGCTTCCGCCGGGCGGCCAGTGCGACCGGATCTGCCTGCTGTTCACCCGGTCCGCGCGGCACGGCCGGGGCCGGAGGAGCGGCAGCACTTTCCTGGGCAGCCTCCTCGGCAGCAGCGGCTTCCTCCTGCGCGATGCCTATAGCCTCCTTCAGCCGGGGGATACGGGCCTGCAGGGCGGCTTTCTCGGTACGCAGTGGATCCACAATGCGGTTATGCGTAATGGTCTCCAGATCCTTGGACGCCCGGTACTCGTTACGGCGGGCCACTGCCCACGGCGTTAACAGCACCGTCCGGATGACTTCGTCGGTGGGGGGTTCCGCCTGTGTAGTGGATAGGTGGCGGGAGTCCGCTCTCCCGGCCCAGTAATCCAGGATGCGCTCCACGAGGGTGTACGCGGGGGAGGGGGTCCTTTCGCGCAGGTAGAGCTCGATGTCGGTCAGGCCGGTGTTCGGTGCGGTGTTCATGGCGGTGCCTTTCTGGTTGGTCAGTTCTGGTGGGTGGGTTGCGTGCCGGTCCAGCAGCGTCCGTGGAAGGTACAGGTGTAGCCGTGGGTGCAGCGGGCACAGGCGCTGGTACCGTAGGTGGGCCATACCCCCGGGCAGCCTTCGCCTAAGGGACACCGTGTTGTGGCGGCGCCGCAGTGCCGGCAGGCCGGGCCGGGGCCGGTCATTTCTTGTCCTCAGAGGAAGCAGGAGCCGACGCCTCGGTGCCAGCGGTGCCAGAGTTTTCAGCCCCGTTGTTGTCGCGATGGGCCGCGCCGGGGCGGTAACGCGTGTCCTCGTGCGGGATCAGGGTCATGAGAGTCGCAGTGGGATCTCCGATGATCTCGGCCTGAGCGACGATGGAGGCTTCCTTGGCGGCGTCGCAGATCGCCAGGGTCCCCTCGTGAGCGTTTTTCCGCTCCTGCTCCAGCGTGTTGCTGATGTGGTGCACGCGGCGGGCGAGCAGGTTTCCATGCAGGACAGACTGCGCCGCTGCGTTTGACCAGAGCTTCAAAAGGCGGGTGCGTTCGCTGAGTCCTTTGAGCATGCGGCGCAGGTCGGGATCTCCAAGGTCCTTGGCCTTGTGGATGAGCAAGATCCCGGTGGCCAGGAAGATCACGAGCATCACCGCTCCGAGGCCGAGATCGGAGAGCGTGGCGTTCCGCATGATCCTGTCAATCTCCTCGGGTGTGGCTCCATCGGGGATTTCGGGAATCTTTATTTGTGAATGCACCATCCGCATGAGCGCCAGTCCGATGCCGATGAGGGCCCAGACCCCTGCCAGGATCCAACCCCAGCGTTTGCGGGGGGCGTGGTGGATGACGTGGCCGGCGAAGAACGCGCAGGCGCTGGCGACGGAGACCGCACCGACGGCGGCGAGATACGCCAGGAAGGTGACCCCGACCAACAGTTTCAGGACATCGGCGGCGAAGATCGCATCGGTTGCCGCTCCGAGGACTGTGATGGCCAGCGCGACGGCGGCGGCAACATACCAGTCCTTCTGGGTCCAGCTGGCCAAATGGCGACGGTGATTTCTCGGGGGCGGGATGGCGGGGACTTCCCGGGGTTCTTCAGGACGGGGTGCGAGGGCAGTGGTGGTCATGGCAGGTGTCCTTTTCTTGTGGGCGTGGTCAGAGACCGGTCGTAGTGGCCAGTGTCGGTGTCAGGGCTGGGGTTGTGGGGGTGGTCGCGGTGGCAGGGGTCGGGGTCTGCTGGCCGTTGCCGGCTCCGGTTGTGGGGGCCAGGAGGAGCAGTACGAGGGCCAGCAGTGCTACCAGCAGCAGCACCGCACCCGTGACGAAGATGATGGCCGCCCTGCGCTGCGTCGCTGTCTTTCCGCGCAGGTGCGGCGGGAGGGGGCCGGGCAGCTGGTACGAGAGGGTCTCGGGATTGCTCATGGTTCGGTTTCTCCTTCGTAGTTTCTTTCTGTGCCCGGATCAGGGTTTCCCCGTGCCGGTTTTTCCTGCTGTGCCCCTGACAGGGTTTCCCTGTCAGGCGCTTCCACCCTTCGGGTGCTGCCCAGGACTGGGCCAGAACCCGAAAGGGGGCGGCTCAGGCGGCCCGGGAAGCAGTGATGGTGGCGTGTCGGGCCTGACGCGCCATGGCGTCCACGGCTTGGTTCAACGGGTGCCCGTTATGTGCGCGCACCCACCTAATGTCAATGGCACGCCCGCTCCGCTCGGCATGGATCCGGGCGGCAAGACGCCGCATCCGCGCCTGGGCGGGGACGGCAGTACCATTGGCAAAGGCGACCGCACCCTGGCTGTCAGAGAGCACGAGAACGTCCTTGCCAGGGCGATGAGTGATCGCAGCATGGATGGCATTCATCTCGGCCCAGGTGATGTCCGCGGTTCCAGGGAGTTGGTCTTGCCATACAGTCCCGTCGCTGGCGACCGCGGCGATCCCAGCCCCGGCCTTTCCAGGGACGATAGAGGCATCGGTAGCGATGACGGTCCGGTGCTCGCCGGTGAACTGGTGGAGGGCCAGCCGTGCAGCGGCAGCGCTGGCGTTAAGCGTGACGCTGTTGGCGCGGCAGGCTGCTTGGGAGGCCGTGATGGACAGCTCGGGGTCGGCGGTTGCGGTGAGTTTCAGGCGGTGGAATGATCCCTGCACTGCGGTGACTTCCCGGCGGAGCTCCTGATCATCGATGAACAGGTAGATCAGGCTGGCGTTGGAGTGCTGCAGGATGTAAGCGAGGGCATCGATGCGGGCGGCGGCAGCGGCGTGACGTGCGTTGCCGGTAGGGCTGTATCCCCGGAACAGCTCGAGGCAGATTTTGCCATCCGGTCCGGTATAGGCCAGGGCCGCGGTTGCCATGTGTGTGGTTCCCCCGCCGCGGATCACTGCGGTGTAGGCACCGGAGCCGTCCCAGAGGCAGGGCACGGCGGGAAGGACCGGACGGATGGCCAGGGCCCGGAGTGCCCTGGCCGTCCACCGGGCAATGGCGGAAAAGGCGTCGTGAACAGCGATGGATCGCTTGGGCTGCTGCATGGTGGTTCCTTCCCTTGCGGGCCCCGTCCTTTTAGGCGCCCGTGTACCTGTTGCAGGGTTTCCCGGCACTCCCGGTAAGGCAGGCGTTGTCCGAAATGGGTTTTGGCCTAGCGGATGGTGGCGGTGATGTGTGTGGGGGAGGCTCCGATGAGCTCGACCGCTAGATCGGGAATTAATGCTGCCGAGCAGAGATCAGCGCCGAACGACGTCCCAGCGTGTCTACCGTCCGCGCGGCTGCGGGCGTCACCACGGAGGTGTCGTCAACAGCGCCGACTCACCCGCTATGTAAAGGAACGGGCCGAGGAGAAACAGGCTGCGGGAGGACAGGTCGTGGCGACCCTGCCGGCTACACTCGAGCAGCCAGCGAGTCTGGCCGGCGCGGTCTGGGCCGAAGCCTAATCCTTTGCGAATGAGCGCCATGCCGCCACCGAAGAGCTCTCGGGCGGGAAAAGGAACTGAATGAAGAGGTGGCCGAACTCGTCGCCCGCCTCGGCAACATGACAACCGAAAAGGAGTCCGCCGTCTCCGAGCTGGGGGTCAAAGATCGAGGATCTTGAACGCCAGCTAACAACTGTCGTTGACAGACCGAACAGGCCGGGTCGGTTGGCATGAAGCAACGGCCGAAGCCAGCAGCCACTTGCGCGGCGGCCGCCCAGGCCCGCGCAAGGCACTCCAAGAAGCCCATAATGAGCTGCTGTCGCGCATCACCCCTGGCAGCCGCGAAGCACTGAAGAACCCGAGGGCTGATTCTTTTAGCCGGGGCCCTTTGCCAACGGACGACAGCCTTTCTCCCCGGCCTGCGCCCGCACACTGGCGATGTAGTCCTCGACCGTCCATCCGATAGACTCAGCGGCCTTGGCCACGGACGCGCGCTGCTGCCGGAAGCCGAGCAGTACCTCGGCGTAGGCGCATTGGCAGGATTCAGCGAGATAGATCGTTGAGCCGATGCTGTCGTATCGGCCCCTGGAACCGCTGCCGGCGACGGCTCTGATGGGCAGCGGGCCAACGAAGGAGTTCTTCCTGACCGACAACCCGCCGTAGTGGTCCTTGGCCGCCCGGAACGAAATCTCCCCGGCAGCCCTCACAAGAGTCAGTCCCGTCAAGTCGCACTGGCGCACCTTGGCGGTGGTGATCATGCGGCGAAGGTGTCATTCACGAGCGCTTCGGCCGCCCCTAAAACCTCGCGGGAACGCTGCTGCTGGCACCTCCGCGGGTGCCAGGAAATCCTGCCGGTACCCGCCCCCAAACGGAGCAAACAGCACTGTGTGAGGCGCCACGGTGAACCCTGATGACACGATCCCGGGGCGGGCCGCAACTCGCCGACACGCTGTTTCCGCGGCCCGGTCATTCTTCACGACGTAGCCGTCAAAAGTCCCACTCCCGGTTCTACTGGCCGTGCTGCGTCCTCCCGGGGACGGAGCCATGCCCGCAGAGCGGCGCTTTCGTCACGGTCCCGGCCCACCACAACACAGGCAAAAAAGGGGGAAAGCCTGTATCAGACGTAGACACACCCTGCAGCCGGCAGGGCACCAACACCAAAGAGACGAAACCAGAGCAAGAAAAGGAGGATGCCATGTACAGCGTCGGACCCATCGGATGGTGGATGCGCATGTGGTGGGGAGCCCAGTACTTCACCCCCGTCATCGCCTAAATCCCAGAACCGGCCGGGTGCCTCGCAACTTGGGGGAGGCACCCGGCCCCCAAAGTGGCCCCGGCCGGAACCAAAGCCCCATAACCGCCGGGGCCTCGAGCACCAACCACCGAGCCGTAACAACAAAACGAAAAGGAACGAACCATGGCCAGCTGCAAGAAGTGCCACCGCACCACCACCGATTGCCCCGGCTGCAACGGCGGCCGCAACACCCACGGCATCGTAGGACGCCTGACCTGCTCGAAGTGCAACAACACTGGCCAGCAGTGTCCCGAACACGGAGCCCACTGGAAATAACCGTCAAAGCAGACCCGTCCGTCTCCTTGTGGCACGTCGCCCCGCGGGCGACGTGCCACAAGGAGATTACAAGCGTCCAACGTCAACTGAACAGTGCGAAACAGCAGCAGTGTCCTGGAAGCGCACCAACAAACCCCGCACGTCCTTTCAGAAGGAGACTTTCCACCATGTCCGATTGGAACGACGTCTTGAATGTCCTCGAGTACGACTCAGCCATCCGATCCTGGATCCACCTGTCCGAAGCTTCCCGCACAGTGCAGGCCACTGTGACGACGGAAGGCCACGGCGACGTGACCATGATCATCGAAAACGGCGCTAATCAACTTTGGCTCCAACTCCTCGTCGCTATCTCAGTCAGCCCAGAAGGCCCCATTTGGGAAGCAGCTGGATGGTCCCTTCGCCATGTCCCGGCCGTCGGTCTTATCCAATTCGGAAATGGCATCGCCATCCGCCACGGCGTCCTGCTATCTCACGCCGACGCCCGCGCCATCACTGATGGCATCACCTTGACCGCAACCGCTGCGACCATCCTCTTCCTAAACACGACCAAGTAGCCCCCGAGCCTTCACTGCCGGCAACGGGGGCTCACGTCGCGCGATGGGCCGACATCAGGCGACCACGCAAAACAGTCAATTACAATCGCAGCAAGCAGCACAGAAACGGGGGACGAAATGGCGCTGAGAGACGATGTTCAGCTCAGCGATGAATCAGACTCGCAGTTGCCGGAGCCGCTAGGCCCGGCGAAGAGTCCGAAGGGTCGCGTCACACAGATCGATACCAGTACCTTCCGAAAAATTGCGGAACACGATCTTAGACAAGATCGGCGGGACAAGGCACTAGCCGACATCGAGGCAGGAGCTTTGGACCTGACCTTTCACGAAGCCGCTGACCTCATGGCAAGGGCGCTGGCGGAATATTTCGCCGGGCAAGGACACCCGCACGGAATCTACACCGAACTGCCGGGGGAAATTCGCATCAAGGCCACCGAGGGAGACAGGGCCAAGTCCGGAGCAAAGGTACTTCCCTGCAATGTGGCCTTCGAGGCAACGCTCGGAAAACTACGCACTCAGCGGATCCGGGCAGGCATAAAAGAAGCTATGGCAAAGATATCCGCCCATCGGGACGAAGCTGGCAGGCGGAAACTGCGGCAACAGTTGACCTTTTTCAATGACAAGAAGATCAACTACAACAAGATCGGCGCCGGCAACGCCTTTACCGTGGCCGACGCAATTCAACATGTGATCGACAGGGTTGCAATTGCCGCCGACCGCGGCCGCCCGCCGACACTCGCGCCGGATATCCTTTCGCGGATTGAAGCTGCCAGGGCTGCCGAGTCCTACACGGCTGATCTGGAACTCACCTCGGTCGCTGCGGCTGCTCTCCCAGCGGAGCACAGTGTGCGAATAGCAAGTCTGCACTACGACAATGGAGGGCCCCTGGAATACCTGCTGCGGTGGAGCGATTCCTTGGGGAACGGAGACTCGCAGGCCCGGCATGACGCTACGGAACTCGCCAAGCAATGCGCGAGCATGGACTACCTCAGCCTGGAGGAACTCGACCGGCTCTCCGATGAAGTAGCCCGACGAATCCACCACCCCTTCGGTCTGCTCAATACTGCCGGCCACGCGGATATGGTCACTGCCCTATATCTGTACGCCGGTGAAGCCCCGCACACTGCCATCAAGCGTGCATGGGCCTACGTCAACGCGTCCGACGCTGCGCACCACCTTCAAGCAGGTAACTACGAACAGCTCGTCACATCCGTCCTGGCTTCGCTGGACAAAACGTTGAGGAAAAATGCTGTCCGCTGGATGCAAAAGGTACAAGTCCGCCCCAGTGCCGTAGACCTGCTTCGGCTCCTGAGCGCCACAGCCGCCCAGGCGGCTGTCGACCCCAAAAATGCTGTCTGGCCGGACGGCTTGATGGATGAGGTGCTTCGCCACTACGGGGTCAACGACGATGAGATTCCAATGGCAGCCGAGCTCTTGAAGGATGCCTTTTCGTTGGCGAGGCCCGAAGGTGACGAAGTGGACTGGTGGGAGCCATCACTTCAATGGAACACCGTCGGCAGCCGTATCCTGCAGCGAATCGCCACCTTTGACTACACCATGAGCGAGGCGGACCTGGAGGACCTTCGGGCTCACGCGAGCCAAACCCTGGCATTAACCCGGCTTACTGAGCTACGAAGCAACCTCGTACGCGCCGAGAGCAGTTTCCCGCAAACCATCAGGGGCAAAGAAGACCGAGGGCACTTCACCCGTCAATCCGTTGAAGCGACCAATAAATGGCTTTGGAAGCAAGGGGGGCTTCAGGCCGCCTCGTTTTTCAAGCGGGTGAAAAACGAGAAGAACGCTCTTTACGGGAAGGTACGCGGCCTCGGACAGAGTAAGGCGTCACAAAGTGATCTGGCGGTTGCAGCTCAGGCCAGACGGAAGGTCGCGCACAGCCAAACATCCAGCGACTGGTTCAGTATCGCCACCGGGAGCGAGGCCATCGCTTTGCTGCGAAAAGACCCCACCCTCGGCTCCGACCGCGGAATACGCCGCGGTGAAGCGCGATCCGCAGCAGACCGATTGCTTAACATCCTCGGAGTGGCCGCTGGCAATCCGGAGAGTCAACCAGCGGACGGCCAAGGGATCGGGGAATGGATCGATGAACAAGTCGAAAGACTCAACGCTCTTGCAGAGGACCTCGACGACTTGATTCACCCGTCCCACTCGACAACTCTGTCCATCCTCCTGGAAGAGACGGTCCGGGCCACAAACAAGGAGGCCGGAAAATGACTACCGACCAAAAACACCTACTGAAGATAGAACCGGGTATCGACTCGTTCCGGGTGGAGTGTCTCGAGTCGGGCCCTGCTCCGACGGTCTCCGTTAGCGCAGGCGACTACATCACGGTCGAGATCGACGTAACCCGAACCATAGCCCCTGTCTCGGTCACCATCCACGACACTGAGCGCGCCGTTGTCAGTCTCTGCGACCTTTTCGGTACTGGCACCGCCCGCGAAATCCTACGTCGTGGAACCTTTAGTCGCCCCGGACAGGCGGACAACAACGCCCCACTGGCCTTCGAACCGTCCTCAGCATGGGACGGGTTACTGGCCGCCGCATATCAAGAATGGTCGCTCTACTGGAATCCGCTGCCACTAGATGGGCCCTTGGTCGCCCTTGACACCATTGCCGCAGCTCACAGGAACTACGCGTTCGATGACTTCAAAACAACCAGAGTCAAAGCGGCCGAGGCAATACCGGCTGCCCGTGCGCTAGAACGAATGCTTGAAGTTGACGCGATAGCTAAAGCTGCGGTGGTGCCTGTGCGCCTCGCCTTGGAAGCACTGCGCCACTATCCGCTACCCAAGACCCCGGAGCCCGAAACCTCTTATACGCTCCCGCTGCCTCTAACCAACGACGGAATAAAAGCCATTCTCGATGCGCCTGCTTCCACCCCTGGACAGGAATTACTGGTCATCGGATCGCCTGACTGGAGACTAACAGGACATGGTTCTGCAGCCAGCGCCGAGGACACCATCCACGTTTCATCTCATATTCGAAACCCCGATGCTATTACCATCACAGTGCCCATCAAACCCACGCCTGGCACCGAATCGACGTATGACGCCACCATCACCGAGCCTTACACCGGGAATCTCATTGCTCACGCCACCCTCCGCCCGGGCCCCCGCGGACTCTTCCGAGGCCATACCATCCCCGTACGGCCCATCCGTCCGACGGATCATGTCGATATCCGGCACCCCGAACTCTTGTCCCACCCTGAACCCAGCCCCGAGCAGCGCAGCGCAGACCGCTTAAAACGGGAGACAGTCAGAAAATACGTTGCCGGCAGACTGGTCCACTCAACAGATGAAGGAGCGATCCACTTAACACTGGCCGAGCTCGCACTTAGCGGACGCCTCCTTGAAACCAGCAGTGAGGCCCCCCTGACGACGAGCGTAGGCAGCCCCTTGATTGAGGCCGCGGTCGATCCGCAAGACGAAGAATCACCACATGGAGGAGGCAAAACCCTCGAGGAGCTTCGAGCTCCGGCCGTGCCCAAGGACGCTTTCAAGCAGCTCCTTTCCCGGGACCAGTTCGTGCTGGCAGCAGCCTCCGACCAAACGGTCCTGACGGGTACGGTCGAGCAGGGCGAGATCACAGGGTCTTGGAGTGTTGATTCCAGTGGCGCCGGAGCTTTGTTCCACGTTGCAATGAATGCACCAAGAAGAACGTACCCTGATCTTTCGCTGGTACGGCTGCGGGTTACGGCCAACGGGGAAACCAGCACCTACTACATTGTTTTCCACTCAACTGACGAAGACCTGCTCTTCGCCGAATTCAACACCCAACTGCCGATCCAGCGGCCCGATATCTTGCTCGATGTCACCCCGATCCAAGCGAATGATTTGGAGCCGGATGCCACCAACGACATCGTCCTCAGTATCCTTGGCTGCAAGGTGGAGGGACGCCGCGCATGGAAGCGGATCGCCGCGTCGCTCCCGAGCGATTCTGCCCCCGTAACAGCGTTGAACTTTTTGCTCGGGCGAGAAAAATGACCGGGCACGAGCACGCAGCCGCCCGGCATCGTCTTAGCAGACAACTCCTCGGGATTGATGGTGGATGGGTAGACATGTGCCGGGAAGCCCTGGCGGAAGGCACCCTGGCCTCTTTGGAGTGCGACTCGAAAACATGGGACGCTTTCGAATCTGAGGTCAGCGGCCCCTTCCTGAATTTTGCGGACGAAGACTCTTCTACGCTAGTAGGCCCTGCCCGGGCCGTTCTAAGCCTGGCGCGCGCGCTTGCCGGTGAAGAACCTGCCGGCACTGCCGTCCTGAGCGCGATGGAGCGGTTTGACAGAAGCGGCCTAGGAAGTCCTTCCGGCTATCGTCCGTCATTGACCACGGGGAATACAGCTCGGACGAAGCTGGAAGCAGTCCTTGTTGCGATTGAAAAAGCCAGTCCTGATCACCCCTCTGCGGCGTTCACCTCACTGTTGGCGCGGTATCTTTCGGGCGAACAACTGAAAGGAATACGAACGGTCGAGGTGCCCGTTCTCTTCGACCAGATGACGGGAGGCAGTGTCGGACGACTTAGAATCAACGAAATCCGGCAAGGGCCGCCAGGAGTTCACCCGTCCCCGCGATCAATGGTGTTCTTCGCCGGCGATCAAGCCTTCGTCCAGGCAATGCGCGATGCTTGGGCCATTTCACCCAAGCTTCGCTCATCGCAGCGCTCGTTCATGTGGGAGTTGATCGATCAGCAGGAACGCCGCCCCTTACGGAACGTAAGCGGATCCTCCCTCGGAGCGGCTTGGTACGTCGCATTTGATGCTCTCAAGTACAAAAAATTCCTAGCGTTAAAAAGCCTGGATCCACACTGCGCGGCAACAGGTGCCCTCGACAACACGGCTTTGGCCTCGGTGACAGGCTACGACAACAAGTTTCGAGCGGCTGCCAGCAACAACTTGCGCGTGGTCTATCCCGCAGTGGATTTCGACGAAGCAGACCCGGCGGCCACCCATTATGCCGCCACGGCAACGCCTGCCAAGGACGCCGCCGAGGCCGTGAAAGCAGTCCGAACAAGGACCAACAGAAAGGGGATCGTGGTCTGGGCAATTATCACGGTTCTGGCATCAGCGCTGATGGCAACTCTCACGACGCAGCTTGAGGCCGCGAACGCCAAAAGTACAGCGGCCAACTTGTTGATCAAAGCCGGTACCCTACGCAACTCGGACCCGAGGCTCGCTGGGCTCTTGTCGATGGCGAGCCAGAAGATTGCACCCAGCTTGGACGCCACAAAGAGCATGCAGGCCATCGCGGATGACAATGACATGGTCGCTGGGTCCTTCCACGCCACCAACGATGAGATCTGGAAAATTGCGGCATCAAAGGGAACTGTCGTCGTAGGCACCCGTGACGGTCACGTTATTGGCTTTGATACGTCAACTACCGAGCAGCTTTGGTCGCTGCAAGCCCCGGCAAGAGATCTGGCTATCTCCCCTGACGGCAAGACGATGGCGCTGATCGACTACTACGACAATGTTGCCATTTATGCACTGTCTGGAAAATCTCCTTCTTTGGTGCGTACCGAACAGCTGACCGGTTCGAACAACACCCGTCAGGTTACTACCCTGCAATTTTTCATCGCCAACGCAGGAACGGATGGAGGGCCTCGCTTGGTCGCGGTCACATCGAGCGGGATTCAGATGTTCAGACTCGACGGCGTCGATCACCAAGACTTCCTGTTCCGGGGTTCCGGTGAACAGGGTCTCACAGCCGTAAGCGCTTCACCATGGGAACATGATTTCACGCTCGGAGATGGGCTGCTCATTGGGTTTACAAACGGAACGGTCCAGTATTGGCGCCCCCAGCAGCCAAGTACCTTGAGTCCGCTTCTTACATCTGTTCAAGACTATTTCGTGGCCGGCGGCTTGAGTTCGACTTCTGGCCTTGTCACGACAGCGAGCCCTGCCGGGGTCATCGACTGGACACGAAACGGAGTCAGTAGCCCGAGCGTCCGCCGGTCAGTAAACGGCACCCTTTTGTCCATGATTTCCCTGAACCAAAGCGAGTGGGATGGCACAGCAAACTACGATGTCGCAGTCTTGGGAGACAACGGGCTGACCGTCTCCGGAATCAACGATTCATTTACCCTGCGACGCACAGATATCCAATCCATCAGCAGCATTCCCAATTCTTCGCTGATTGCCGCGGGAACAAAAGATGGTGAGGTACTGCTCATTGACCCCTTTAACGGAAACAAGGGAAACCTGGGGTACTGGCGGCGCATCGAAGCCGTCTACCGGAATGACGTACTCGCTAAAGTTGTCTATTCGAGCGAAGATCAAGTGGAAAAATGGAGCCTTGATAGCCTGAATACGCCTCACCACTCAGCTGAACAAACATACGTTCTGCCCAATAACGCCAAGTCCCGCCAAATTGCCAGTGTTGCTACAAATGGTGAAGTTCTTGCGGCGTTGACATATGCGGGCGACATCATTGTCTGGAATGTAAAAAGCGCGGAAGTAGTACAGGTTTTACAACCCGAAGACGTGAAACCGTCACAGCAAGATCCTCCCGGCATGCATGCGATCCCTGGTCCTATCTACTTCATCAACAGGGGAAAAACTCTACTTGTACAAGGTCTCAGCACAAGTAGATTCATCTCCACTGTCGACTGGAAGACAAGTGGCAGCGCAGCAAAGCTCAATATAGCCGGCTCACCCTCTTCTGACGGACCAGTCGATGCCTGGCGTGAAAATCAACTGCTTGAACTCGACCCGTCCAACGGTACGGTGCTCAGCACGGTGGCGCTTCAGCGTTACTCTACCCCTGAAGTCTTGGCCGAAAGCCACAGAATTGCAATCGTCGACAATTTGCGGAAGACACTCACCCTGAGGTCCCCTGACGGTAAAGAGGTCATCCATGAGTCCAAATTCGATTCTGGAATACAAGAGGTTTCCTCGAGTCCCACAGGTGTTACATTGGCCGTCGAAACGATGGACGGCCAGGTGACACTACTCGATGCAGCAACTTTTGACGTAATCTCTCGACTTGTCCGCTATCCACTCGGTCAGGTGACTTGGAGTGCCGACGGAAAGTACATTGCCAGGGGCGCTCGACTCTGGCCAGTAGAACCACAGCCGACTCAAGCTGAACTATGCGGCATCGTTGGATCCGACTTTACCCCTGCAGAATGGAGGACATACATAGGGGAATCCACGGCCCAAGTCCCCCTTTGTCCATGAAAACCCCGCTTAAGCGGGGTAAGCAACCCTCGACTGGACTGATCCAAACTTAGCGGGAAGGTGGTGGATGCGGAGAATATTGATTGATGATCTTTCGCACCTTGTGCTGGCTTATATCGCTGCAATTCAGAACCGTGAGGGACAGTTGTCGGTAGAGGCATTAAATGCATACGGCCAGCAGCCAGAGCGATCGTCTACAACGAGATGTATGGGGGCGAAACGGGCCGCCCCGCTTACCAAGCCGGGCCTGCACGCGCCAGACTTCAACATCAATCCGCGGTACATCCTGCCGGGGTAGGCGCGCCTGAACTCACGCCACCAGTAGATCCGCTCGTAGCAGCGCACAGTCCCGGCGGCCACCGTTCAGGTTCGCGCCTGGTGATGGAAACGCATCGGCACACCCGCCGCTGTCGCATCCACTAAAACCTGTTCCACCAGTCAATTTTAGGTACCGGACACGGCAGCCGGCCCCTCGGGTACGGCGCCTCCCCAAGGGAAGACGCCGCACCATTCGCGGGCTAGGAAATGGCCGCCATCAGAGCGGCCAGGCCGCCCACCAAGAGCGCCGCGACGGCGGCAACGAACGCCCAGGCGATCAGCCCGCCCAGGGTGGTTACGGTCAGGCCGCAACGGCTAACCAACGGCACGGCCAGCCACCAAAGGCCGAACGCGCCGCCGAACAGGACTCCAGCCAGGAGGATCAGCAAGAAGAATGCGAGGGTATCCATAAAGCTCCGTAGAACAAGCGGCAGGCCCAGCCGCACGGGGAAGGCCGTTTCAGGCCGTCGCTTACTGTGTGTGCGGCTGATACGCCAGGGTGACAGCGCCCGGGCGAGGGTAGCGTGACGTGACGGAAGACGTGCCGGAATCCCTGAGCCCACCCGTACCGCTGGCCCTGGCAAAAGCCGTTGATTCTGTCCCGGCTGAGGGTGCATTGCCCGGCGGCTTGGTGGGTAGGGCGGCGCATCGGCGGGTACTCCGTGCCGACGACGAAGAGACGGCCGCGCGTTACTACCGTGCAACGTTCGTTAGCTGCTCCTGCGAGAATGGACAACCCCACTTGGGATGATGACGCTGTATTCGATGCCTTCGATGCGCACATGTAGTAGGTGCAGGCGTCGGCGCATCAGATGGAATAGCTTGAAAACTAGCCGCACCTCCTGAGCCGGCATTCAGGAGGTGCGGCTTATTCGCACCCAAAGTAATTCTGGCAATTCCTCAGCGGTGAGGTTATGTAGGGAATTCGAGTTTGTAATCCGCGGCATTAGTGGAAAGTTAGTGAATCAATAAATTAATTCCCCCAAAATGCTACCCCCTGACTTGAACTGGTGATAAAGTAGTTTTATGAGGAAAAAGTGGCAACGCTCAACCTCATATTTAAATCATCTAGAAATGAAAGAAGGTACAAAAATGACCGTGCTGGATAACAACAACGGGAGGGCGGCGACAACGCCGGGGGGCCAGAAGATTTAGGCTTTTGGCGTGATTTGCGGGCTGTTCTCAGGGCGACGATACCCGGAACCGACAAAGGCAGGGGACCGCCGAGCTTGGCTTGCCATCCTGAGCGGGCTGGTAATTCCGGTGGCAATGGGGGCTTTTGCGTATGGGCAGAACCAACTTGGATACGAGGCAAAGACATGGCTTGCTGGTCTATATGTGGCGTTCGTGGCACTCTTTGGAGTGCATGCGGTTCAATCACCTGGCGACATTGCAGTTCGGATGAAGCGAATAATGCCGCTCATCACGATTTCCTGCGGCGTTACTGCCGCCGGGGTGGCAATATTTGCCTTCGTTTTGAAGGTCAACGGCATTATCTAAAAGCTGCTGCTAGAGATAGCACGGAGCCCCGGAAACCAATGGTTTTCCGGGGCTGCTTCTTTGTGCTTGGACAGATGCCGACTACAGACCGGGGGTGTGCAGAAGCGTGAAGTGCAGCCGCCCGACATTCACCCAAAAGCCATACATGGCCCAAGGATTCTGCTGTCGAGAGTGCTTTTCCGTGCGCTCACTGAGGCTCCTTTCAGAAGGAATGGGCCAGGTAAGGGGCCTGGTTGGGGGAGGAGGCCGCGATGAATGAACAGGCCAGTCTTCCTTGCATAGAACATCAACGATTCTGCCGGTCGTTTTCGGATCAGCGGGTCTCTGAGCAGGAGGTCGTTGAGGTCGTCCCGGAGAGCGCAGCGGCGCAGATACCGCGCCGGTAGAACGCACCTTCACTATTGCACCCCGAAAGCTCACGATGTGCACGATTCGCACTTAGAGTCATTACAGCTTTACATAACGTCGGTTATCGGCTGTTAAAAACAGGTGGGGGAGAAGCTTCAGAAGGGGCTGTTTCCGGCCCGTCATTCATGCCGATTTCGCCCGGATCCTCATGTCAAAGCAGCCTGGCCAGGGTTCCGTTCACACCGGCGACGTCCAGAAAGGACGGGTCAAAAAGCTCAGTGGAACCGGTCATATCAGCCACCCACGCGGAGTACTCGTCATGGTCAGGATGAGACGGGTCGGCCAAGGCCTCCATGATCTCCTCGTACCCAGGCAACCCTCCCGAGTCCTCGAGGGGGCCGCGTCGGGCGCCGTCGATCAGCCGGGCCTGCGGCGCCCCTTCGTCGACGGACCGTCGGGACACCAGCTCGAGCCGGTGAAGCCAGCTGTCGCCGAAGTCGTATTCGTAAAACGCCATCCCGGACCCCAGCGCGAACAGCTGGGCCAGAGAAAGATCCTCCTCGGGCCTGTCCTCCGGATCACAGCAATCCTGCTTCGGGAGCCACTGCAGGTCGTCGGGAATCTCGCCATCGACCGGCCGCAGCCGCACAAAGGGCTCCAATGCTATGAACCTGTGCAGATGCATGTCCTCCCAGCCAAAGGCCGCCTGCAAGACCTGGTGCACCCTATCCAGCGTCATGGTGCTTCGGATCTCGAGCTGGCGCCAAATCTCGGGGTCGCTGTCGACGAGCTGGACACGAATCTCCAGAAACGCGTCCTGTCCCAACCCAACGCCATCCTCAGCTTTGCCCATGCAGTTCATTCTTACAGCGCCACAGCCCTACCAGTAAGACGGAGGGCCTCTCCCCCTTTGAGCTGTAGGTTGACGGAAGATCAACTATAGGCTCTTAAAGCAGGTTTGGGGAGGGCTGCGACTCACTGCCAATTCCATCAGTTTTCTCGCGGCTCCGGGAATTAGGGGGCGGCCGGTGCCCGGTTCGCGGCGTTCTCCTCCCGGGGATGTCAGAGCGTAAAGCTAGGCTTGGGATCCAAGACCTCATTACAGAAAGGTGGAGAGCTTGGAACCGGTCCACGCCGACCTTGTCCCGATTGCCTTGGACCGCGCTGATGGCACCTCTTTTGAAAAATTCGTCAACTCTTTCTATCCAGCAATTGCTGGTGGGAACTTTGTTCCCCTTGGCGGATATAAAGACGGGGGCGCGGATGCCTACGAGTCACCCGTCTACGAGGATGTCAACTTTGCCGAGCGCTACTACCAGGCCAGCATCGAGGCGGACATTGAAGGGAAGATCCGTCGAACGGTTGCGAGGCTCTTTGAGTTTGGGAGAAAGCCCAAAAGCCTCGTCTATCTGTCACCCCGTGAAGTCCGATACGTGGATCGAGTGGAACGATCGCTAACTGACGAACTTGATGTCACGATCACGATTCGCGACGGCAACTACATCAAATCGCATGTGAATGATGGGCCCCAGACCATCTCGGCATTTGATGCTTATCTCAGGACCCATACCGACTTTCTAAAGGGTGTGGGAAAGTCCACAATCGTGCCGATATCCAGGCATGTCCAATCACCCGCGGTGTATGTCTTCTTGGCGCAAGAGCTCAACCGCCAGGACGGCGACTTTCAACTCGTGCATGCCATGACGGACGCGCTGATTTTGTGGGCCCTAGAAGGTACTGATCCAGATCGGGCACTGCTTCGAAGCAGTGCGGAGATTCGTAACCGCATTGGGGCAAAACTCCCGGGTGTCCTGCCGCACGTTGAACGCAGGATCGAAAGACGCCTCACAAGCCTGTCTTCAAAGCACTACCCCGGTGGCCGGGCCATCCGCGCTCATAACAAGGAGGGGCTCTACTGTCTGCCATTCGAAACGAGGCAACGTATAGAGGAGGAAAGCGCCTCTGACGAAGCCCTCAGAATCGAGTTCCTGGGAAGCCTTGAAGCTCGGATTCAAAGCACGCCCCGCCCGGGCTTGGGGCCGGTCGGAGCCCGTGACGCAGCAAAGGTTGCCAACCGCGCCGTTCAATTAGCATTCGAAACGCAGGGCCTCGAATTTGCAAGTTTTGTAAGCCGAGGTAAAGACGATACGCGATCCTTTCCTACCATCACTGAAGCAATTCGAGCCGCCCTTGTTGAGCTAGGACTCACCGGAAGCAGAGGCGCCCTGATCGGCGACGCTGCCCTCGGTGCTTTACGGGGCGTTCTTTATGAATCTCATGAAAAGGAGCGGTTATACCTCCATAAACTTTCCCTCACCTACTCGTTACTGTTTACGCTTAATGCTGAGCCGCGATTGGTGGACTACTTCCAGAATCTCGCCGGAGACTTCTATCTCTATGTTGGCAGCGACATCCTGATCCGTGCGCTCAGCGAGTATTTCCTTCCTGATGCGGATCAAATGACTCGCAACACTCTCCGAATGGCAGCGCAGCATGGAGCCAAACTGGTCCTAACACGTCCTGTTCTCGAGGAAATTGCGCATCACCTTCGTGTTTGCGATTGGGACCATAAGAGTTATATTTCACGTCTGCGAGATAATCTTCCATACGAAATCATCCGGGATGTGCCTCGAATACTTTTGCGGGCCTACTTGTATGCACACATCAATACCGAGCTGGGCTTGCGACGACCTCGCAGCTGGCAGGGTTACGTTCAGCAGTTTTGTGATTATGAGGATTTAAATACCGAAACAGTATATGAAGATCTCCGGAAATACCTGTGCAGTGCGTTCAATATGATTTACAGATCTACGGATGATCTCGCCCAGCACTACGATGAAGAGGAAGTTGATCGAGTTGCTTCGGCTCTGGCTCCGTTCAAGAAGAATGAAGACCTAGCCCGGAACGACGCCATTTTGGCATCTGCTGTGTACGGGCGGCGGATCCAACGTAAGGAGACTCATGCAGCGACTGAGTTTGGATTGAGTACGTGGTGGCTGACTGGTGAAACGTCGATTCTGCGTCATACGCGCGACTTGGTCGCTAAGCATGGATCTAGATATGTGATGCGCCCGGACTTCTTACTGAACTTCTTAACGCTCGCTCCTGCCGCGGCAGATGTCCGGACGACCTATCGAAACGTATTCCCGAGTCTTCTCGGTGTTTCTCTTGGTCGCAGGATGGAGGGCTCGGCCTTCCAAGAAGTTATGGACCAAGTTGCCGAAGCGGAATCGTTGGACGATGCACGACGATCAGCAAGAATCGCCAAGATTGTGGACAAACTGAAGAGCCACGTGACCAAGCAGTTCTTGATCGAAGCCGGTCAGGAAAGCTCCTTAGACGCTTCAGCTGCGCGCATGTACGAAGGGGCTTAGGGCGTGCCGCGGTAGACCCTGGGATGTCTTCGATCACGGTGGATATGGACTTGGCGTGGGTGGCGCCCTTCTCACTCCTCAGGTTGACGGAATATAAGCTATCGGCGCTTTGGGGTGCGCGGGGGAGAGTTCGAAAAGGGCTTTTTTTAGCTGCCGACAAGGGTTCTGTCCGATGTGCGGGAAGCTCACCGCGGACCGCTGAGTTCTGGCGGGCTCCCGAGCTGCTGCAGGAGTTGTCCAGCCAAAACACCGCTGCTGCTTAACGGCTGCCCATACTTTCTCCTCTGCTGTTGTGCCTGGTCAAACTGACAGGAGTCTACGGGCCGAAATATTCAAGATACCGGCCCCGTGGAGGCATGTGATTCGTGAATGCTTGCCGGAGTGTTCGCAGGCGGGCAGGGCGTTGGTATCGTGAGGAGGCCGTGCCAGCGGCCCTGATCGTGCCGAGGAGTATGACGTTTGTCCGAGGATCGTGTGTCGTACGGCTTTCCCCTTCCCGCTGGCGAGGGATGCCCTACCGGGACCTTCAGGCTGTCGATGAGTACCGGCCTGACTGAGTGGTCCGAGGGCATGTACCTCATCCACGGATATACCAAGGGTGAGGTCGTGCCCACTGTAGAGCTCGTTCTCTCCCACAAGCACCCGCGGGACCGGGATGCGGCCCGCCAACTCATTCAAACCCTCACCCGTGAGGGTGGCCAAGGTTCGAACTTTCACAGGATCTTGGATAGCAAGGGTCATGAACACCGCGTCCTGACCGTCGCTGAGGCGGAACGGGACGAAACCGGGAAAGTTTCGGCCATTCATGGTCTGACCATCGATCTGACCCGCGCGATCGCCGTCGAGAGCGGGCGTGCCGCCGCGGAGGCCCTTGTCAACGCCTACGCCACCCGGGGCATTATCGAACAAGCCAAAGGCATCATCATGGGTTACTTCAACGTCAGCCCCGGCGAGGCCTTCGACCGGCTCGCCGAGCAAAGCCAAAACACCAACATCAAAGTCGCAATCCTCGCCGCCCAACTGGTGGCGGCGGCCGAGGAGCTCTGCATTCACGAAGTCCTGGGCCAATGGCCGGCCCCGCGAGCAGCGCGACAGGGCAGTGGGAGACCCCACCACCCCGCTTGAATCAGGGCTGAAACCGAGGACAACACATAGTCAGGGCTGCTTCTCCCGAAAGCCTTCGGCAGGTTGACGGAATCTTCTTTATCGGCGCTCGAAACATGGGAGTAGAAGTAGTTGCAAGCCCTCGGGTTTCAAAGGGAGCAGGTTTGTCTAAACAAGCCTTGGTCTGGATCCTCGGCGCTGTGGACCAAACGGACCTAATTTCGTAACCTATTCCGGCCAGTCGTTCTTCTGGATAATGTCAACGAAGTTCTGCCGCTTGAACGAAGGATCGAAATGGGCAAGAACGTCATCATTCATGGTTCCGAACGTCGTTTCCGGGCGATCTCGCATTCCGTCGTAAAAGGCCCTTAGGATGTTCTGCTTGAAATCCGGCCGAGGGTGAGCTGAAACCACTTCTTCGCGCGCCTCGGAGGGCAACCCCTCAAGATGCAGCCCGAGTACGTCAGTTTCAACACCCAAGGTTACAACGGCGACCTCAGGTGCCAGGTGCTCGGTGATTCCAGGTGTTGTATGCAGGCCTATTCCAAGCCAGACGTTACGTGCGTCCTGATCTGAGCGGCCGTGCTCTCGGAGGAAGTCATATGCAGCATTCGCGCCGTCCACTTCAAAGCGTTCGCTGCTGGTCCGATACTTGGCACTTAGCCCAAGATCATGAAAGAGACTGCCAACGTAGGCAAGTTCAGGATCCACCTCACGGGCAAGTGCTCGCAGTTTCAGGATTCCCCAGAAGTAGACCCTTCGCGAGTGATCAAAGACAGACGTCTCGGATGCCTCTCGGGCGAGCAGTGTTGCCTCGCGGACTAGGACACTGTTCGGGACTTCTACTCCACCGATAATCTCAGTCAACAATTTGCTCCTTAGCTCATAGATTTCGGTCTGCTCCACTGGCCGCCGACTGCTCACGCTTGAAGATCGTCAGTTTTTACGATGAGTACGTCACAGGGGGCGTTGTGCGCGACGCTATTGGCAACACTTCCCATGACCCGTCCAATGCCTCGCATTCGGACGTTTCCAACCACGATCATTTGGGCTGCTTGGCGTTCCGCCTCTTCAATCAGCGCATCGGCCGGCGTACCGCGGGCGGCCGAGAATGTCACCGTCAGCCCTGGCGCTTCCAGACTCGTTGCAGCGTTTTGGGCAACTTGCTGCGCGCTGTAGGCGTCGGGGGCGACCCAGGTGTCCTTTCCGCTGCCATAAAATTCGGTGCGGCCTGTGTCAAAGGCGGTTACCACATGGAGACGTGCGTTTAGAGCCACGGCCGTATCGCGGGCGGATTCTGCTGCCTTCAATGCAGTGGGACTGCCGTCCACACCAACAATTATCACGGTCATGCTTCAGCCTTTCTATTTTCTCTAACATCTGGGGTGGGTTGTCAGGCTGCCGGTCACCAGTTGACCGACGTTCCCAGTCAGATATGGTGCGAGCCAAAGGTGACCGAGTCGCGCCGGTTCATTACTCAGACCCCGGCTTTCGTGGCCTCCGCGAATCTTCGCGAGCAGCCACGGGCCGATGCGGGCAAGTTTTTCGCCTTCGCCCAGAGGTAAAGCGCGAGGGGCTCGCGCTCCTGTCTGCTCCCACCGATTGTGGACACCAACCCTGGCGATCCCCGACTATGAAATGCATGATACTGCACGTTTGGTGCATTTTTCATAAGTCAAGCCTTAACCCTTCATTCGGGAATAGGCCGTTGGTCCGACGGGGTGTGATTCATACCATTGAGGCCACGTACCGACGCCACACTAAGGCGGAAGTGATGGCGGTGACCTATGTGCGAGTGGATCCTCAACTGTTACCGCCTTTCCGGACCTTCCGTGTCCGTCGCAGCTTCAATCGCCGCAGGCGCTGGTGGCATTAGCCATGAGCGCACATCATCTTCCGCCGTTCCGGCACCGCATCTTCAGGAGGCAAAAATGTCGAAGTCGACGATCAGGCCTGTTTCCAGGCAACGTACAACACAGCCCCACAAGCCCACGGCACGTACCCGTCTGAGCCTCACGGCAACAACAGCCGTCCTGCTGACGGCCGGCATTTTTGCACTTTCAGCATGCTCTACCGTCTCGGGCTCATCGACAGGCGCCGGGTCGACTCCGGAGTCCGCCACCAGCTTCGACCCCGCAACGGTTAAGGCGGACGGGACATTAGCCGCCGAGGTGCCCGCAACAATCAAGTCCAGGGGTACCCTCATCATCGGTTCGGACACAACCTACGCGCCGGCCGAATTCCTCGGCGGGGCTGACAACCGCACCCCTATGGGCTATGGCATTGACCTTGCTAAGGCCATCGGGGCGACACTGGACCTCAAAGTGGATGTTCAGACTGCGGAATTCACCGGCATTCTCCCGGCACTTGGACCGAAATACGATCTCGGGATCAGTTCCTTCAGCATCACCAATGAGCGCTTAAAGGCCGTGAACTTTGTCAGCTACCTGAGCGCCGGCACCGCATGGGCTGTTCGTAAGGGCAACCCCAAGAACTTCTCTCCCGACGACGTCTGCGGCAAGTCTGTGGGGGTTCAGACCGGAACAACACAGGAAGATCCGGACCTGAAAACCCGCAACGAGGAATGCCTCAAGGCGGGCAAAGCGCCGATCGACATCGTGACGTTGAAAAACCAAACAGATGTGACCACCCGTCTGGTCAATGGCAGCATCGACGCCATGATCGCCGAATCCACCCTCATCGGTTACGCCGTCCAGCAAACCAACGGTGCGGTGGAAAAGATCGGCGGCATTTACAACACCACTTCGGTGGGAATCGCCGTACCCAAAAATGATCCTGCCTTTGCGGAACTGATCCAGAAGACGGTAGCCAAGCTAATTGCCGACGGCACCTACAAGAAAATTCTCGACGCATGGAACAATTCCGACGGCGCCATCACCACGCCTGAAGTGAACCCAACCGTCAAATCATGAGCATCTCCACCAGCAGCCGGAACAGCTCCGTGACGGGCAAAAAGCCCGATCTTATAAAAGCGGTGCCGGTACGGCATCCTGGACGATGGGTGGGTGCCGCGGCCATAGTCGTGCTCGCGGCCGGGGCCGTCCAAAGCCTCGCGACCAACCCTAATTTTCATTGGGAGACCTTCGCTCTTTACGCGCTGGACGCGAATGTCATTCAGGGGGTCGGCTGGACCTTACTGCTGACCGTACTGTCGATGGTTATTGCGGTCAGCTTGGCCGTTCTACTCGCCTTCATGCGGCAATCAGAGAACCCCATATTCCGGTGGTCAAGCTGGTGCTGGGTTTGGTTCTTCCGTGGCACCCCCGTCTACACCCAGCTGATTTTCTGGGGTCTCGTCGCTGTGCTGTACCCCAAAATCACTCTGGGTGTCCCCTTCGGCCCTGACCTCCTGGACCTGAATACCCAGGATCTGCTGAACGCATTCTGGGCCGCTGTCCTCGGGCTTGGATTGAATGAGTCTGCTTACTTGGCGGAAATATTCAGGGCAGGCCTGAAGTCAGTGGACAAGGGCCAAATTGAAGCTGCCGAAGCACTGGGGATGCGAGGGACAAGAATAATGTGGCGGATCATCCTTCCCCAGGCTATGCGAGTCATCGTTCCCCCTACCGGCAACGAAACCATTGGCATGCTCAAGACGACCTCACTGGTTCTCGCCGTGCCTTTCACTCTTGATCTGACATTTGTCACCAACACGCTGGCCAACCGCAGCTATCTGCCGATTCCACTGCTGATCGTGGCAGCGTTCTGGTACTTGGTGGTTACGAGCTTCCTGATGGTCGGACAGCATTTCATTGAGAAGCACTACGGCCGCGGAGTTGAAACCATGGCGCGGACAGCGTTCAATCCGGCTGCACTGAGAGCGTCCGGGGCAACCCAAGCCCCTTCAGTCGACGTCGAGACCAGAATTGAGGAGAGCGGTCGATGAAATCTTCAGCCCGTGTCCTTCCGCCCGCTGCCGAAAATGCATCGTCCCAGCCGGAACTGGTGAATATCGAAGGCGTCCACAAGTTTTATGGGGACCACCATGTCCTGCGAGGCATCGATATGAGCGTCAAACGGGGAGAGGTAGCGGTACTTATTGGACCTTCCGGCTCAGGCAAGTCAACGTTACTGCGGTGCATCAACCACCTCGAATCCATCAGCGCCGGCCGCATCAAGGTCAACGAGGAACTCATCGGCTACAGGGAGAAGGATCGCAAACTCCATGAACTCCATGCCAAGGACATTGCCAGGCAACGACGCGATATTGGCATGGTGTTCCAAAAGTTCAACCTTTTCGGTCACAAGACTGCCCTGCAGAACATCATCGAGGCGCCGGTCCAGGTGAAAGGCCAGAAGCGCGTCCGTGCGGAACGGCGGGCACTTGAACTCCTGGACAGGGTCGGTCTCGCGAACCGAGCCGACTTTTACCCCGCACAGCTGTCGGGCGGCCAACAGCAGCGGGTTGCCATCGCACGGGCCCTGGCCATGGACCCTGAGCTTATGCTCTTTGACGAACCAACTTCGGCGCTGGATCCAGAATTGGTCGGGGATGTGCTGGATGTCATGAAGGATCTGGCCAAGTCTGGGATGACAATGGTTGTTGTGACTCACGAGATCGGATTCGCCCGCGAGGTCGGGGACACCCTTACCTTTATGGACGGTGGGGTTGTCGTGGAGTCCGGCATTCCGCGCGAGGTCATCGCCAATCCCCAACACGAGCGTACGAAAGGCTTCCTCAGCAAAGTCCTTTGACTGCTTCGGCGTGCGGGGCGGGACGCTTCGAGGAAGCTGCCCGCGCCGTAACGTCGGCCCAGCCTATGTACTTTCTGTCTGATCATGAACTTTGAATATTTGCGCGCCCTCAGTGCCGTTGTTGAAACGGGATCGTTTGAAGCGGCCGCACGCCTCGTGGGAGTCACCGCGTCTGCAGTCAGCCAGCGGATCAAAGCCCTTGAGTCCTCGGTGGGGCAGGTGGTCGTCCGGAGAGGGCCGCCCGCCACCGCAACAGCTGCCGGCAGAGTCCTGCTCAAGATGGCCCGCCAGGTGCAGGAGCTGGAGGCGGACACCCTGGAGGGGTTGGGACAGGGACCGCAACGGCGAGCTGCGGCATCCATAGCAGTTGACTCCTATTCGCTGGCCACGTGGTTCTCCCCCGTACTGGCAGACATGGCTGATTGGGCCGATATTGAGCTGGACCTGCGCATCACGGAACAGAACAGCGACAGGGCCGGTTTGCTGGGCAAAGGAGATGTCCTGGGAGCTGTAAGCACCCATCCGAATCCTATTGGAGGGTGTCGTGTGGAACGGCTGGGCATCATGCGTTACATTCCTGTCGCTGCTCCGGCATTGATCCGGCGTTTCAGTAATGGACAGGGCCCTGACTGGCAGAAGATGCCCATGATCCGCTGCACGGACGACGACCTGCACGACCGCGTGCTGGGCATGCGGGCCGTTTCAGATCCCCCGCCCACGCACACCATACCCACTCCTGACAGCGTTCTTGAGGCTGCCCGCGCAGGCCTTGGGTGGGGTCTGATTCCGGAACTGCAGTTCTACAGCACCGGAAAGGCGACCGGTCTTGCCCGACTTGAGCCCCCGCTTTACATCGACGTAGAACTCTTCTGGCACTGCTGGTCAATCTCCAGCTCACGGTTGGAACGGGTCAGCAGAGCCATTCGAAGAGCAAGCCAGCAGCTCCATCAATCGTGATTTCCCTTTTCTTTTGCACTCAAAGTGCAGTATGATGCCTTTACAGGTACGCGCAGAACAGTTCTCTTAAGTTACGTAAGCCGCGAAACAGCACAACCCCGGGAGACAGCAGATGTCCACAACCGCACAGCTTCAGGAAGTCCTCGACGGCACCAGCATTGACGCTGCCGTCTTTGAGTTGCGCCCGGACTACCGGGCCCTGCTTCTCGCCGTTGATGGGCTTGTGCCCGGGCCCAGTGATGAGGCCAGTGACGCCCTGCTCGCAGAGGCTGAGGCTTCTGCCCGCCGGGCACTGGCCGAGCAAAAAGTGGATACTCTTTCCCACGTCGCTGCCTGGCGCCAGGCTTATCAGGCCTTCGGCGCGAAGCCCAACCGCACCCGTAACAGCCTGGAGGCTCTGTTGCGCAGGGCAGCCACCGGCCTGCCCCGGGTGAACCGGTTGACGGATATTTACAACGCCATCTCTGTGCTTCATCAGATCCCCCTCGGAGGTGAGGATCTTTCGCGCTACAGTGGTGCCCCCCGCCTGGTCCGTGCCACCGGGCAAGAACCCTTCGACACTGCAGCCAACGGCGAAATTGTCATCGAACACCCCGAACCGGGCGAGGTCGTCTGGTGTGACGAGGAAGGAGTTACGTGCCGCCGGTGGAACTGGCGCCAGGGCCGGCGAACGCAACTTCAGGACGAGACGACAACCGCGTTGTTCATTCTTGATGCTCTGGACCCGCTCAGCACTGAAGCCCTGCGAGAAGCAGCCAACGAACTCTCCACGCATCTCTCGGGCCTTGGACCAGACATTGCCATCGCGCAGCACCTCTTAGGCAACGGGCAACTGTGAGCATTTCTTCGCGAACGCGAAGAGGCTGCGTCCAGCCGACGAGGAGTTCCCTGTGACCGCTCTGCGTCTGCCCACCATCCCGCCCTGGGTATTGACGATCGCGGCCATGTTCTCCATACAGCTGGGCTCTGCTCTTTCTGCAGGGATGATGACCACGCTGGGCCCGATTGGCACTGCCTGGCTGCGCCTCACGATGGGCGCATTGATATTGCTGGTTCTGGCGCGTCCACCTTTGAGAACACTGCGGCTGAGTGACATCCCGGCGGTGGTCGGCCTCGGCATCGCAACCGGGCTCATGTCGGTGACGTTTCTGGCAGCCATGGAACGGCTGCCCATGGGCACAGCGGTAGCTATTGAGTTCCTCGGCCCCCTGAGCGTTGCCGCCATCCGAGGACGCGGTGCCCGCTCCCTCGTGTTGCCCGGGACAGCACTTGCCGGTGTTCTTCTGCTGACGGAGCCTTGGTTGGGAAGCGTCGACCTGATCGGGGTGGGCTATGCAGGGCTCGGAGCGGTGGGATGGGCAAGCTACATTCTGCTGACCCAACGGGTTGGAGACCGGTTTAACGGCATAGGTGCCCTGGCGCTGACAATTCCTATTGCTGCAGCGGCTGTCGCCCCGTTCGGCGTGCCCCAGGCGCTGGGAAGCATCAGTTGGAACGTTATCGGTGTCGCCGCTGGGCTGGCGCTCCTCATACCTGTCCTGCCGTACATCATGGAAATGACCGCGCTGCGCCAGATGAACCACACTGCTTTCGGCACCCTGATGGCACTGGAACCAGCCATCGGACTGCTCTTGGGGGCAATTGTCCTCCAGCAGCTGCCATCACCGCTGCAACTGCTGGGTCTGCTCCTGGTTGTTGCCGCAGGAGCCGCGGCCCAACGCGGCGGACAAAGATCACCACATACATCCACACCGGCGAGGCAAGCCGCTTTCCCGCCGGCCATCGAAAATTTTGCGGGTGACCACCGCCCCGAAACTGCATCCTCCCTCCCCCAGCAATGCTGCGAAGAAGGACTGACATGACCCCGAAAAAACCCGCCCCCAGCGGCTTCATCCCTCCCCACCTGCTACCCCACGCCAACGACGGCTTTACCGTGCCGGCCCGAATTTTTGACCTGGCGCCGGGAACCAGGATCCGGGCCTTGCGGGACGACACGCTCTGCCATGCCGGCACCATTACCGAGCTCCTGCCGGAAATGTCCCTGCTGTGGATCTTCGATGAGCAATCACGAACCCGGAAAATCATCGAAACCAAAGAGTTCACCGTCGTAGCAAACATGGCGCCGGGCGATACCAACCCAGCACTGAAGGAACAACCATGAATACTTCCCCCGAAGCCCCGGCACAGGCCACTTCCGGTCAAACCGGCAGCAGCCGCGTGAAGCGGGGCATGGCTGAGATGCTCAAGGGCGGCGTCATCATGGACGTCGTCAACGTCGAACAGGCCCGCATCGCCGAAGACGCCGGTGCTGTTGCTGTGATGGCGCTGGAGCGTGTTCCGGCTGATATCCGCGCGCAGGGCGGCGTGTCCCGGATGTCCGATCCGGACATGATCGACCAGATCATCGATGCCGTGTCCATCCCGGTCATGGCGAAGGCCCGCATCGGCCACTTCGTCGAGGCCCAGGTCCTGCAGTCCCTCGGTGTCGATTACATCGACGAGTCGGAGGTGCTGACCCCGGCCGACTACGTCAACCACATCGACAAGTGGAACTTCAAGGTTCCCTTCGTCTGTGGCGCCACCAACCTTGGTGAGGCCCTGCGCCGCATCAACGAAGGCGCGGCAATGATCCGGTCCAAGGGTGAAGCAGGCACCGGGGATGTCTCTAACGCTACCGGGCACATGCGCCAGATCCGCTCCGAGATCGCCAGGCTCTCCGCCCTGCCCGAGGACGAACTGTACGTCGCCGCCAAGGAACTGCAGGCCCCGTACGAACTGGTCAAGGAAGTCGCCGCTGCCGGCAAGCTCCCGGTGGTGTTGTTCACCGCCGGCGGCATCGCCACCCCCGCTGACGCTGCCATGATGATGCAGCTCGGCGCCGACGGCGTGTTCGTCGGCTCCGGCATCTTCAAGTCCGGCAACCCGGCCCAGCGCGCCGCCGCCGTCGTCAAGGCCACCACCTTCTACGATGACCCCGACGTCATCGCCAAGGCCTCCCGCGGGCTCGGCGAAGCCATGGTGGGAATCAACGTCGACGAAATCCCCCAACCCCACCGCCTCGCCCAACGCGGCTGGTAATCGCAACCCTCGGCAGTGACATGTGGCCGGTCACCCTTCTATGGGTGACCGGCCACATTCCTTTAATCGGTGACCAGCCATTACTCCTTGGCGTGCGGACCTCCCCCCATCCCCCGCACTGACAGTTGGGGCGCTGTGTCCCAGTTTTTGGTGATTTCGTCAGTCTTCTCAGACGGTTTGCCTCTGGGTAACTGACACCGCCCGCAACGAGGCTTAAGGGACAGGATCTATTAGCTCAACCAAGGAGATTTGCGTGACTACCTACAACCTGGCCCTTATCGGTTTCGGTGGCGTTAACCGTGCCCTCGCAGAATTGATTCGGGACGAACCGCAGCGCTTCGCCGCACTGGGATTCGAGCTGCGCGTCGTCGCAATCACGGATCTGGCCTTCGGCTCACTGGTTCAGGGCGATGGCATAGATCTCGCCGCCGTCTTGGCGATGCCCCGCGGGTCATCCTTCGACGGCCTGCCCGGGGGCAGCAGCGATCCGCGCAATGAAGAAGTCATCAAAAACAGCCCTGCCGACATTATTGTCGAAGCGACCTTCACGAGCCCCGTGGACGGCGAACCCGCCGTATCCCATGTCCGCTGGGCCTTGGAATCCGGGAAGCACGTCGTAACCACCAACAAGGGCCCCGTTGCCCTTTACGGTCAGGAACTGACGCAGTTGGCTGCCAGCAATGGTGTCCGCTTTGAATATGAAGGTTCGGTGATGAGCGGCACGCCGGTTATCCGCCTGGCACACAAGATGCTCGGAGGCCTCGAGTTGAACGCTGTACAGGGCATCCTGAACGGGACAAGCAACTACGTCTTGGGCCGAATGGAAGATGGCCTGCGCCTCAACGAAGCCATCGCCGAAGCCCAGGAACGGGGGTACGCAGAGGCTGACCCCACCGCTGACATCGGCGGATCCGACGTCCGCCTCAAGGTCGCGATCCTCGCCAACGAACTGCTCGGCACCAACCTGCAGCCCAGCGAGGTGGACACCAAAGGCATCCAGGACATCACCAGCGACGACGTGGCACAGGCACTGGGCAAGGGTCTGCGGTGGAAGCTCATTGGTGAAGCACGTCGCACTGAGGAAGGCCGTGTCGTGGCCACCGTTCAGCCCGTGGCTCTTCTCGGCGACCACCCGCTCGCAGGAATCAGCGGTGCCACCAACGCCGTGTCTTTCGATACCGACCTGCTTGGCCCTGTGACGGTATCCGGTCCTGGCGCCGGCCGCGTTGAAACCGCCTATGCCCTGGTCTCTGACATCATCGCCGTCGACGCTTTCGTGAAGGGAGCCGTCCGTGCTTGAGACAGCAACCACCACGCCCCAAGCAGCTACCTCAGTCGGAGAACTGGTCGTCCACAACAAGTACGACGGGACTGTCCTGGCCACCCTGCCCCAATGCATAGAGGCCGATGTCCAACTCGAGCTGATCCGGGCGGCTGCCGCGGCCCCGGCAGCCGCCGCCATGCCCAGGCATGAGCGCGGACGCATCCTTGACACGGCCGCCGAGCTGCTGCTCCAGCGCACGGACAAAGCCGCTGAACTCATCGTTGCCGAAGCCGGAAAAACCATAACCCAGGCCCGCAAGGAAGTTTCCAGGGCAGTGAACACCCTGAAGCTCTCAGCAGCCGAGACTCGACGCAACGTGGGCGAAGTCGTCCCGTTCGATTCGTTTGCGGGTTCGGAAAAGCGCCAGGGCTGGTTTACCCGGGAGCCCCTGGGGCTTATCGCCGCAATTACTCCCTACAACGACGCGCTTAACCTCGTGGCACACAAGCTGGGCCCTGCGATTGCCGGTGGAAACACCGTCATCCTCAAACCGTCCCAGCTGACACCGCTGACGGCCATGTTCCTCGTTGACCTGCTGAAGGAAGCAGGGCTTCCCGCCGATTTCGTCATCACAGTGCTGGGCGACCGTACCGTGGCACAAAGCATCATCTCATCCAGGTTGGTCCGAATGGTCTCTTTTACAGGCGGCTTCGCGACAGGACGGGCGATCGCCGCCAACGCCGGCATCAAACGGCTCTCCATGGAACTGGGCGGAAATGCGCCGGTTATCGTCTTCGATGACGCAGATCTTGCCACCGCCGTTGAAGCCAGCGTGTCCGGCTCCTTCTGGGCAGCAGGGCAAAACTGCATCGGAGCACAGCGTATCCTCGTTCATCGGCCGGTCTTTGATGCTTTCCTTGAGGAGTTCGTGACCCAGACTAAAGACCTGAAGACGGGTGACCCCCGCAGTGAGCAGACTGATATCGGCCCGATGATCAGCGCAAGCGCCGCAGGCGAGGCAAAGCGCAAAATCGATGCGGCCGTAGCTGCGGGTGCACGGCTTCTCACCGGCGGCACCGTGGACGGATCCGTAATGACTCCTACGGTCCTTACCGGTGTCCCCCGCAGCTGCGAGGCATGGAGTGAAGAACTCTTCGCACCCGTTGTCCTCATCGAGGCGTTTGACTCCGCAGCGGAAGCCATCGAACTGGCGAACGACAGTGAATACGCGCTGCAGGCCGGCGTTTTCACTAACGATCTGAAGCGTGCCCTGGCAACGGCCAAGGCCATCGATGCCGGAGGCGTGATGATCAATGACTCTTCGGACTACCGCCTCGATGCCATGCCCTTCGGTGGGTCGAAGTACGGCAGCATGGGGCGCGAGGGTGTCCGGTTCGCTTACGAGGAGATGACCCAGCCCAAAGTCATCGCTATCGCATCATGAACGGGGTAAGAATTGAGCGGGACAGTCTGGGCTCGCTCGCTGTTCCCAAGTCGGCGCTGTGGGGCATCCACACCGAACGAGCAATTCTTAATTTCCCGATCAGCGGGATTCAACTGGGAACGCACCGGCACCTCGTGCGCGCCTTGGCCTACGTAAAGAAGGCCGCAGCCGTGACCAATGCGGAGCTGGGCCTTATCCCTGGTGATGTTGGACGCGCCATCGCGGACGCCTGTGACACGGTCGCCGCAGGGGAAGTGGATCATGCCTTCCGTGTGGACGTCGTCCAAGGCGGTGCGGGGACGTCCACCAACATGAACGCCAATGAGGTTATCGCCAATCTGGCCCTGCAGTCCCTGGGGCAACCACTGGGAGCCTACGATGTCGTGGACCCGATCGGCCACGTGAACAAGTGTCAGTCCACCAATGATGTCTACCCGACAGCGGTCCGCCTGGCGCTCGTCCTCGCGCTCGAGGACCTCCTTGACCGGCTGGCACTCCTTTCTGCGTCTTTTGCGGAACGGGGCAATGCATTCGCCTCCGTCCCGAAGGTCGGACGCACGCAGTTGCAGGATGCAGTTCCGATGACTTTGGGACAGGAGTTCACGGCGTTCTCCGTGACCCTTGACGAGGACCAGCGGCGGCTGCGCGAGGCTGCATCGCTGCTGCTGGAATGCAGCCTCGGGGCCACGGCGATAGGAACGGGCATCACGGCGGATCCGCGCTACCTCGAACGTGTGATCGACAAGCTTTCACTGGTCAGCGGGGTTGGCTTTTCGAGGGCCCATGATTTCGTTGAAGCCACTTGGGATACCGGTGCGTTCATGACGTTCTCGGGTGCTTTGAAACGGACAGCTATTAAGCTCTCCAAAATCTGCAGCGACCTTCGGCTACTTTCCAGCGGTCCTCAAACAGGACTTGCCGAAATCCGCCTTCCCTCGCGGCAGGCAGGGTCGTCGATTATGCCTGGAAAGGTCAATCCGGTGATCCCGGAAGTGGTGAACCAGATTGCCTTTTTCGTGGCAGGCGCCGATGTCACTGTCACCATGGCAGCGGAGAACGGGCAACTTCAACTCAACGCATTCGAACCCGTGATTGCCCACGCGCTGCTGCAGTCCGTTCAATGGCTTACCAACGGCAGCGATGTCCTGCGAGAACTTTGCGTCAACGGGATTGAGGCGAACGAGGCGCTGCTGCGCTCACGGTCCCGTGCCTCGACTGCGCAGGCCACGGCGTTGCTGCCCCTGCTGGGATACTCTGCCGCGGCTGACCTGGCTCACCGGGCCTTGGTCTCCGGCCAAAGCGTCGTTGATATGGCCTTGCGCGAAGGCCTGCTCCAGCAGGACCAGGTGGATGCGCTGCTCCTGACCTGACGCAAGGCAACCAGACCGCCGGAGGGGACCGCCCGGGAAGAAGCGATGATCGGCACTGACCTTGCTTCCCTCAGCTGGTCCAGCTACCACCGGCATGCTGCAAGCACGGACTCCTCTTCCTGCAACGTGTTTGCAGCAACCCGGCCCTGGGGAACCATTCGGTTCCCCAGGGCCGGACCTCGTTAAACGCCTGGATGTGGACTAATCGGCGGGAGGCCCGTTGCCGTCCGCGGGACGTGCCTGTCGATGACGGTGGAAAGCGATAGTGCGGTGGTGATATCCCGGACGCCGGGGAACTCGGATACTTGCCGCCAAATCGCCTGGATGCGTGCAGCGTCAGGCGCCTCCACCCTGACCACAAGATCAAGTTCTCCGCTGACCACATCGCATGTTGCCACCTCGGGAATGGCTCGCAGTCCCGCTATGACGTCGCTGCCGCGCATCCTGTCGTGCCGCTGGACCAGGAGTACTGCGTTGACGGTGGGATTTCCATCGCCGGTTGATTCCTTGATGGTGTAACCCTTGATGAACCCGTCACGTTCGAGGCGCTCAATGCGTTGACGCACCGCGTTGCGCGAGAGCAGAACCTGATCCCCCAATTGGGCCAAGCTGATCCGGGCATTACGCCGCAGCTCCGCCAAAATCTGCGCGTCAATATCATCGCGGGGACTTTTAGACACTGATATTCCTGCCTGTCGGTTCATGGACGTGGGATTGAGCGATGCGGCGCAATGCATCGATAACTACAGCGACGGCCCGGTGGACGACCCGTTCGGGGCGGATCAACATATCTACGTGACGGACTGTCTGCAGTCCCTCCAAGGGGCGCAGGACAACATTCTCCGCGGCAGGAATATGAACAGTGTGACGTGGCAGGAGTGCCAGGTGCCCCCCTTTTGAAACCATCGCAGCCGTCGTGCTGAAGTCATTGATTCGGTGAACGACGCGCATCGGATGGCCCGCCGCTGCTGCCACGGCATCCAGGGTGTCCGCGGGGGAAAAGCCGGTATGGGTAGAAATCCACGTCGTCTCCACCAGGTCGGAGGGGCGGAGCACACTTCTGCCGGCCAGCTCATGTGATGCGTGCATCGCAACGTCCATGGGTTCCCTCAGGAGCGAGAGGACTGCCAGACGGTCCCTTGGCCACGGGGGTGTGTGACTCATTCGGTGTCCGATGACGATGTCATAGCTTGCTGTAAGAGCCGGAAAGGAGACCCGCTCCACATCCTCATCCACGCACTCCACCACAGGAAATCCTTCGGACTGCTCCAGAGCAGCCAGTTCCGGGAAGAAGGTCACGGCTGCACTGTGAAAGGCGCTGACCCGAACCACACGATCAACGCCGCCAACAAATTCATCAACCGTGGCCTCCGCCCGCGTTATCGCCTCTGAAACCGCAATGGCCGCAACTGCCAGAGCCTGGCCGGCGTCGGTGAGCTCCACCGTTCGGCCGCGCTTCTGCGTAAGCGGTGCTTTGAACTTCCGCTGAAGCACTGCCAAGGACTGCGACACTGCCGAGGGGCTTATCCCTAATGCGCGGGCCGTCGCAGCCACACTCCCATGGTCGCCTAGTTCGCGCAACACACTCAACTGGTACGGATCCATAAGGCAAGCCTAAATCAATATTGAAGATCTATCACGTTGCACTGTCGAGCCAATATCCTTAGCATTGACCAAGATCACATTAATGCTCGATTAGGGCATAATAGTGCACCATGGTACAAGTCCCAAGAGTCGGGGGCTGGAGCCAAGTCCATTACCGTCCACTGATCGGCCTGACTCATTTTTTACGGCTAGAACAATGCCTCCAGCGGCGCGGCCGAACCGGGAGGATGGCTGATCAACACGGGGCCAAAACGCTAGGAAACAAAGATGTCTTCACTTCTTCAACAAATCTTTCGCAGATCGGTCCCAGGGGCGCCCCAGTCCTCCGGCCAACCGGCTCTCGCCCGCACCATGGGCACTTTCCAGCTCTCCATGCTCGGTATTGGGGCAACGGTGGGGACAGGCATCTTCATCGTCCTTTCCCAAGCGGTGCCTGTCGCCGGCCCGGCAGTGATCTGGTCCTTTGTCATCGCCGCTGTTGTCGCTGGGCTTACTGCACTGTGCTACGCGGAAATGGCCAGCGTCATCCCGGCCTCAGGGTCCTCGTACTCATACGCCTATGCAACGTTGGGGGAATTGCCGGCGATGGCTGTTGGGGCATGTCTGCTGTTGGAATATGGCGTCTCGGGAGCGGCGGTTGCCGTTGGATGGTCCGAATATCTCAATCAGGCTCTGGACAACCTTTTCGGGATCCGTATCCCGGAGGCCCTTTCCGCCGCGCCAGAAGCTGGTGGAGTGGTCAATGTTCCAGCGATCGTGTTGATTGCCATGTGTACCGCGCTGCTGGTGCGGGGCGTCAATGAGTCAGCGAAGGCCAATGCGGTGATGGTACTGGTTAAGATCGCAGTGCTGATCATGTTCATCGTGATCGGGGTCACCGGATGGAACCAGGATCATTTTGCCAATTTCGCCCCGATGGGCGCCGCCGGGATCACCGGAGCCGCCGGGATCATCTTCTTCTCCTACATTGGCTTGGACGCGGTTTCCACGGCAGGCGATGAGGCCAAAAACCCTGCCCGCACCATGCCTCTGGCCATCATCATCACTCTTGCCGTCGTCACCGCCCTGTACATTGCTGTTGCCGTCGTCGCCATCGGCGCACAGGATGCCGCGGCCTTTGAAGGGCAGGAAGCAGGCTTGGCGGCCATCCTGCAATCCGTTACCAATGCAAGCTGGCCTGGCACAGTGCTTGCCCTCGCGGCCATAGTCTCCATCTTCAGTGTCACGCTGGTCGTCCTGTACGGCCAGACCCGTATCTTCTTCGCGATGAGTTCCGACGGACTCGTGCCGAAAGTCTTCTCCCGTATCAACACCAAAACCCGGACACCCGCCGCCGGCACCATTATCACCGGCGCGGCAGTGGCCATGCTGGCGGGACTGCTGCCGATTAACTTCCTGGCCGAGATGACCAGCATTGGAACCCTGGTCGCCTTCATCGTGGTGTCAGTGGCCGTAATGATTCGACGCTCCCGGGCCCCGCACCAGCCGGCCCCGTTCAAAGTGCCGCTCTATCCGGTGGTGCCCATCCTTTCCATCCTGGGCTGCCTATGGATTGTGAAGGATCTTCGCCCCGTTACCCTGATCGCATTCGTCATCTGGATTCTGTTGGCAACCGTGTTCTACTTCACCTATTCCGTGCGACACTCTAGGCTGCGGACGGCGCCCAAGGAGGAGCCCGTAGTCGTTCCGAGCTCCTAGTGCTTCCCCCGCCCCCTCCGTTATCCACTCCATGAATCCTTGAACATTGCACTCCTGGTGCAGTATCATGCATTTATGGAGGAAAACATCGCATCACTGGCTTCCGCTATCGGTGACAGGGTAAAACAGGAGCGCTTGGGCCGGCGGTGGACGCTCGACCAACTTGCGGACGCCGCTGGAGTAAGCCGTCGCATGATCATCAATGTTGAACAAGCGGCGGCCAATCCCAGCGTTGGAACTCTACTTCGGATCAGTGACGCCCTGGGAGTGGGTCTGCCGGATCTCGTGCAGTCGCCCGAACCCAAAGCGGTGAAAGTCACCCGCAAGGGTGAAGGAGCAGTTCTCTGGCGAAGTGATGCAGGCGGACGCGGGGTCCTTGTCGCCGGGACCGAACCCCCGGAGATCGTGGAGCTGTGGGACTGGACATTGGGCCCGGGAGACCAGCACACCAGCGAGGCGCACACCCCGGGAACCAAGGAGCTCTTGCAGGTTCAGGAAGGCGTAGTAATCGTCACCGCCGCTGATCAAAGGGTCGTGCTGCAAGTCGGCGACTCAGTTAGTTTTCCTGGCGACATGCCTCACTGCTACCAAAACGACGATGAAAAACCGGCACGGTTCTCGCTGGCCGTCTTTGAACGGGGTGTGGGGTCGGGTCATCGGGAGTCAGGGAAAGGCTAGCTCCATGCTGCACCCACCACCGGCGACGCCCCACACCCCGGTCTGCCGGAACCCAAAGCAAGGAACCACACCCCGCGGCAGGACCCTCATCCCAACGGAGGCCATCCCGCCGGCCGAGCTCTCCCCGGACCAAACCGACTTTCTGATTCTGGGCTTCCTCGAAGAAGAAGGGCGGCTTTCGACAACGATCCTGGCCCAACGGACCGGCATCAGCGCAACTGAATGCACCGAGCGCATCCAACGACTCGAGCGGACCGGTCACATCGCCGGCTATGCCGCCGTTCGTAGCTACCCCGATCCAGCCGCGAGACCCATCACGGCTCTGATCAAGATAGTCCAACAGCCCGGACGCAACGGCCATGACCTGCTCCGCAGTATGGAATCCGTACCGGAGATTACGAATGCCGAACTCCTGGAAGCCGATCGCAGCATCATGATCAGGGTCCAAGCCTCAAGCCACGAGCGGCTTGAAAAAATCATCACATTCTTCAAAGTTCAGTCCTCGGTGCTGTCACTGGAAGCATCCACAACCCAAACACTTTTCAACTACCGTCCCATGCCACGCAGCATCCGGTACTGACAATCACGCCCTCGGAAAGGAAACTCCACCATGAAGCGCACCCCTGACAAGCACGACCATTCCTCGGTCCACCACGGCACCTGGGCCGTACACGGCGGCAACACCATCGACAAGGGCACCGGCGCGCTGCGCACCCCCTTGGTCATGGCAAACTCCTACCTGCTTCCAGACGACCCCGCTGACATGAACTGGTCAAGCGTCGATGACGGACTGGTTTACACCCGCAACGCGGGCGCGAACCAGGTCGCTCTCGAGACTAAACTTGCCGCGATGGAAGGTGCTGAGGCAGCCGCCGCCTTTGCCACCGGCGTTGCAGCACTCCACGGCGTGTTTTTCGCTCTTCTGAAATCCGGGGACCACGTCGTGGTTTCAAACGTCACCTACGAAGCGGTATACCGGTTGTTCGGTGAACTCCTTCCAGACAAGTACGGCATCGAGGCAACGTTCGTCGACGCCGACGACCTGGAAGCTGTCAAGGCCGCGATCCGCCCCACCACCAAACTCATCCACGCCGAAACCATCGCCAACCCGACCACGAAAGTCGCGAACGTGGCAGCCCTTGCTGGCATCGCCAAAGCAGCCGGCATCCTCCTGACTGTTGACGCCACATTCACCCCCGCTCCGTTCTACCGGGCCCTTGACGACGGGGCCGACCTGGTCATCCATTCGCTGACCAAGTACATCAACGGCCACGGCGACGCGATGGGCGGGGTCGTCATCGGGCGGCGGGAGCTCGTTCAGCACATCAAACACGATGCTGTCGTCGATGCCGGCGGCGTCATTTCGCCGTTCAACGCCTGGATGATCATGCGCGGCTCCGTCACCCTCCCCCTGCGCCTGAAGCAGCAATTCTCCAGCGCGGAGAAGGTCGCCGCCGTGCTCGAGTCCGACTCCCGCATCGCCTATGTCCTTTACCCGGGCCTGGCCTCGCACCCGCAGCACGAGCTGGCCGGCAAACAGTTCGGCGGCCGCGGCTACGGCGGGGTCATGGCCTTCGCTGTTGAAGGCGACTCGGACACCCAAAACCGCTTCGTCAAGAACCTGAACGTCATCACCTCAGCTGTATCGCTGGGCCACGACGAAACCCTCATCGTCCACGTCGGCCCGGACGCCCGCGGTGGCTCCGAGAACTACCCCGCCTCGTTCCACAAATACGGCCACCTGCGTCTCTCCATCGGGCTCGAAGACCCCGAAGACCTCATCGACGACATCCTCAACGCCCTGGACGAAACTTTCGGCGCAAAGTAGAACCTGCAGACCTTTCAAGGCCTGGACGGAGTCCTAAACGGGGCCCCCCGTCCAGGCCTTGACTGCACTCACAAGCAAAGTCAGCAGGAAACCCATGACAGCAAACACCGATCCGGCAGCCACCCAGGAAGAATCATGAGCACCACAACGCACATCACCATCCAACCGAGTGTCCTATACGTCGGCACCCGGTCATGTTGCTCTGCACAGAAAATGCTGATGGTTCCACAAACATCTCCCCGGCTTCCTCATACTGGGCACTGGATCAAATGATCGTACTGGGCCTTCTGGCGGATGGTCATACAGCCGCGAATCTTCGCAGGCGGCCGGGCCTGACCGTGAACTTTCCCCACCCATCCCAATGGCAGCACATCGAAGCCATCGGAGACACAACAGGTCTTAGCCCCGTCCCCGAAGCGAAGACAAAGCGGTACGTGCACGAGAAGGACAAATTCAGGCGCATTGGGCTCACCCCTCAAGCGTCCGACCTGGTATCCCCACCCCGGATCAAGGAGTGCGCCCTGCAATTCGAGGCCGAGGTCCGGCAGGCAACTCGTGGCACCGGCGACTTCTACTACATGGTGGAGGCTGAAGTTCTCCGCGTTCACGCCAGCCCCGAGATTGTTGTCCCGGGTACCAACTACATCAACCCGAATACATGGCAGCCCACTATCTACAGCTTCCGGCACTACTTTGGGCTGGGAACGGAACATGGGTTCCGCCCCACCAGCGACACCGCCTCCCTTCTCCAGGACCAGCTGCCGTCCTAGAGCGGAAAAGTCCTCTTCGCAAACCGGGAGCGACACGGACGCCCTGGCCCAGGGACACGGCAGCCATGGGAGCCGGAAACTGCCGTCGGTACCTAGCTGCCGAGCCCCACAAAGCGCCGCTCAAGAACCGAGACGATGACAGTTGCTGCGATTAGTCCGGCTCCCAGAACAAGCGGGAGCTGAACCGCGGACGCAGCGAGGGCTCCCGCGGCCGCAGTCCCTGCGGAACCGGCAGTAATCTTCACCGCACCTATCCAAACAAAGACCTGTCCCCGCGCCTCGGCCGGCGCATACTCGCTTCGTGCCGCCAAGGTGGCCGCGAAGAAGTACGAGTTCAGGACGCCTGCCACAGCGTAAGCGGCAAAGGCCAGCTGGAAGACCCCTGCAAGGGCAGCGCCCAGCAGGGCAACTCCGACAGCTGCGGCACACCAGGACATCAAGCGGTCTGCTTCCGAGCGCATCGGCCGGAGCATAACCCCTGCGGACCCGGCAAGCCCACCTAATCCGTAGGCTGCGGTCAGGACGCCGGCCGCCGCGGACTCCACACCAAGACTGGGTGTCGAGGAAACAGCTGCAATGGGTAGGGCTGCCACAGAGAGGGCGACCACAACGGTCATGTACAGCGTTCGCCGTAAGGGGCCGCTCGAAGCCATGATGGTCAAGGTTCGAATGGGGCGTGGGATGCCTGCGGCGTTTCCCGCCTGCGGCACGAACGGCAGCAGCCGGACCACACCGGCTGCCAGGAAGGTCGTCGCGGCGAGAATCAGGGCAGCGACAGCAGGGCCTGCCCATGCTGAAACGGCTGCAACCAGTGACGGCCCAATCGTCCCACCGATGCCGTATGTCGCAACGTCCCAACCTTGAGCCCGCCGCTGGCTAGCTCTGTCCCGACCCACAATTTCCGCCAGCCGGCTGCTGATCCCCCCTGTCAGCAGCGGTCCGACCAAGCCGGACACGATGAGCAACAAAGCTGGGACGACAGGCCAGGACACCCGGTAGAGAAGAACGGCTGCGGCCAGCGTCAGCCCGTGTATGACACAGGCCCACGCGATAACGGTGCGGCCATCACGGGCTGTATCCATGGAACGGGCGATAAAGGGCCCAAACAGATGCGGGGCCGTGATACAGGCCCCCAGCAATCCTGCCAACCACCCGGGAGCGCCGCTCGTTGTTGCCAGCAGAACGACCGCCACAACGGCACCGCCATCTGCGCTCCGCGCCAACGTGGCGGCAAGAACGTACCGGGCCAAACCACCAGACGCGGTGGAGGCTGGGGGGAAGCGTTCCGTCACGCTCACCCTAATCTCCTTGCCTTAGGAACACCGGCAGCCCTAGACATCAAGGCCAATGCTGCGTATCGCGCCGGCAACACGCTCACGTCCTTCCCTGTCGAGCCCACGCACTGGAAGTGGCAAAGACGACGTCACGGGGACAAGCCCTAGAATCTCAGCCAGCGCTGAGACGACCCGAAGACTGCCGTACGCTCGGAACAGGGTCCACAGGGGCTCAAGTTCTTCCGAGGCCTGGAGGGCTTGGTCGTTTCGGCCAGCCCGCACATGGTCAACGATCGCCTTTGCGTGCGCCGGAAGCAGACCGCCAAGTACGGAGTACCAAACGTCACTGCCGGCGATGAGGGCTTCGGCTGCGACCCAGTCACCGCTGATACCCAGTGACGTTCCGTGCGGAAGCTGTGCACGCAATCCACGAATCCGTGAAGACACTTCTCCTTGGGCGGGCGGAGGAATCTTGATGGAGGCGATGCGGGGAATCCTGGCGATTCGCGCATGGAAATCATCGGAGAAGGTAAAGCCGGTCGTGCCAGGGTTGTCATAAACAACGACCGGAATCTCGGATTCGGATGCGACGCGCTCGTACAGCCCAAAAACTTCCTCGTCGTTGAGGCGCTGGTAAGACACTGGCGCCAGCAACATCGCGGACGCACCGGCAGTCTGGGCGTCAGCAGCCATCCCCAGAACATCCCTGGTGCGCACGGCGCCGATCCCCGCGAGAACTGGAACACCATCTGCGGCGTCGACTGCAGTGTGGAGAACGGCCCGTCGCTCAGCGGGCGACAAGTACGCATAATTTCCGGTAGATCCCAAAATGCCCAGCGAGTCCACTCCTGCCCTGGCCGCTCGGGAAACCAGTAGGGCGACGGCTTCCAGGTCGACGTCCTCGCCCTTCATGGGCGTTAGCGGGAATGCACTGAGTCCGTTGAACACGGGAAGTCCTTCTTTCATGTGGCTAATCCCTTACAAAAGCCAAAGGCAGTAAGGGCACGACGTACAGGTTTATGCTGCCCAATTCTTTGGTCCTACACTAGATCCAAGAATCAAATATTTTGGAGGTCCAAATGGGCGAGGCTGAGATTCCCTTCACCCTCGATAGGAAGAGCCCCGCTTCGTTGTCCGCTCAGCTCGCAAATCAGTTACGAAGCGCGGTGCTTGGAGGGATTTTGCAGCCCGAACAAAACCTTCCTGCCACACGAAGACTGGCAGCCGAGATCGGCGTCTCGCGCGGCGTAGTTGTTCGGGCGTTTGAGCAGCTTTCTGGAGAAGGTTTCTTGGAGAGCAACGGTGCCGGCGGGACCAAGGTGGCGATCCGGCCGGATATCCAGAATCTGCCCGTCAAAACGAAGCTCCCGGGCCTGACCTCGGAAGCTGTCGGTATCATCAATCTGGCCCCCGGTCAGCCGTCCGGAGCGCCCTTCCGGGACCGCGAGTGGCGCGCTGCGTGGAAGAACGCCGTCTCCGCAGACGTGGCTACACATTTGCCGCCAGTTTTAGGAACGCACGAACTGAGGTTGGCAGTTGCTCAGCATCTCGCCGCCTCGCGGGGCGTTGCCGTTGATGGCGATGACGTCGTTATTACAGCCGGTACCAGTGACGGACTACAGCTGATAATGGCGATGCTGCGCGAGCGTCAGGGTCAAAACGGCCGCCCCCGGGTCCTGGTTGAAGATCCTGGATACCCCACTGCCAGGCGGGTTCTGGCGGCAGCTGGTGCCGAATTGATGACTGTTCCGGTGGATGAGGACGGGCTCCGAAGTTCCCAGCTCGACTCCTTGAGCGGGATGCCTGATGCCGTACTGGTCACCCCGAGCCACCAGTATCCTCTTGGCGGAAGGATGACGGTCCAGGAAAGGCTCGGCCTGTTGAGCTGGGCTGATGAAAATGGAGTCCTCGTTATGGAGGACGACTACGACAGCGAATTCCGGCATAAGAGGATGCCTCTTCCCGCGATCGCTTCTCTACCCTCCAATGCCGATGTCGTGCTTCTTGGAACATTTTCAAAAAACCTCAGCCCCTGGCTGCGGTGCGGGTATGTGGTTGTCAGGGGGCAAACGGGAGAAAACCTAAAGCAAGCCCGCGCAGCCCTTGATACTCCAGTTTCAGGCATTCTGCAGTCCGCGCTGGCCCATTACATCCAAGGAGGTGGGTTATCGAGACACATCTCCCGTGCGCGAAGGGAGTATGCTCACCGGCGCGAACTTTTGATTGCCAGACTTGGCGACCGTCCTGATATTGAACTCGCCGCGCTTGACGGAGGCCTACATGCGGTGAGCCGGTTTGCCCAGCCGAGCGCTGAGGTAGTCGCAGCGGAAGCCTTGCGGCAGGGAGTGAAGCTAGTGCCTCTCTCGGGCTACTATGCGGATCGCGCGGCCGACAATGGCTTGGTGATCGGCTACGGTGCCGTCACGGACCTTCAACTCGCCAGAGCGCTTGATGTCCTTCTTAGCCTTCTGGACTGAGCCGGCCTGAAATGGCATCAGCAGTAGCCAGCGTCGAAGCAGGGTCTAGACATAGCTTGCGAAAGAATCAGTAAAGTGTTGCACTATTAGTGCAACAGACTGCATTATGGAGGAGCACGCACGCCCCTTTGTGTGCAACACCGTAAACACTCATAGCAGGGATCTCGCAATGGCTTGGCTCGTCTTGATACTGTCCGGCGTCCTGGAGGCCGTTTGGGCCACGGCGCTGGGTGCCTCCAATGGCTTCAGGCGGAAACGTCCCGCCTTCATCTTCGTCACCTCGATGGCTCTCAGTATGGTGGGCCTTGCTTTCGCAATGACCGAACTTCCAACCGGAACGTCTTACGCAGTTTGGGTCGGCATCGGCGCGGTGTTAACGGCAGCACTGGCTGTGGTCCGCAAACAGGAGCAACTTTCTGTCGGTCGTGCGGCGCTTCTGACCGCCCTCGTCGGATGTGTCGTCGGATTGAAGGTGGTTAGCTAATGCACTGGATAGTCCTCCTTGCAAGCGCAGCGCTCGAAGCAGTCTGGGCGACAGCCCTTGGTCAAAGCCGCGGCCTAACCATCCCGTTGTCAACAGTGGTATTCGCGTTGGCCCTGGTCCTAAGCATGCTCGGACTGGGGTACGCGTCGAAACGAATTCCAATGAGCACCGCCTATGCGGTCTGGACCGGTATTGGGGCTGCGCTCACAGTGGGCTGGGCAATGTTCCACGGCAACGAGACATTGACCGTGCTTCGCGTGCTATTTCTCGCCGGTATCGTAGCCTGCGTCATTGGGCTGAAACTCGTTCCCGCGGCCACCTGCCAGCCCACTAGCGGATCCCAGCAAGGCCTGCCCCCGAAGTGAGGCTTGTGGCTACAACCCACCCGCACCCCGGTGGGACGGTTCCCCTGCCCGCCGCCTCTTCCTCCAACAACCAACGCCGCCATAGCTTTACCAGTGGAGAGGATCCCATGCCTGAACGCATAGACTCCCGTTTTCCACTCTTTTTCGATCCTCTGGCCAACTCAGCCAGTCCCGACTCCTGGCGATCCCTTCCGAGACGTACCGTTGCGACAAAGACAGAAGCCCCACCTGCCGCAAAGCCAACCTCCCGGAGGGCAGACCGTCGGATCCTAGCGGTCGCAGAGGTTGCCCGAGATCTGGAGCGCCTCTCACAAAAGTCGGAGCCCCGCTCCACACGGGCTTCCCTTCCCTCAAGAGCTACGACGAGCCAGGACTAACAGGTGAGGATTCTCAGACGTTAGCGCCATGGCTAAAGTACCGGCAAGAAAAGGATGATGTATGCCCTCAACGCTTAGGCACATCAACATAGAAGTGCAGGAACGTAATTCCCTGGACGACACGCTCAACGCTGCCGTTAGAGACCTTCAGACGGTTGCAAAGCTGTCGGGAACGCTCGGAATCATCGTTACCCGCAATGGCCCAGGAAGCTATACAGCTGAACTTACCGAGAAGGTCCCGTACGGCATCACGCGTGAAGTTATCCTCTGAACCTCGCGGAACTGGGCGAGATCGTTGAAGGTGATGAGGAGGCGCTACATCATCCAAAGGTGCCGCCAGGGCAGGTTTTCAGAGAATGGCTCGATGCCCGCGCTCTCTGCAGATCTTGCCGGCGCTTACTGTGCCGTTACGGATGTTAGCGGCCATGAAAAACTGCCCATAGGCGGCCACGAAAATGCCCACTGACGGCCAGTAGAACTGCCCATCGGTG
>NZ_JARDJH010000035.1:0-52035 GCF_039907755.1 Pseudarthrobacter sp. CC12 | reverse complement strand
CAGAACCCATACCGGCATCGGAGGCAAAACCCCCATCAGCCGCGTTCACAACCTCAGTGGGAATTACACCTAGCGGCGCCGGTTGCGCTCCCGCATCTCGCGCTGCGCCTCACGGTTGTCCTGCTGCTCGCGCAGGGTCTGCCGCTTGTCGTACTCCCGCTTGCCCCGGGCAACCGCGATTTCCACCTTGGCCCGGCCGTCGACGAAGTAGAGCTGCAGCGGAACGACGGTGTACCCGGCCTCCTGGACTTTGCGGGAGATCTTGATGAGTTCCTCGCGGTGCAGCAGCAGCTTGCGCCGCCGCCTGGCGGCATGGTTGGTCCAGCTTCCCTGGTTGTATTCGGGGATGTGAATCGCTTCCATCCACAGTTCGTCGTTATAAAAGGTGCAGAATCCGTCCACCATGGAGGCATGCCCCTCGCGCAGGGACTTCACTTCGGTGCCCATCAGCGCGATGCCGGCCTCGTACGTGTCCAGCACGTGGTAGTCATGCCGGGCCTTGCGGTTGGTGGCCACCACCTTACGGCCACTTTCTTTCGGCACGGGAAAACTCCTCAGGTTCAGGTTGGACGGTCCGGGCCAGTGGCGCCGGAGCTATACCAGTCTACGGCAGGCGGTTACTGCCTACAGCAGCCCCATGGGGTCGACGGCTCGGCCGTTGAGCCAAGTCTCGAAGTGGGCGTGGCAGCCCGTGGAGTTACCGGTACTGCCCGAGTATGCAATGAGTTGCCCCTGCGAGACCTTTTGGCCGTTCGAGACCACGATGCTGGAGTTGTGGTAGTAGATGGTGGTGAGGGTGTTGCCCTGCACCATGCCGTGATCGATCTTGACACGCCACCCACCGCCGTCGGCGGAGTTCCATCCTGAGCTGAAGACTTCCCCGGCTGCGGCCGCGTACACGGGCGTTCCGCAGGCTGCACCGAAGTCGATGCCGGTGTGCATGTACCCGCCCGTGCCGTAGAAGTCGATGGTTCCCGGCGGAGTGGTGCGGTAGCCAAAGCCGGAGGTGATGGGGATGCTGCCGTCGAAGGGGTGGCGGAGGCCAAAGGCCGACGGCGAACCGGCGGCCGGCGGAACGTAAGGCTGGGCGGGCGGGGCGGGGCGGTTCGCTGCCGCGGCTGCGGCGGCGGCAGCAGCAGCGGCCGCTGCAGCCTGACGGCGCTGCTCCGCTTCCCATGCCTCGCGGGCCTTGCGGTCTCGTTCGGCAATTTCGTTGGCCACTTGGTTTTGGTTGGCCTGGACGCCCGCCAGTTGCGCCTGGATTCCGGGCTTGGCAGCCTGGAGTTCGGCGTCGAGGCGGGTGGTGTCGGCAATCAGCTGGTCCACCTGGGCCTTTTTGGCGGCCGCCTCGTCGCGTGCCGCCTTCTCGCGTTCAAGCGCGGCGTCGGCTTTGGCCTTGAGGTCCTTGATTTCCGCTTCCACGGCCTGGAGCCGGGCTTCCGAGTTCACGTTGGTGGCGTTCTGCTGGCTCAGCTTGTCCATGGCGGCGTTCTGGCTCCGCATGGCCTGGTCCGCCAAGTCCATGGTGTCGGTGAGGCTGCCCCCGCCGTTGGAACCGAAAAAGAGCGACAGGTTGGAGGGGACTCCGCCGGACTTGTAGGCCTGGGTCGCAATCTGGCCGATCAGCTTCTTGGTATCGGCAATTTTTTGCTTGTCGGTTTCCAGCTGCTGGGTGATCTTGGCTTTGTTTTGCTGGGCCATGTCGACACGTGCAGCCAGTGCTTCCGATTCTTTGACTGCGCTGGCAACACGGCCCTGCGCGTCAAGCAGTGCTTGCTGTGCCCCCGGTAGCTGGCCCTGGTAGATCACAAGGTCGCCGGCGGCCTTTGCGATTCGGGAATCGACAAATTCAAGCGACGCCTGGACGCGGGCAGCTTCGGCCTCGAGCGCGGCTTTCCGGTCTTCGAGGTCGTCTGCGAAAGCCACGGGGGTGGCTACGGCCATGCCTGCGGACAGGATGACGGTGAGCAGGCCGCTCACGAGTCCCCAACGGCGGGCAGCGGACCGTCCCCGGCTTCGCTGGGCGCGGGGCGCGGTTTGAGCAGTAACGTTCATTGGCATTCCTTGGTCGGTGTGCACAGCCTAAACGCGCAAATATCTGCGAAGGGTCAAGAGGGACGAAATTCCTGCCAAGGATCCGCCAAGGACCAGCAGCGCCGGCGCGAGGATGAGGGTCTGGCCTGCCGAAATGAAGGCCGTATCAGGGTATTGGCGGGACATGTAGTCACCCAGGAAGAACTGCGCTACGGCCCACAGGGTGCCCGAGGCCAGGGCTGCGCCGATGACGGCCGCGATGACGCCTTCGAGGATGAATGGCAGCTGGATGACGGTTTTGGACGCCCCCACGAGCCTCATGATGCCGGTCTCCCGGCGCCGGCTGAAGGCGGAGAGCCTGATCGTCGTGGCGATGAGCAGGATCGCGCAGACGATCATGACTCCTGCGATGCCCACTGCCACCAGGGATGCCCCATTCATCACCGAGAAAAGACGTTCCAGCAGCTGCCGCTGGTCGATGACCGTCTCCACGCCGGGCTGGGAGGAGAACGTCTCGCTGATGATTTGGTACTTCTCCGGATCCTTCATGTTGATCCGGAAGGAAGCCGGCAGCTGGTCCGGGGTCACGGAATCCACGATGGGCGAATTGGAGAACTGGTCCTTGAAGTGCTTGTAGGCCTCATCCTTGGACTCGAACTGGAAGTCGTTGATGTACTGCGCCACAGCCGGGGATTCCAGGAGTGCGTTCAGGCCCTGCTGCTGTTCAGGGGTCACGGGTCCGGACGCGCACCCGGGCGCGGTCGACCCGTCGCTGCAGAGGAAGATGGCCACCTGGACCTTGTCGTACCAGTAGCCCTTCATCTGGTTGATCTGCATTTGCAGCATGCCCGCCGCGCCCACGAACGTCAGGGACACGAAGGTCACTAGGATGACCGATACCACCATGGACAGGTTACGGCGCAGGCCGCTGCCAATCTCGGAGAGAATGAATGCGAGCCTCACCGCTGGGCCTCGCCTTCAGCGCCGTTGCCCGGCAGGCCGGCGTCGGGAGCCTCCCTGCCGCTGGCGTCCTTCAGGCGCCGGGACTGTCCGACGACGGGAATCATCGAGGTGTACAGGGCCTTGGCTTCGTCGCGGATCACCACGCCGTTCTTGAGTTCGACCACGCGCTTGCGCATCTCGTTGACGATGTCGTCGTCGTGGGTGGCCATCACCACGGTGGTTCCGTTCTGGTTGATCTTGTCCAGTACGCCCATGATTCCCATGGACGTGGTGGGATCGAGGTTTCCCGTCGGCTCGTCTGCGAGGAGGATCCCGGGGCGGTTGACCACGGCACGCGCGATGGCAACGCGCTGCTGCTCGCCGCCGGACAGCTCGTGCGGCATGCGGTGTTCCTTGCCTTCGAGGCCAACGGTCTTGAGGACCTCGGGGACGGTATCGCGGATGACGCTCCGGCTCTTGCCGATGACCTGCATGGCGAAAGCCACGTTGGCGAAGACGTTCTTTTGGGGCAGGAGGCGGAAGTCCTGGAAGACGACGCCGATGCCACGGCGGAGGCGCGGCACGCGCCAGCTCGAAATCCTGGCAACGTTTTGGCCGGCGACGTAGACGGCGCCCGAGGTTGCGCGGTCCTCCTTCAGCACCAGGCGGAGGAAGGTGGACTTTCCGGAGCCGGAGGCCCCCACCAGGAAGGCGAATTCGCCGCGATCAATCTCAAGGTTGACGGAGTCCAGCGCAGGCCGGGCTTTTTGGTCGTAGACCTTGGTGACATTTTCGAATCGGATCATGGCCCTAAGTACCCTGCAGGGCATGGCTGATTGTTCTGATGCAGCCCAGTTCTGCAGCCGGTGCACGGGTTTTCGTTTGGGGGAAGTAGGGCCCCGGCCCCTCGACTATACGCAGGATGCCCGGCGCTTGGGCGGGCTTTCGGGGGCGTGTCGCCCGATCCGGTCGAGCCCGGGAGCCGCCCGGCTACTTTTCTGCGTTGCGGTTGTCAGTACGCCAGCGGATACCGGCGTCGATAAAGTCGTCGATCTCGCCGTCGAACACAGCTGACGTGTTGCCCACCTCGTGTTCAGTGCGCAGGTCCTTCACCATCTGGTAGGGGTTGAGGACATAGGAGCGCATCTGGTCGCCCCAGGAGGCTTTGACGTCCCCCGCCAGGGCCTTCTTCTCCGCGTCTTCCTGTTCCTTCTTGAGCAGGAGGAGCCGGGATTGCAGCACGCGCATGGCGGCGGCCCGGTTCTGAAGCTGTGACTTCTCGTTCTGCATCGAGACGACGGTGCCGGTGGGAATGTGGGTGAGGCGCACCGCGGAGTCGGTGGTGTTCACCGACTGGCCGCCGGGCCCGGACGATCGGAAGACGTCAACCCTGATTTCGTTGTCCGGGATGTCGATGGAATCGGTCTGTTCGATCAGCGGGATGACTTCCACGGCCGCGAACGATGTCTGGCGCCGGCCTTGGTTGTCGAACGGGCTGATCCGGACCAGGCGGTGGGTCCCCGCTTCAACACTGAGGGTGCCGTAGGCGTAGGGAGCCTTGACCTCGAAGGTGGCCGATTTCAGGCCGGCTTCCTCCGCGTACGAGGTGTCCATGACCGTCGTCGGGTAGCCGTGCCGCTCGGCCCAGCGGAGGTACATGCGCATCAGCATCTCGGCGAAATCTGCCGCGTCGACACCGCCCGCTCCCGCACGGATGGAGACCACGGCTTCGCGCTCGTCATATTCTCCGGACAACAGGGTGACCACTTCCAGGTCCTTGAGGGCCTTTTTGATGGATTCGAGTTCGGCCGCGGCCTCCCCCATCGAGGCGGCGTCGTCCTCGTCCTGGCCCAGTTCCACCAGGACTTCGAGATCGTCGATACGCGAGGCCAGGTTGGTGAGGCGTTCCAGCTCGGACTGCCGGTGGGAGAGACGGGAAGTGATCTTCTGCGCCGCTGCGGGGTCGTCCCACAAGTCCGGCTCCCCTGCCCGCTCGCTGAGTTCGGCGATGTCTTCACGGAGTGCATCCACGTCCGAGACGCGTTCGATGGACTCGTAGGTGGCGCGGAGGGCGCGGATTTCAGCAGAAAAATCAATATTGGCCATGGTGGTTTAACCCTACGCTATCGCCGAATCCTGCCCGTTCCGGTGTCCTAACGGGTCAACCGCGAGCGCGCGGTTGACGTTGCCTCGATGGCGATCCCGTCAGGAATGAGGAAGTTCACCACTGGCGGGTGGACGGCGGCCGTGAGGACAACGACGGCGGTGGAACCGTCCGGCGTTCCCGTCGCCCCGGTGACCGCAAGGCTGGAGAAACGCTGCGAAGCGGGACTTCTTGCAACGAAGTCTGCCGCCACGTTCCGGACGCGTGCCGGGTTGAGGACAGCAGAGGGGCTGCCGCCTTGCGTTGAGACCTCGCCAAGGGTGTAGCTGTCGGCAGCGGCAAGCGATGCACCGTCTGCCAGGGACAGCAGGCGTTTGTGCTCCAGGTAAACGGAGGAAATGCCGATGACGACCGTCGCCACCAGGAGCGCGAGGAGCACGTAGCCGAGGATCATGACCATCAGCTGGCCATCCTGGTCCGGTACCCGGCGGTTCATCGGTAGCGGCCCACCAGCTGGGTAGAAGAGGCTTGAACCTCCGTGGCGGACAACCCCTCGGCAAACGGCATGAAGGGCAGGGGCACGCTGAGACTGACGGTCACCGTTACCGTGCTGCCCGCGGCCTGGCAGTCGGCCGGGCTGCAGAGGGTGCTCAAGGTGGCCCGGTCCCCCTGGTGGCCGAAGTCGGCGAGTGCAAGTGCCACCGCCTGCTCCGCAGCAGCCTGGGCGCTCCCGGCATCGGGTTGGGCTACATAGACCTTGGCTGCCTGGTCCGCGGCGCCCACAACGGCGAAGGATCCCCCTTGGATCTGCGCGACAGTTATTACGAAATACACCAGCGGGACCATCAGCAGGAGTGCAAGGAACGTAAACTCGACCACCGCGCTTCCCTGTTCACGGCCAAGGCCAGGCTCCCGACGTTCCGCCCTCCGCACAGGTTCCGGACCCTGGATGATGTCCCCGGGCATCTCCTGGCAAAGTGCCTCTGCAAGGCGGCTCCTTAAGCTTGGCCCCTGCGATCTCTTGAAGCTGGCCGGTTCAAGGCTGGACGGCAGCATGCCCCTTCACCTCCAGCATGTCCCTCGGTCCGATCAGGCCAATAACAGGCATTGGGGACCGGACCGTGACCTCCAGGGTACGCATGCCTTGGAACTGTACTTCCCTGGTACTGACCTGCTCAGCGAAGCCAGGGTTGAGGGCCATGCTGATGAGGCCGCGTGTCCGTTCTTCAGCATCGTTGGCATTGCGGTCTGCGAGTGTCCCGTATCTCGCCCCGGATGCGGCGGCGTCGATGAGCGTGTTTCTGACGTGCAGGACCAGTGTCAGTTGGAGTATCGCCAGGAAGAACACCGTCAGCAGCCCACCCACCAGGACAAATTCCACAACGGCTGAACCCTGCTCGGCTGCCCGGGCCGGACCCTGCTGCTCGTGCGGCCATGGGGCGGACCTGCCCATGGTTCAGTTTCCTACCTTGTCCATCGCCTGGTTGAACATGGCTTCCAGTGCGGGACCCGCAAGCGCCAGAAGGGCTGCCACCAACACCGCGGACATGAGGGTGATCATTACCCACCCTGGTACGTCCCCGCGTTCAGTGCTGTCGCCAAGACTTACCGGGGGTTCCGGGCGGACAACAGGTCCGCCGTCGAACTGACGGGCCTGTAGCCGGTGCGGACGAAGCGTCCGAATCATCCGAAGTTGCAGCATGTCCGCGAGGCCAAGAAGCAGCATCCCGAAACGGATTCCCATGGTCTTCATTTTTGCGTCCTATTCTTTTCTCGTTCAGGGGGCCAGCTGTTGCTGGGCGTGGTCGTGGGGCTTGTCCGCTTCATCAGAATCCGAGGTTGATCGCCGCGAGACCGGGGAAGACGGCAAACACCACGGTCAGGGGAAGTACTCCGAATACAAGCGGCACCATCATGGCAATCTCCTTCTTGCCTGCAGCTTCCATGAGGTCGCGCTTCGCTGAATCGCGTACATCCTGCGCTTGGGCGCGGAGCACTTCTGCGAGGGGTGTTCCCCGTTCCACTGCCACGATGATTCCGTCGACGAACCTGACCAGCGGCGCCAGGTCGGTGCGGGCGGAGAACTCCTGCAAGGCCATGACCAGGGGTTTGCCGGCCCTTGTCTCAGCTAGGATTTTCGCGAATTCCTTGGACAGTTCACCCTTGGCGCTCCTGCAGACCCGGTCCAGAGCGCCGGTCGCGCTCTCCCCTGCTCCCACCGCCAGGGCCATCAGTTCGGCCAGGCTGGGAAATTCTGCCATCATCCGAGTTTCCCGCCGGCGGACCTGGACGCCCAGCCAGTAGTCACGCAGCACAAACCCCGCTGCGGCACTGCCGATGACCACGACAGCCGCGAGGAGGGGGCTGAACCTGCCCGCTGCCGCACCAACGAGGATGAACGTCAGCGACAAAACGAAGCCGCCGGCGGCCCACAGCAACTGCTCCGCGCGGAAGTCGATGGGCGCTTTGTTGATTCCCGCTTGCGCCAGGCGCCGGGCTGTGGCGCCTGGCGAGGGGTTGAGCCTTCCGAGCGCGGAGAACCAATCCCTGATGACGGGACGGAGGATGCGTTCAAGCGGTCCAAACGGTGTCAGGTTCTGCTCGCCGGCGCGGAGAAGTCGCGATTCCAGGTTCTGTGACTTCAGCTGGGGTTCAATGCGGTCAGCCAAGGTCATGGTGCGCATCGGAGGCGACCGAAAGATCACCAGCCATAATCCGAGGCCGAGCGCCAGTCCGCACATGACAGCCGCAGGGGAAAGGAAAATCACCGGAGCACCCTTTCATCCTGCGGCAAGGCGCCGATCCTCAACATGGCTGTGTAGCAAAGCAGCGAGACCACCAGGCCTCCGACCAGCACTGCGGCCCCCATCGGCGTGTTGTAGGCCTGGATTGCTTCCGGTCTGGTGGCGAGAAGGATCATCACGATCCACGGTGCGGCGACCGCGAGCCGGGCAGCGTTTATAGTCCAGGATTGGCGTGCCTCGAGCTCACTGCGGGTCCGGGCGCTTTCCCGCAGGAACTCGGCCAATGTGCCCAGGAGCTTTCCGAGGTCGGAGCCGCCTACTTCCCGTGTGAGCCGCAACGCTTCGATAATGCGGTCAGCCACGGGGTCGGCCAGCCGCTGCTTCAGCTTGTTCAAGGACCCTTCGAATTGCCCCCCGGCCCGGTAGTCGGCTCCAAATTCGCGGAAGATGGGCCGCAGCTCCTCTGGCCCTTTCTCTCCAAGCTGGATTAGGGCTTCTGGCAGGGGCAGCCCCGCCCGGATCGCGGAACGGAGGTGATCGACGACGTCGGGCCACAGTTGACGGAGCATCGCCGTCCGCTTCCTTGCGCGCCACCGGAGGATGGTGATGGGCAGCCACATGCCGAAAAGTCCAAAGCATCCGGCGATCGGCCAGGAACGGCTGACCACGTAAAAGACAAGCGCAACGAAGATTCCCAGCCCAAGACAGGTCCCCACCAGACTGCGCACGGATACTTTGTCTACCCCTGCGGCGGCCAGGAGGTCAGCCAGGCGTCCCGGTTTACGCTGCCGGTTTCCGCGGTCCGGCGTTTCCCAGCAGGACCACCAGATCAGGAAGAGCCCAACCCCGGCCATAGTTCCCACCAACGCCGGGATCATCGCGGGTCCAGCAGTGCGGCGACGTCGTAACCGGCCCGCGAGAATTTCTCCGCCGAAGGCATGGCGTTGGCACGTGGCTGCAGGACGCCGTTCTCCAAGCCAAACACCAAAGACGACTCGATGACGCCGTTCTCCACCCGGCGGCCCAGCGACAGGATCTGAGTGACTTGCCGGCGGCCGTCAGCATTCCTGCTGCAGTGAACTACAAGATCTATGCACGAAGCGACTGTAGGCACAACGAACGCACTTGAGATGTTCTCCCCCGCCAACAGCGGAAGGGTGCAGATCTTAGTGACTGCGTCATGAGCCGAATTCGCGTGAACCGTACACATTCCAGGGAGCCCGGAGTTCAGGGCGATAAGCATGTCCAGGCTCTCGGCTTCGCGAACCTCCCCCACCACCAGCCGGTCCGGACGCATCCGCAGTGCTTCCTTCACCAGGCGGCGGAGTGGAATTTCTCCCTCACCTTCGAGGTTCGGTTGACGGCACTGAAGCCCCACCACGTCCCGGAGGGGAAACTGCAGTTCGAAGATTTCCTCGACGGTGATGACACGTTCGCGGCTTCCGATGCTGGCAGCCAAACAATTCAGCATGGTGGTTTTGCCGGCCTGGGTTGCCCCCGAGACCAGGATATTGAGGCCGCTGGACACCGCCGCGCCGAGAAAGCGTGCTGCCTGCGGCGTCAGCGTCCCCAACTCCACGAGATGTTCCAGGCGGCTGGCTTTGACTACGAACTTGCGGATGTTAACTGCCCAATGGCGGCGGGTGACATCCGGGATAACCACGTGCAGCCTTGAACCGTCCGGCAGGGCAGCGTCGACGAAAGGAGAGGACATATCGAGCCTCCTGCCGGAGCTCTTGAGCATACGTTCTACGAGGTCTCGTACCTGCTGCTCCGTGAGGCTCAGCGACGTCAACTCAGACTCGCCGTTGCGCGCAACATATATCTCGTTGGGTGCGTTGAGCCAGATTTCCTCAATCGAAGGGTCATCCAGGAGTGGTTGCAGCACACCGAAGCCTGCAACGGCATCGAAGAGGAACCGGCGGGCTGCGTCAAGAGGGCCAATGGGCGGCAAAGGCCCCATCAGGGCCCGTTCGTCATAGTCCGTTACTGCTGCTTCAACCAAGCGCCGGACCTCACCAGCCTGCCTTAGCGGGTCCAGCCCGCGGCGACGGATGAGTTCGCGGACTTCGTCCTCGACAATTCCCAGCGCGTCCATATGTTCCCCCATACAACTGCCGCCCCCGACGGAGGCAGTGCGACTGGGCTACAGCTTAAAGAGCTTGCCCCGGCCGCAACAAGTCATTTGACAAAGGTGTGGATAAACGAGCAACCCAGGAGTTCCCTGCCCTGAGTACCTCAACGTCCTGAACCCGTAGGGAGGCCCTCCCAAGTGGAGTACTCGCTACGCGTGCGCCAAGTGTTACAGGAGGGGTTAATGGTCAGCGGGGGCACCAGCTTCCTCAGGGACCTGGACGCAGCAGCGTTGGGGCTGATTGTTAAGGAGAATCGTGAAGAGACAGATGACCCGCGCCCTGGGCCAAGGACTGGTAGCAGTTCTTGCGATCTCAGGACTGACGACAGCTTTGGGGGGGCCAGCCAGCGCGGTTACTGAAGCCGTTGTCGCTCCACCACCGACCTATGGGTCGCCAAGCGTGAGTTACGCCGGATCTGGTCAAGCGGCCACCGCGGAAAAGCCCCAAAGCAAGCTCTGGTGGAACGACGGCTCCTGGTGGGCTGACATGTGGACCACTGGAAGCGGATGGCGCATCTACAAGCTTGACCGCTCGGTCGGGAAGTGGGTGGACACCGGCGTGGCCATTGACAGCCGCACCAACACTCTTGCAGACACACTTTGGGACGGCACCCACCTCTATGTCGCCTCACACGTGGTTACGACGTCAACCGAGAGCGCCCCGGTGGCCTCCCTGCCCAACCAGCCGGCAAGACTCTACCGCTACAGCTACAGCAACGGGAAGTACACGCTGGATGCGGGCTTTCCTACAACCATCACCTCCGACAGCAGCGAGACGATGACGATAGACAAGGACAGCACAGGGACGGTCTGGGCTACTTGGACACACGTCACCGGCGACGCGACCGCGGGATTCACAAACACCGTGATGGTCAACAGCGCCACTGCAGATGGCACAAAGTGGGGCACGCCAGCAGTTCTTCCAGTCAACAATGTCCACCCCACGCCTGATGATATTTCTGCCGTGGTGGCGTTCGGCAAGAAACAAATCGGGGTGATGTGGTCAGACCAGTCAACTGGTTCTGTTTGGTGGGCTACCCACACCGATGGCCAGCCAGCCGGCTCTTGGAAAGCCCAGGCAGCGGTGCAAGGGAAAGGTATCGCCGATGACCACCTCAACCTCAAGTCGCTGCAGGCCGACAGCGCGGGCCGTGTATTTGCCGCTGTCAAGACAAGCCTCGATCAAACCGCTACTGACATGACGCTTCCGCAACTGCAGCTCCTGGTTTTCAAACCGGGCACGGGTTCATTCTCAAGGTCCACCATCTCCACGCTCGCCGACTGCCAGACCCGGCCACAGATCGTACTCGATCCTGAAAACAATAAAGTGCACGCGTTCCAAACGGGGCCTGCGACGTCAGCCAGCGGCTGCCCGTACACGGGGGTTTCGGGCGCCATTTACGAGAAAACAGCAGACATGGATAATCCTGTCTTCTCACCTGGCCGTGGAACCCCGGTAATCCAGGACGGATCATCTCTCAACATGAACAACGTCAGTACCAGCAAGCAGCCGGTCAACAGCACCACCGGCCTAGTGGCACTGGCAACCGATGACGTGGCTAAGCGCTACTGGTTCGCTGATCTACCGGTTGGCAACAACAAGACGGCTACGGCACCCGGAACCTTTGTGCCCGTCACACCTAAGCGCTTTCTGGACACAAGGACGTCATCAAAGGTGACCCCCGGCGGCACCGTTTCCTTCCAAGTAGCGGGTAGCTCAGGGATACCCTCGAATGTCTCCTCGGTGGTCTTCAACCTGACTGTCACGGAACCGGAAGCGAACGGGTTTATTTCTGCCTATCCCTCCCTTACGAACGCTCCGGCCACATCGAACGTAAACTTTGGGAAGGGCGATACCGTCCCGAACCTGGTGACCGTCCCGGTAGGGAAAGACGGCAAAGTAACGCTCAAGAATTCATCCACCGGCGGCACCCAGCTGATTGCAGATGTCAGTGGGTATTACCTTGGCGGTACCCCGGCCGTCCCTGGTGCATTGGTTCCCGTCGGCCCACAGAGGTTGTTGGATACCCGGACTTCTTCCGCTGTTGCGCCCCACGGCACGACGTCCTTCCAGGTCGGGGGTGTATCCGGCGTTCCCGACCAAGTCTCTGCAGTGGTGTTCAACCTGACGGTCACGCAGCCCCAGTCCGACGGATTCATAACGGCCTACCCCTCAGGTGGCAGTGCACCAAATGCCTCCAACGTCAACTACGCGCCCAACCAGACAGTACCCAATCTCGTAACCGTACCTGTCGGTGCTGATGGCAAGGTAAGCCTCGCAAACAACTCCAACGGATCAACCCAACTCGTGGCTGACATCTTTGGCTATTACATTGCCGGCACACCCACCGCTACCGGCGCATTCGTGCCCGTAGGACCAGCCCGGTTCCTCGACACCCGCGGAACAACAGGCCCGGTCGCAACCAGCACCTCTACAACCTTCCAGGTTGCCGGCGTCGCTGGTATACCCGCCTCAGCCGCGGGCGTTGTCTTCAACCTGACGGTGACGGAACCTGCGTCCAACGGTTTCATTACCGCATACCCGTCAGGACAGGCCGTGCCTAACGCGTCGAACGTCAACTTCGCGAAGAACCAGACCGTACCCAACCTGGCCGTGGTTCCCGTGGGCTCCGATGGCAAGGTCGCTCTCAGGAACAGCTCAACCGGGGGGACGGTACAGCTGGTGAGCGATGTCGCCGGCTACTTCCTCGGAGGCTAGTGCGGCCTTCCCCGCCGCGGCCAGCCTAGGAATTGCATGAACTACGACGCCGGGGTAAGGGCACCACGCCCTTACCCCGGCGTCTTTCCGTGCCCACAGCAGCCGGGTGCCTGTGCCTCCCTGAGCAGCATCGTGCATGTTCACAACTGCAACGCCGATAACACTGGTCCCAGTAGTAACAGGATGCTATGGTGAGCGCGTTATTTATCGAAATAGCACTATCAGGGGGCTTCCTGGGGGAAATCACCTGAGCAGTATCCAAAGGGCGCTCCGGGGGGGCGTCGCAATCTCCGGAGCACACAATGAAGCGGAACCTGTCTCAGTCCCGTCGTCTGACCCTGAATTCCCTAGGGTTGATCGTACTTGCCTGCTCGCTGACGCTGGGGCCCGGCGTAGGCGGCGCAGCCCTGGCGGTGGACGCTAGCCCTTCGCCTACTGCGCCACCACCGGCCAGCGTCTCGCCTTCCCCCTCACCGGCCACGGCTGGGGGAACTGCCCCGAGCACCGCCTCGCCTTCGCCGACCCCGTCCTCCCCAGCCGCTCCATCACCCGCATCCAGCGCATCCCCGGCTCCGACGACATCTGGCCAATCGATGGCGGACGCTGTGGGGCAAGGCGCGCAGATGGGCCAACGCTCGGCCCGGGTAGCGGCGTCCGCCGTGACGTCCCCCAAGCGGTTCAGTACGGAGTCGCTGACCACCCAGGGCTCATGGACTCCCACGTTCGGCATTCAAGGACTCGACGTCAGCGGCTACCAGCCCAACGTTGACTGGCAGCAGCAGTGGAACATGGGTGCCCGGTTTGCCTATGTAAAGGCCTCCGAGGGCAATTACATGACAAACGACCAGTTCAGCCCGCAATACCAGGGGTCCAGGAATGTTGGAATGATTCGAGGCGCATACCACTTCGCGATCCCTAACTGGTCCTCCGGCGCTGACCAAGCCCGCTACTTCGTAGCAAACGGTGGCGGTTGGTCGGCTGACGGCTATACGATGCCGCCTGTTCTCGATTTCGAGTTCAACCCCTACGAGGGCCGGACCATCAACGGCTTCTACTTTGGAAACACGTGCTACAACATGTCTCCGGGGCAACTGGCTTCATGGGTTCAGGATTTTGGAAACACCATGCGGTCCCTGACCGGACGGCTGCCCGCTATCTACACAAACACAAACTGGTGGAACCAATGTCTTGGCAACCCGTCAGGCTTCGGCGACTATCCCTTGTGGGTGGCTGCCTATCCCGGCTCGCCCAGCAACGACGCCGGCGCAGTCCCAACGGGCAGTTGGAGCACATACAGCATCTGGCAGTACAGCAGCACAGGACCGTTCGCAGGCGACTCCAACGTATGGAATGGTGACTACTCCTCCCTGCAGCGACTGGCAGGAGCTGCGCTTCCAACCGGGAGCTTCGATTCCTTGTCTGTCACAGGCAGCGGCACCCAATTTTCATTGCGTGCGCGCGGCTGGTCCGTCGACCTCGCAAGCATTTCCACGTCGAACCAAACCCATGTCTACGTGACTTCCCCGGACGGCACTACAACCGGATATGCGTGGACAGCGAATGTCCCAAGGTCAGATGTCGATCAGGCCCTAGGCTACGGTTCACTCCACGGTTTCGATGGGACTGTAGCCATTAGCCGCTCGGGCACGTACACGGCATGCGCGTACTCGATAGGCACATATGGCAACACGCCCCTTGGTTGTAAGAGCGTCAACGCCACGGGGGTAGGCGTATCCGTGGGCAGCTTTGACAGCCTCGCGCAGACCCGCACCGTCGACAAGGTGTCGCTGCAACTCAAGGGGTGGGCCGCCGACCAGGCCAACCCGTCCACGTCCACCTACGCAGACGCCTATGTGACGGCTCCGAACGGAACCACCACCGGCTACCGCATTACAGCCGACACCTCCCGGCCAGATGTGCAGACGGCCACGGGTTTGGGCTCCAACCACGGTTTTGACTATCAGGTCCCCGTCACTGCCGCCGGATCCTATAGGGTCTGCACCTATGCGATAGGCCAGAACGCCAACACAGCGCTTGGCTGCAGGACTACTAACGTGGACTCCAATCCGTCACCCATTGGAAGCTATGACACCCTGGCTGTCACCCAGGCGAACAACTCAGCCGCCCTACAAGTCACCGGCTGGGCTCTGGACCCGACGCAGCCAGCGACGAGCATTCCGGTCAATGTGTATATTTCCACGAAGGACGGCACTGCAGTGGCGAGTGCTACCCCGGTGAACGTGACAGCCAGCCTGAAAAGGCCGGACGTAAATACAGCACTTGGCACGGTCGGAGACCACGGTTTCCAAGCATCTGTCCCCATCAGCTCGACCGGCACCTACTCCGTCTGCGTTCAGGCCGTGGGCGTGGCACCTGTATCCAACGGTCCCAGCGTGCTCAATTGCAAGGCCGTCTCCGTAACCTCTACGCCGCCCACGATGGGATTCCTCGACAGCGCTGGAGTACAGGTGGTCAACGGCCAGGCAACCGTAGTTACACAGGGATGGACTCTGGACCCAGCGATGCCGGGCACCTCGAATCCTGTCCATGTCTACATAACATTCCCGGATGGAAGCACGAGGGGCTACGCCTTCACCGCCAACCTGAAGCGGCCCGACGTCAACAGTGCACTGCAAACTATAGGCGACCACGGCTACTCGACATCGGTGCCTGTCACGGCGCGCGGACAATACAAAGTCTGCACCTACGGGGTTGCGGTCTCTCTCTTCGCCGCGTACAACTCCCAACTCGGGTGCCGGACGTTAACCTACTAGAAGACAATGAAGAGGGGGTGAAGCCGTCGCTTCACCCCCTCTTCATGCTCCGGCCGGGTTACTTGCCTGACAGGAGCTCCAGAAGGTAAGCCCCATAGCCGCTCTTGACCAAGGGCTCGGCCCGTTCCCGGAGCTCGTCGTCGGTAAGGAAACCGAGGCGCCAGGAGATCTCTTCCGGGGCACCGATCTTCAGGCCCTGCCGGTTCTCGACGGTCCGAATGAAATTTGATGCGTCGTTCAGGTCGTTGAAAGTGCCGGTATCAAGCCATGCGGTTCCGCGCGGCAGTATCTCCACCTGGAGCTTTTCGGCCTCAAGGTAAACCCGGTTGACGTCGGTGATTTCCAGCTCCCCGCGGGCAGAAGGCTTCAGATTCTTGGCAATATCAACTACATCATTGTCATAGAAATAGAGCCCGGGAACGGCGTAATGGCTCTTCGGAGCCGCCGGCTTCTCCTCCAGTGAGAGCGCTTTGCCGTTGTCGTCGAACTCAACCACCCCGTAGGCGGACGGATCCTTGACCCAATAACCAAAGACAGCCCCGCCGTCGATGGTCTTGAACCGGCGCAACTGGGTTCCCATGCCCTGCCCGTAGAAGATATTGTCCCCCAGCACCAATGCAACGCTATCGTCGCCAATGTGGTCGGCACCGAGCACGAAGGCCTGGGCCAACCCATCCGGAGAAGGCTGCTGCTTGTAGGTGATGGAGACGCCAAAGCGGGAACCGTCTCCCAGCAGGCGTTCAAACTGCTCCGCGTCGTGAGGCGTGGTGATGATGAGGATGTCCCGGATACCCGCAAGGATCAACGTCGAGAGCGGGTAGTAGATCATTGGCTTGTCGTAAACCGGTACCAACTGCTTGCTGACACCCAGTGTGATGGGATGAAGCCTGGAGCCGGTTCCGCCGGCAAGTATTATTCCGCGCATGCCCCCATCTTTCCCTTCGCTAAGGGCAGCAGCAAATCCGGTAGTCTAGGGAATTATGCAGCGACTTCTCGTGACCGGCGGAGCCGGCTTTATCGGCTCGAACTTTGTCCACTACGTTATCGAAAACACTGAAGATCATGTCACTGTTCTGGACAAGCTGACCTACGCGGGGAACCTCGAGTCGCTGCGGGGCCTCCCGGAGGACCGCTTCAGCTTCGTTCAGGGCGACATTGCCGATGCCGGCATCGTGGACGGGCTGGTCACCGACGCCGACGTCGTTGTCCACTACGCTGCCGAGTCGCACAATGACAACTCGCTGCATAACCCCCGCCCCTTCCTTGACACCAACATCATCGGCACTTACACGCTGATCGAGGCTGCACGCAAGCACAACAAGCGCTTCCACCACATCTCCACCGACGAGGTTTACGGCGACCTGGAACTGAACGATCCCGAGCGGTTCACCGAGCAGACCCCCTACAACCCCTCCAGCCCGTACTCCTCCACGAAGGCCGGCTCCGACCTGCTGGTCCGTGCCTGGGTGCGCTCCTTCGGGCTGCAGGCCACCATCAGCAACTGCTCGAACAACTACGGGCCGTACCAGCATGTGGAAAAGTTCATTCCCCGGCAGATCACCAACGTCATCGACGGAATCCGGCCCAAGCTGTACGGCAAGGGCGAGAATGTCCGCGACTGGATCCACGCCAACGACCACTCCTCCGCAGTCCTGGCCATCATCGCGAAGGGAACCATCGGCGAGACCTACCTGATCGGTGCCGACGGCGAGAAGAACAACAAGGACGTCGTTGAACTGATCCTCAAGCACATGGGCCAGTCCCCCGACGCTTACGACCACGTGGTGGACCGTCCCGGCCACGACCTCCGGTACGCCATCGACTCCACCAAGCTCCGCAACGAACTTGGCTGGGAGCCACAGTTCTCCAACTTCGACGCCGGCATCGAAGACACCATCGCCTGGTACCGGAACAATGAAGAGTGGTGGCGCCCGCAAAAAGCTGCCACTGAAGCCAAGTACAAGGAACAGGGCCAGTAGTCCATGTCTCTGGAGTTCTCAAAAAAGCTTGCCGGCCACGAAACTCCCATTCCCGGCGTCGTCCTCTATGACCTTCCGGTCCACGGCGACAACCGGGGCTGGTTCAAGGAGAACTGGCAGCGGGAAAAAATGGTAGCCCTCGGACTGCCGGATTTCCGGCCCGTCCAGAACAACATTTCCTACAACGAGAAGGCAGGAACCACCCGCGGTATCCACGCCGAGCCGTGGGACAAGTTCATCTCGGTGGCCACGGGCCGCATCTTTGGAGCCTGGGTCGATCTTCGTCAAGGGCCCTCGTTTGGCGCCGTGTTCACGGCTGAACTTGACGCCAGCCAGGCCATCTTTATCCCGCGCGGCGTCGGCAACGCCTTCCAGACCCTGGAAGACAACACGGCGTACACCTACCTCGTGAATGACCACTGGTCCGCCGATGCCCAGGGCCGGTACACCTTCCTGAACCTTGCCGACGAGACAGCTGCCATTAAGTGGCCGATCCCGCTCGACCGGGCCGAACTTTCCGACAAGGACAGGGCCCACCCCCGGATGGCCGACGTCGCGCCGATGCCGGCGAAGAAGATTCTGGTTGTCGGCGCAGATGGGCAGTTGGGCAAGGCTTTGCGCGCACAATACGACGGCGACACTACCGTTGAGTTTGCTGGCCGCGGGGAGTTTGACCTCACCAACGCAGGCGCCTTCGCGAACCGTAACTGGAAGAATTACTCCACCATCGTCAACGCCGCCGCATACACCGCAGTGGACGCTGCCGAATCTGAGGAAGGCCGGGCTGCGGCGTGGGCCATCAACGTCACCGCGGTAGCCAACCTGGCCCGCACCGCCGTCGAGCAAGACCTCACGTTGGTGCACGTCTCCTCGGACTATGTCTTCGACGGAGGCCGCGAAGACCACGACGAGAACGAACCACTCACTCCCCTGGGCGTCTATGGTCAAACAAAGGCGGCCGGCGACGCGGTGGTCAGTGTCGTTCCGCGCCATTACATCGTCCGGACCAGCTGGGTTATCGGTGAAGGCAACAACTTTGTCCGCACCATGGCCAAACTGGCCCGCAACGGCGTCAAACCCTCGGTCGTCAACGACCAAAAGGGGCGGCTGACGTTCACAGCGGATATTGCCGCGTTTATCCGGCACCTGCTGATCTCCAACGCTCCATACGGCACCTACAACTTCAGCAACGAGGGCCCGGTGAAAAGCTGGGCGGACATTGCGGCAGATGTATTTGAACAATCCGGAGCAGCCCGCGCGGATGTCACCGGGGTGACCACGGCCGAATACTTCAGCAACAAGGAGGCCGCCCCGCGGCCGCTGGACAGCAGCCTGAATCTGTTGAAGGCCCGGTCAACGGGTTTTGACATACCCGACGCCGGAGAGAGGCTGGCCGCGTACCTGAAGGCGGAAAACGATAAAGCATGACTTCCGCAGACCAAACGCACCGCACCCTGGTGATCATGCCGGCCTGGAACGAGTCGGAGTCCATCGGCAACACCATCCGGGAAGTGTTCGAATTCGGACCCGCCTGTGATGTCCTGGTGGTGGACGACGGCTCACGCGACAACACTGCACAGGTGGCCCGCGACGCAGGCGCGCTGGTAGTCCAGCTCCCTTTTAACATGGGGGTGGGCGGTGCCATGAGGACCGGATTCAAATACGCCAAGACGCACGGCTACACGCAGGTCATCCAGGTTGATTCCGATGGGCAGCACGATCCGCGTGACATTAAGGCTGTTCTCGACGGCCTGCGGGACGCCGACATCGTCATTGGTGCCCGCTTTGCGGACAAAGGCAACTACACGGTCCGTGGACCCCGCAAGTGGGCCATGAACGTCCTGGCGTGGACCATCTCCAGGATCGCCGGTACCCGGCTCACCGACGTCACGTCGGGCTTTCGGGCAGCCAATGCCAAGGCTATCCGCCAATACGTGGACCACTACCCAGCAGAGTACTTAGGTGACACGATCGATTCATTGGTCGTAGCCATCCGGTCGGGATGCACCGTGCGCCAGGTGGGCGTCTCGATGCGCGAACGCCAAGGCGGCACGCCGAGCCACGATCCGGTCAAGGCCGCCATTTACCTTGGTCGATCAGCATTTGCCCTCCTCTTCGCCTTGACGCGCAAGCGGATTGAACCGTCGTCCAACTAGGAGTTCTTATGGCCACCCTCGTTGGCTTCATTTTTGTGCTGGCTATCTTGCTGATCATCTTCGAGATGCTCCGCCGCCGGCACTTGCGGGAAAAGTACGCCGTCATCTGGATCGTCATCGGCGCCGGCATGCTGGTGCTGGTGGCGTTTCCGCAGCTTCTCTTTTGGTCCAGCAGCGTTCTCGGGGTCAAGGTCCCGTCGAATCTCCTGTTCGCGATTGCCCTGGTACTGCTCGTGTCAGTATGCCTACACCTCTCCTTCGAACAGTCGCAGGCTGAGGACGAAATCCGGATCCTGGCCGAAGAGGTAGGCATTCTCCGGCTCAGAATCGAGGAGCTTGATGCCGGCCGGGCACCGGGGGCCTGCACAGCCCAGCACAGTGAGCTTCCCCCGAAAGTATTGCCGCAGGATCCAAACCCCTAAATAACTCAGGTGGCTGGCCCGTACTCCGGTCCAGCCACCTGGGCTTTTTATTCAGCCAGCTGCTACGAAACCACGTGCTTCAGCAGCCTCGGCAATGAATCGGTCTTGCCGATCATCAAGGACCGGGCCACCAAAGTGGCTGCGTTCAGTCGCGAGGTGGTATGGAAAGCGGCGGCGCGAGCGGTGGCAGTCCATCCAAGTTCCCGGAAGCGCCGGGCCTGGCTCTCAAAGAAGGCACGCTCTTCGTCGAACCGGCGTCCGTCAAGGGCCTTTACGGATGAGTCGGACGCCGAGTGCCGACGGTAGAGGAAGGACAGGGTCGGATCCACCACCATGGAACCCCCCTCGGCTGCGATATCAAGCAGCAAGGCGAGATCCTGCACAACGTGGAGCCCTTCCGTGAAGCCGATGCGGCGGATGACGTCCGTTCGCCACGCCAAGGACGGGAAGTACGCCCAATCCGCGCGGACCAGGCTCGTGGCCATCCGTTCGCCCTGTAGCAGCACCGTCTCCTTGGTCGACGGCGCGTAGACCTTCTTGACGATATCCACCAGCGGTGAGCAGGCGCGCCCCTGCTCATCGATGACCTGCACTCCTGGCTGCACGACGCTGGCTTCGGGGTAGGCCTCGAAGGCCCGGCTGACAACACCAAGATAGTTGGGCAGCATTATGTCGTCAGCGCCCATGACTACGACAATGGGAGCCTCGGCAAGTTCAAGTGCTTTCCGGTAATTGCCATTGGCGCCGAGGTTTTGTTCGTTCTTCTGGTAAGTAACCCTGGGGTCTGTCAGGGATTCGAACCAGCGCTGGGGTTCCGGGCTAGGGTACCCGTCGTCGACCACGATGAGACGCCAATCCTCGAACTGCTGGCTCATGACGCTTTGGGCCGCAAGTTTCATCAGGTCGACGTCCCCGTAATAGGGAAGCAATACATCAATGGCCATGTGCCAGGTAGGTCCTTTTCTTGAAGATACAGAGCGTTTCGATCTGTCTGCCCGGAGATGAGCACCTCGACAATGCTACCGTGTCCCCCTGTAGCGCATCTTTATGGGGTGCGTTCAGCTGGCCACAACTGGCGAATGGGGCTCCTCCGCACCGGCGATAGACTGGAGGCTGCGGTCTGACAGTTCCCTAACGCATAGGAACGGTCTATTGGTTGAGCGAAAAGGAACGATAAGACGTGACGCAGCGGAGTGACCCGCGTGTGGTGGCTGTTATTTCGGCTTTCCACCCTCCCCAGGATCTTCCCGCCAGGGTGAAGGACCTCAATGAGCAAGTCGTCCATACAGTCGTGGTCGACGACGGATCCGACCTTGACCGGAACGACATTGTGCTGCGGGCGTTGGAAGACCTCGGTTGTACTGTTCTGCGGATGCCCGTGAACGTCGGAATTGCAGCAGCGTTGAACGCCGGGATCCAAGCTGCCTTTGAGGCGTGGTCCCCCGACTTCATTGTGACCCTTGACCAGGATTCGGCTTTGGATGCGGGCTATGTCGCAGCGGCCCTCGCCACTTATGCCGAAGCCGAGGCCAACGGCATCCACGGGGGGCTGGTCAGCGCACGGTCCCATAATGGCCACAACGTACCGTTGCTCAGGAAAAGGGTACGGTTCCCGGAAGCATTCGATCCCCTCCAGTCCGGAGCGGTCATCCCTGTTTCCACTTTCAAGACAGTCGGGATGCTTGACGAGAGGCTGTTTATCGATTGCGTGGATTCGGAGTTCAATCTCCGAGTCAGGTCCCACGGCCTGGCCACCCTGGTCGGCAAGGACTGCAATATGACGCACGCTTTGGGACAGGCGCAACCCATGATGCTGTTCGGCTGGCACGTCACGGTGCTGGGCGTCAAGCGCCATGTGCATTCGCATGCCCCGTTCCGCGTTTACTACATGACGAGGAACAGTATCTACCTCTGGCGCCAGTACGGTGCAAGGTTCCCTGCGTGGTTGGTTCGCCGGCTCCGCTTTCAAGTGGAAAGCGACTTCTTCCGGCTGCTTTACGGGGAAAACCGCAAAGGGCAGTACCGGGCATTCCTCCGGGGATGCCGGGACGGATGGCTGGGACGGCTGGGCAAGATCGACGCTGCGTTCCAGCGGAAGATCAGCTCATGAGCGCCCACGGACCAGTCAGGGTTTCGGTCTGCATGGCGACCTTCAACGGTCAGGACTTTGTGGCGGAACAAGTGGGATCCATTCTGGCGCAGTTATCTCCCGGGGACGAACTGGTCATCGTTGACGACGCATCCACGGACGGCACGGTCGATGTGCTCCGCCGAGTGGATGACCCCCGCATCGTCCTGATGCCCCGTGGTGAGAACAAGGGCTACGTCTCCAGCTTCGAAGAGGCGATAACAGCCAGCAGGGGCGAGTACATCATGCTGTCCGACCAGGACGACGTATGGCTCCCCGGTCGCGTGGAAACCCTCGTCTCCGCTCTTCAGGCCAAGACATACGCAGCAAGCAACTTCACGGTCTTTGGCGGACCGCCCAACAGGTACCACGAGATTCAGCTCAAGAAAGCGGACAGTGGCCGCTGGCTGGCGAACCTCATTACCACCTGGATCGGAGTGCGGCCGTATTACGGGTGCACCATGGCTTTCCGGGCTGCCGCGAAGAAACAGTTACTTCCTTTTCCGGCGTTCCTTACCGAGACGCATGATCAGTGGATCGCCATCGTCGCCAATCTTGGCCGGGACATGGTCCATGTTGAAGCACCCACAGTTGCCCGGCGCCTGCACGACGAGAACACGACCCCCAAGTCCAGACGGCCAACCGCTGTCATCCTTCGGGCGCGGCTAATGCTCCTTCGAGCGTTCTTTGTCGCCCTGGGCAGAAAGGTACGCACTAAGTGACCTCCGCGCAGCAGCCGGGCGAAACAGCCCCGTCTCCGGACCGCCACGAGGGCACCTTCGGGGCAGTGGCACTGGCCGCCTACCAGCCGGACGAATCGATGTTCGCTCGGCAGCTTAAATCCATTCAGGATCAGACTCACAAGGACTTCGTCTGCATTATCTCCGTGGACGGCGACTACGCAGCGGTTGAAGCAATGGTTCGACGGGCCTGCGGAGACGATACGCGGTTCCATGTCCTCGGATACGAAAGCCGGCTCGGTTTCCACCACAACTTCGAGCGGGCCCTCCAAGCGGTCCCTGAAGCAGCCCAATGGGTAGCCTTGAGCGACCAGGACGATTTCTGGTACCCGGAGAAGCTGGAAGCCTTGATCCCCCATCTGGATCAGTCCGCGCTGGTCACCGGCCAGGCCCGCGTTGTGACACCGGAGGCCTCTACTGCGGGCCGTAGGTCCGAAGGCGGCACCGTCACCGGCAGGCGAAATGTCGATGCTGCTGACTTCATTGCCAACAACCAGGTCACCGGGTCTTTATGCGTGTTCCGCCGGGAACTACTGGAAGTGGCCCTTCCCTTCCCGTCGATCGCTGCGCCCTCCCAATACCACGACCATTGGATCGGACTCTGCGCACTCGCTTTCGGGGGCGTCAGTATCCAGGACGTGGTGGTGCAGGACTACATCCAGCACAGCGGAAACGTGGTGGGCGAAGCGCGCCAGAGCCTTCCGGGCTCCATCCGCAACACCCTGCGCTTCGTGAAGCGCTACGAAGGAAGCACCACGCCACGCAGCATTGGCCGCATCATCTACAAGACGGGGCTAGGATGGCGGACCCTCATGGCGCGGACGCTGCTGGAACGTTCCGGTCCAGCCGTTGAATCTGCCTGCCCCGGCCTCATCGACGCGTTGGGGACCTATGCCCAGCCACGGGCCCTTCGGCTGCTTCGATCCCTCGTGGGCGGAATGCTCCGTAAAAACGTCTCACCAATCCGGGCGATGGAGATCTTCCTGGGGCTGGCCTGGCCCAGGAAGCTTCGCCGGGCAGCCCTCTAAGCATTCCACTCCCTGTGTGGTGACCGGCGCTTCCGACTGCCGGACTGTCCTGTGGCCTGCTCCTTGACGCGCACCGCCGGCAAGATTCGGACCCCACGCAGAGAGCCACAGTACTAATGGAAGGATGTGCCCAAGAATGAGAGCCGTGCTGTTGAGGCTTGCGGGTTTCACGGGCTTGCCCCTGTTGTCGCTCGTAACCCCGTTCCTTCTTCTGCCGATTTTATCCCGCGTCGCCGGCGAGGGTGGCTGGTCGAGTCTCGTATCCGGGCAGGCGATCGGCGCCTTTGGCGGTGCCGTAATCGCGTGGGGATGGACAACCGTTGGTCCAGTCGAGATAGCCCAGAATCCGTCCCCGGTATACAGAGCGGAAGTCTACCGGGAGAGCATCCGGACCCGACTGGTCCTGTCTGCGGCGGTATTTCCCGCCGTCTTTGCCCTGGCTTGGCTGTTGGCCGCTCCAGAGCACCGATTTGATGGCGCCGCCATGTCGTTGACCACCGCGGTGGTGGGCATGTCGCCTGCCTGGTTTTGCATAGGGGCCGGAAAACCGGCCTTGCTTGCGACCTTCGACACGCTGCCTCGCGTGGCTGCAACCCTGGCTGCGGTTCCAACCATCTTGGTCACAAAGCAAATCTGGCTCTACCCGGTCATCCTACTCGTGGCGGTGGGGGTGAGCCTTGTCCTGTTTCACAGAATTGTTGTGCCGGAGCGAGGCAAAACGTTCACGTCCTGGGATCGAACTGTCCGGCATCTTCGGACTCAGTCGGGACCAGCAGCGATCAGCCTCTCCGGCACAACTTACGCGGCAACACCCGTTCCAATCGCTCAGGCGTTCATCCCGAGCCCGGTGGTGGCAGGATTCGGGTCGGCCGATACCATTTACCGCTTTGGACTTTTCTCGGTGATGGCTTTAGGCAACACTTTCCAAGGGTGGACGCTGGAGCCCCAGGAAACCAGCCCCAGAAAACGCCATGCTGCCGCGATAGCCGCCCACACAGCCCTGGGCCTCACCGGAGCGGCATTCTTGACCGCGTTGGGTCCCTTGGCCTCAGAGATCCTCTTTGGTTCCGTTAACAAGGCGGCTCAGGCCACCTGCGTGTTTTACGGAACTTCTTTCTTTTTCATCTCCGCAAGTTCACCGTTCATCCGCAACCTCCTGCTGCCGCGCGGCCGTCAGCGGCTGATTCTGGTTTGGACGATAATTTCGGCCGTCATCGGTGTCAGCATGATGCTGTGGACTGCAACCGCAGGGTGGATCGACGGGGTGGCCATGTCAATGGCGACCAGCGAGGCACTTCTCTTCTTTGGACTACTGCTTCCCGCGCTCAGAACCCTAAGGGCTGATAACCACCGTGATCCGTCAGGCGTCGCATAGGTGCAGCTTGTAAAGTTTGGCTTCGCCTTCGGCGTCCTCAAGCGTAGCCATGCCGGAGGCGATGAGGCTGTCCAGCCCCCTGTACCCGTTATCCCTGCCATGGACTTCCCGGTGACCAAAATCCAGGATGTAGTCGATGTTCAATTTCCGGACAGTTGGACAAACGGCAGGGTCATCTTTGGCAGGAGTAGGGCCGTTCAGGAGTGGTGCCGTCCCTTCTGGAACGGCGCTGAGGATGTGCAACTGGATCAGTTTACGATCGGCGAGTGCGTAGGCAAGCGAGCTGCCGTTCCAGGGATTGCCGACTAGGACGGCGTCCTTTGGTACTTCATTGGGCAATCGTTCAATCAATTTGAGCTCGTCCTGGGACACCAACGGTGAGTCCGCAGCCAGCCGATAGGAACCAGTCATGGCATCCTGTGCCTGGCGTACATTCGCCCGCTGCGTCGTCGCAGTCAAGGCCAGCACCATAAGAAGGCCTGCCAGGGTGGTATAGCCTGCCGCCCGTCGAACGCCGGCCACCCGGGTAGCAGTTGAGCCTGGCTCCACTCGGAGTTTGCGGCGAACGGCCCCAAGGCCCCTGGTACCGCTCCGTAGGAGCAGATCCCAGACGAAAACTGCCCCTTGGCAGGCAATCGGGATAGTCACCATAGGCAATAAAGCAGCAAGCCTCGGCGGATCGTTGTACCAGATACCGGTCCAATACGTCCGGAATGCGTCCGCAGGGAACGAACTAACGACCATGAAGAGAAACGCCACAACCGTGTATGTCCCAAGCAACCACAGCTGCCGACCCGATCTTAGGATCGCATATATGCCAAGCAGGGTCACCGCCAGCACGGCCCACGCAACGGGGCGTCCAATGGCCGAGCTGGCGATCACCTCGCCGATTGCCTGTCCAGTGGTCTCCACTGGCGGCCAGAACGCAGCCTCAGCCGGAGGACGGACAAGGTTCCACAGAATACGGAGAACCACGACGGCGGCCAACAGGACGGCAGCCAAGACGGCCGAAGTCAGCAGCCGCCTGCGCACAGTCATCGACGTGAGCGACCGCACCACAATCCGCGCATAAACGTATGCAGCCGGCGGGGCCATCATGGCTATCCAAGCCATGGCCGCGCTGGGGTGGGCCATGGAAACGCCCGGAAGCACCGCCAACAGAACCAGCACCGAAATAAGCCGCGAACGGATCGGTGCTGCTGACAGCCCCAGCACCTCCACCGATATACCACCAACCAGAGGCAGGAGCGCTACGGCCAGGAAGTTTGGGTACAAGACGCCAAAATCGAGAAGGGAGTATGGAAACGCACCGAAGGCTCCCGACAACACGGCCGCCGTGAAATATACCGCCGGGCGGCTACCCCATACAGTCTGTGAAAAGTAGATGCATCCCAGCGGCCACACCAATGCAGCCACCACAATATTGACGGCGTTTACGGCTACCGGTATCTGTCCTCCGCCGAGGCTGACGATCAGCGAGACAACATCATGCCAGGCCGCAGGATACGACGTGGCGCCCGTCATAGCATTGAGGGTCAGGGACGAGCCGGAACCCGTATCGAGAATGTACCGGATGGCGTTGAGGTGAAATACATTGTCGAAGGTCTGGGAGAAGGACTCCGGGTGGCCAAAAGCACTGAAAAGCCGGCGTGAGACAAGCCAGGCCGCCAGAACCACCGAGGCGGCCGAAACAAGAAACACTTTCCACTGGGGCCTGCTTACCCTGGGAACCCCTTTTTCTTTGCCCTTCGGCCCCAACAGTAATGCCGCAAAGAAGGCTACCGCGGTAACCACCACGGTTGTCCCAAGAACCGGAAGCAACGACCATGAGAGCCCCAGGAATGGGGCCGCAACAGCCGACATGGCAATTATGGAGACGCTGAGGCCGGGCGCCAGGGCAAAAATGCGGAGACCGCTAAGTCGAGCTGCAACGGCTACGGCGAGCCCTGGAATGAACAGCAGAACAACTGCAAGAAGAAATTGCGGTACTGCATCAAACCAGGACAAGAATCCTCCGAAAAGTAGGGGCACGCGGGCCGATGCGGTCTCAAACCGCTGAATATTTAGACCGAACTGGATGCAGGGAACTCCCTGCTCCGACTACCAGTCATCAGGCCCGTAGGATCGAGACTGCCTCGAGGATAGGTCCGTCGAATTTCACGTTACCGTGCTCCATCAGAATCCCCCGGTCACAAATACGGGACACAAGATCAAGGTCGTGGCTCACCACAACCAGCGTCTTCCCCTCGTGTGCCAACTCCTGAATCTTGTCGATGCATTTCCGCTGGAAAGGCTCATCCCCTACCGCGAGGATCTCATCGATCAGGAAGACTTCGGGATCCGTATGCACGGCGACCGAAAACGCCAGCCGAAGGTACATCCCCGACGAGTAGAACTTCACTTCTGTATCGATGAACTGGCCTATTTCGGAAAATTCGACAATGTCGTCGAATCTGTCCTTGATTTGCTGCTCAGTCATTCCCAGGATGGCACCGTTGAGGAACACGTTGTCGCGCCCGGACAGGTCTGGGTGGAAACCTGCGCCTACTTCGATGAGTCCGGCGACCCGGCCCCGCGTCTTCACCGATCCGGTGTCCGGGAGCATGACTCCGGAAATGTGCTTGAGCAGGGTGGACTTGCCTGAACCGTTCAGGCCGAGGAGGGCAACGGTTTCACCTGCCTCGACGTCAACGGAAACGTTCTTCAGTGCGTGGAACTTCTCAGACAGATCACCCTTGCGTCCCTTTACGAGCCAGACGACGGCCTCTTTGATGGACCGCGTGTGGCGGAGGACAAACTGCTTGCTGATGTCAGTGACTTCGATTGCCTTGACCACTTAGAGCTCCTGCGCGAAACGGCCCTCGAGCCGCCGGAATGTGAATTGACCCAGGACAAGAATGGCCAGGGCCACACCCAGCCCGACAAACAGCCAAAGACTAAACAGATTCGGGGGCATTGCCACGGAACCGTCTGTCGTGGGAAACCAGAACGCATAGTGGAAGAGTTCCACCCCAATTGTGATCGGGTTGGCCTGGTAGATGGCGAACCACCCTGCGCCAAGCTTTTCCTGAACCATTGACCACGCGTACATAACCGGAGATGCCCACGTGGCGATCATGAGGAGCATGTCCACCAGGTTCTCAGAGTCCCGGAAGTACACGTTGGCCGCCCCAAAAAGGAGGCCCAGGCCGGTAGCGAGAAGGGCAACTATGACAAAACCTGCAACCGCAGCCAGTAGTTGGACAAGGTTGGGATGCCACCCGGCGAGCACGCACCCGATGACCAGGACCACCAGCTGGGGAAAGAAGTGCACGGCCGATACCCAGACGGACGCAACCGGAAAGAGCTCGCGCGGAAGGTAGATCTTTTTGATGAGGTTTCCGTTGTTAACGATCGACCGTGCCGCGTTGCCCAGCGCCTCCGTGAAAAAGTTGATCAGGACAATGCCTGAAAACAGGTAGACCGCGTAGTTCGCCAAGCCCTCCGGGTTCCGCGCGCTTCGCTCCAGGCCGAGGAAGACCCCCAAGGCCACATAGAAAACTATGAACTGCACGCCAGGCTTCACATATGACCAGAGAAGGCCCAGGACAGACCCCCGGTAGCGAACCTTGAGCTCTTTCCTGACCAACAGCTTGAGCAGGAAGCCGGACTGCCTGATGTCCCGAAGCCCTCCTCCCAGGCCGGGAGTAGTTAGTTCACCGGATGCAATAGCGCTCACTTGATCTCGTTCTGGGTGTGCTGCTCGAACGTCTTCCTCCACGACTCCATGGAAGTCAGGTCTGAAACGGCGGCTTTGTACTTCTTGCTGAGGGCGGGCCAGTCCTTAAGCAGTGCGGAGTGGAGCTTGGCACTGTCGGCCAGCATCTTCCTCAGCTGCTTGGGATCACGCCGGTACCAGGAGGCGCCCGTGCCCTCGGCATTGGACACCACGGCACTGTCGTACTGGGCCATCCGCCACCACCTGTTGTCCTGGTGCGCGATCGTCGTCTGGGGCCGCTCTGCGCTGGTGCCCCTAACAGGGCTCGCCAATTGCCGGACAACGGTCTTCGCGGCCCACGGAAGGAGTGACAGCTTTCCGGGCTGCGAGGGGCCATGTCCACGGCGCGGCGGTTTGTCCATCTTCGGCGCAGGAAAGTCCTCAGGGTCTGGCCGGAAAACCGCGTCGGAGTGCGCGGCCATCATCTCGCGGATCTGAGGCAGCTTGGCTGACAGGAGTTCGGGCAGGGCATCGGGACCCTTCAGCACATCCTCCAAAGCCCACTGCCTGCCCTGGGCCGTGGCATACTGCATCGAGACCAGGTGCTTGACGTCGGCGTACTGCGACTCTTTGATGACCCGGCCGCCGAACTCGTAGGGGCTGTGCAGGAGCGCAGCCACGACCCTGTTCCGGGCGTGGAAATAGGCCTGCCAGCCCACAAGGTCGTCCTTATCGATCCAGGAAACGTGCCAAACAGCTGAGCCGGGCAAGGATACGGTCGGGTACCCTGCGGCTTTGGCGCGCAACCCGTACTCCGAGTCGTCCCACTTGATAAAAAGAGGAAGTGACAGCCCTATCTCACGGATTACTTCAGTGGGGATAAGGCACATCCACCAGCCGTTGTAATCGACATCGCAACGCCGGTGCAGCCAGGGCGTCTGACGCAGGTTGGACGACAGGAAGTCGTGGCCCAGGATCATGTCTTCGCTCGGCAGGGACGGCTGGAACCTGTAGGGGTTCACGACTTCACCGAATGTGTGCAGGACAGTACGGTTATAAAGGTCGAACATGTGGCCGCCCACGAGCGTGGGAGTCTTGCACCGGTCCGCGAAGGTCAGCAGGCGGATAATGCTCTCCGGTTCGACGACCACGTCATCGTCCATGAGCAAGGCGTAATCGCTGCCGTTCTCAACAGCTTCGAACATGCCGCGGGCAAAGCCGCCGGACCCGCCGAGGTTGGACTGGTTGATGATGCGCAGCTTGCCTCCGAGGGAGCGCTTAATTTCTTCGAAGCCGTCCGCGTCGGCAAGTTTCTGCGTGCCCTGGTCCACGATCAGGATTTCCTGAACATGCGCGAGGGCTTCCTCGCTTTCTGCGAGCAGTCTCAGGTTGTTCAGGCAAAAGTCCGTTTTGTTCAGGGTGGTGATCTGGAGCGTGACCGAACCCGGCTTCGCCTCAACCGCGGCACCCTGCCACTCGGCGTCGAGCATGATCAGCGGCTCTGTCCCGGCGAGCAAATCGAACCAATACCACCCGCCGTCACCGAAGGGGGCGAGCGAAAGTTCGAAAGTGCTCTCGGCGGAGCCGTCGACCCGGCGGGTGTCTACCCGCTGGAGGGACCCTCGTGCGTTTGATTTGTAAACGATGACCGAGCCGGAGCCCTGGGTGCGAACCTGCAGCCGGACCTTGTCTACGGTGGTCCACCGACGCCAGTAGCTGGCCGGGAATGCGTTGAAGTAGGTGCCAAATGACACCCTTTCACCCGAACGGACAGACGTTGAACGCCGGGAAAGGAAGTCTTCGACGTGTGCTTCCTTGGTGGGGCTGCTGATAGTCCGTCCCTTACCGGCTTTGCCGTCCCTGTCCCCGGCTGTAGGTAATTGGATGCCCGTGGCAGTCCCCATATCCATGTATAGGGGCACGGTGTCCATCTGGGTGGCACTCGGCAGAATCACTCGCTGCAGTGTCTGCCATGCTTGCCGGCCACGCCCGGAATCCGTCTTCAATGAAGTCTTGGTCTTATTGTCGGTAGGGACGCTCATGCGTCGACTCCCCCGCTTTCCAGCTTCACGCCGCTTTCAAAGTGCGGCTTGATCTTGTTGTCGAACATGCTCAGCGCGGCTCCGATGGCCATGTGCATGTCCAGGTACTTGTACGTTCCCAGCCGGCCGCCGAAGAGGACGTCCTTCTCGGCTGCCGCCAGATCCCGGTACTTGAGCAGGCGCTCCCTGTCTGCGGAAGTATTCACGGGGTAGTAAGGCTCATCGCCCTTTTCCGCGAACCGCGAGAACTCGCGCATGATGACCGTCTTTTCCGTCTGGTATTCGCGCTCGGGGTGGAAGTGGCGGGGTTCGATGATGCGGGTGTAGGGGACGTCGTCGTCGTTGTAGTTCACAACGGACGTGCCCTGGAAGTCTCCCACCTCCAGGACTTCTTCTTCGAAATCGATGGTGCGCCAGGACAAGTCACCTTCGGCGTAGTCGAAGTAACGGTCGACCGGGCCCGTGTAGACGACGGGGATGTTGCCCACCACTTTGTTCTTGCTGTACTCGTGGGACTCGTCGAAGAAGTCGGTGTTGAGCCGCACCTCGATGTTGGGGTGCTCCGCCATCTTCTCGATCCACGCGGTGTAGCCGTTTGTGGGCAGGCCCTCGTACTTGTCGTTGAAGTACCTGTTGTCGTAGTTGTACCGGACGGGAAGCCGGGAGATGATACCGGCCGGCAGGTCCTTGGGATCCGTCTGCCACTGCTTGCCGGTGTAGTGCTTGATGAACGCCTCGTACAGCGGCCGGCCGATCAGCTGGATGCCCTTGTCATTCAGGTTCTGGGGGTCAGTTCCTGCCAGTTCGCCGGCCTGCTCCTGGATGAGATCCCTGGCCTGCCCGGGCGTGAGGTTCGCCCGGAAGAACTGATTAATGGTGGCGAGGTTGATGGGCAGGGAATAGACCTCGCCCTTGTGAACACCGTAGACCTTATGCACGTAGTCAGTGAAGGTAGTGAACCTGTTGACATACTCCCACACACGTTCGTTGGAGGTGTGGAACAGGTGGGCGCCGTACCGGTGGATCTCAATCCCGGTCTGCTCTTCTTTTTCGCTGTACGCGTTGCCGCCGATATGGTGGCGGCGGTCGATGACGACGACCTTCAGGCCGAGCTCAGTGGCGGCCTGTTCTGCAATTGTCAGGCCAAAAAAGCCGGACCCTACGATGACAAGGTCAGCGGTCACAAAATCTCCTGGTTCGAATGCGGGCAGCGCAAGGATGCGCATTGTCTGCTGCTCTAGCCTACCCGAGGGACTGCAGGGGCCGTCGAATCTGAATGAGGGCTGTGAACCGGCCCACAGGTTGCCATCAGGGGTGGCGGAGCGTCACCGGAGACATTGGTTTGCCTTTCCAGCCCCCACTTGATAGAGCCCGGGGGAACGTCACACGACGGCAATCCGGCGATCCTTTGCACTGAAACCACACGTTTATCCACATAGGCAGCGAAGCTCCTGACGTTGGCTGCGTCCTGTGGCTAGCGTCTGGGTACATGCACGAAGGATCCCGACCCATGATGCTCAACTGCACGCTGGTGGATGGCCCCGGATCAGCGCGGGGTCAGGCACCCGTGGAACTGTCCATTAGCGCCCCGGCCGGCACGGCAGGCTCCGTAATCCATGAACACTTGGTCCGGAAATTCCGTGCGGGCATCGTGGCCGTCGAGGGAGAGGACCTGCGTTCCCTGGTCCTCGGAGTGGCTCCCCTTGTAGAGGCAGCGGTCCTTGTCGACGGCGGTACCTCCCTGCCCGCCGGGCGCACCCGCCAGCGGCCGGCTCCCGGCACGGCGCCTCCCCTGGTGCTTGCCGTTGACAGCGGACCAGCAGCGGGCACGGTCGTTCCTTTACGGCGCGGCAACTACAGCATCGGCAGAAGCGGAACGCGGATAGCCATCCCGGACCCGGAACTGTCGCGTGAGCACGCACGGATCGTGGTCACAGACACTGACATCCTGTTGATAGACCTGGACAGTGCCAACGGCACCTATGTCGACGGCGAAAGGATCCGGACCACGGTCATCTCCACGGACTCGAGCATCACGTGCGGGCAGTCAACCCTGTCGCTGGTTATTGCAGAGCCGCCTGGCCGGCCCCTGGCTGACGCCGGATCGTCCGTGACGGAGCCCATCGTCGTCCAGGGCCGTGCAAACGCCGGCAACCGGACAGCCCTGGTCCTGGCTGCGGTCCTCCCGCTGGCAATCGGGGTGCTGCTGGCCATATTCACCGGAATGTGGATGTTCCTCGCCTTTTCCGCGGCGTCCGTAGTGTCTGTCCTAGTTCCTGCTGTTACCGGCAGGCGGGAGAAAAGGGAGTTCTCCCATGCCACGAAGGCGGCTGTTGCGGAAGACCGGGAACGCCGACGGCGGAGCGCCCCTCCCCTGTCCCTCGTCGCATTGGCCGCGCAGCCGGCTGATGGGACGTCCGGCACGGGAGCACGCGGCGTGTGGTTGCGGCTGGGCCAGGCAGACCAGGCAGCCAATGTCAGGATCGAGGGGCAAGGTGCTGGTCGGGCGGCGCCGTCGGCGGGCATGGTTCCGGTCGTCCTCGACCCTGACTGTCAGTTCACCGCAGTGAGCGGTCCGCGGTCCGCGACCGACGGCGCGATGCGGTCCGTCCTGATGCAACTGGCAGGGTATCCGCGTGCAGGAGCCACGCACGTTCTGGTCCATGGGAACCCGGAAAGCCTTCCCCTCGCCGCCCGGTACCTGCCCCGGGTGACCCTGGCCGCAACGCCACACGCGGCCATCGCTGTCGTGAACAGAGGGCATCCCCGCGGCTGCGAGCGCGGTGTCCTGCTGATCCAGGAAGACACCCCGGCAGAAGCCGCTGACCTCTCGGTACGGGACGCGGCGATCCGGCGGGGATGGCAAGTGCTTCAGTTTCAGGCCCAGGACGGGGCTTCGCCGACTTCCAACGTCGTCCTCGCCGAACGCGACTCTGTCCTGGCCCAGGATCACCGCGAGACCACCTTCGTCCCCGATCTGGTCCCGGAGGCTGTGTTCACTGATTTTTGCCGGCATATGGCGGTCATACGGAGGCAGGACAACGACCGGCCGGGCAACATTCCCGCTGTCTGCGGCCTTGGCCACGTCCTGCCATTGACGCCCGATGCCACCGCTGACCGCTGGCAGTCAAGCCTGGATAAGGATGGACTGGCCCTACCGCTGGGCATCTGCGCATCAGGAACCAAGACCATTGATCTGCAGTACGACGGGCCCCACATGTTGGTGGCGGGCACCACCGGCTCTGGGAAGTCGGAGCTGCTCCGGAGCCTCACCCTGGCACTCGCCCTGAGCTATCCGCCCGAGCGGGTCAATTTCTTCTTCATCGATTTCAAGGGCGGTTCAGGACTCAGCCCGCTCAGTGGCCTCGTCCACTGCGTGGGACTCCAGACCGACCTGGCCAGCTCCGACATGGAACGAACGCTGACCTCGTTGCGCGCCGAACTGCGCCTCCGGGAGAAGTGCCTTGCCGACGCCAACGTCCCGGACATAACCACGTACCGTTCCACCAGTGCGTCGGAGGATTTTGCCCTCCCACACCTCGTCATCGTCATCGACGAGTTCAGGATGCTGGTTGATGACCTGCCGGAGGTGCTCCGTGAATTGCTGAGGATCGCGTCAATCGGGCGCTCTTTGGGCATTCATCTGATCATGGCAACCCAGCGGCCGCAGGGGGCGCTGACAGCCGATATCCGCGCAAACGTGACCACAAGCATCGCCCTTCGCGTGCAATCCGATATGGAGTCGGTGGACATTATCAATTGCAGGAGCGCGGCCCAGATCAGCGTTGACGCTCCCGGCCGCGCCTTCCTTGTCCGTGGAACGGAGGCCGCCGAGGAGTTCCAGGGGGCTTCGCTGGCTTCGGTGGCAGCGGACCAAGGTCCGGGTTTCGTTTCTGTCCGCCGGACGACGGACTTCCTGGCCTGCCAGGTGGCCGGCCCGGCCACCGCACCGGCTCCTGTGTCTACTCCCGTGCAGGCAGTGGAACCCCTGCTGGCATTGGTGCGGAACCTCTGCACCCACGAGGGCAAGAAGGCGCCAAGGAGGCCCGTTGCCCCCGCCCTGCCGGAGGACCTGGAAGAACCTGCTCCCCGCCCGTCACCAGCCTCTGGTGTCCCCGGCCTGTGGGCCCCGGAACACGTGGACGCGGCCTCCGGTGTTTGCCTCGGCCTGATGGATACGCCGGAGAAGCAACGGGTGGAACCCCTGGTGTGGGATCCCGCCCACCACGGCCACGCAGCGTTTATCGGCAGCCCCGCGTCCGGCTCGCAGGCAGCCCAGGAACTCGCCGTCCACAAGCTGCTCACCAGGCCCCAGGAAGCCCATTTCTATGTCCTGGACGCAGCGGGAAGTTTCCTCGGGCTGGCTGGCACAGGCCGGATGGGCGCCCGGGCCGGACTGGACGATCTGCGGAGGGGGGTGCGGATTCTTGAGCGGTTGGCCGGTGAGCTGGGCCGGCGGAGGAGCCATCCAGCGCCCGGACAGGTACGTATTGTCCTGGTCGTTTCGGGCTGGGGATCCTGGGTGTCGGCTTTCCGTTCGGGGCCGCTGGCCTGGGCTGAAGATTTGGTGCACGACCTTGTCCGTGACGGTGCCAAGGCAGGAATCACGGTTCTGCTCACGGGGGAGCGGGAACTTGTCACAGCCAGGTTTTTCGGCGCCGTACCAAACCGTTTCTACTTCCCTGCCGGTTCCACCGAGGAGGGCCGCGCCATGTGGCCGCGAATTCCCTCGATGCCCGCCACCGAGGGACGGGCTGTTGCCTTCGGGCCGGTCTCAGGCGGCAGCCCTGCAATCTGTCAGATTTATCGGCGATGTGCCCCGGAGTGGCCGCTCGAAACTGGCCAGGAGTATCCGGGCCATCTGGTACCTCCCATCCGGGTTGAGCCTCTCCCTGCGCTGATCACGGTCCGGGAGGTCGAAGCGATGGCACTGGCGGCAGTGGCACAGCCGCCAACAGTTCAGATCCCAGCAGGTCAGGGCCCCTCCGCCAGCGACCGCGGGACGGGTAGCACTCCCGTCCATGCGGTGCAGCGCGATAAGTTGCTGGGGGTGGCCGGAGACGAGGTTGCCGCCGCGTTTGTCCGCGTCCCGGGTAACTCGGTAGTGGCCGTTCTTGGCGGCCCGGGAAGCGGTAAGAGCAACACACTGCGGGCACTGCAGGCGCTTAATCCATCCCAACCCTGGCGCGCACATCAAGGGCCACCGCACTCCCCAGAAGAGTTTTGGGCCGGCATCCTCCGGCAGGCCGAAGACAGGTTATTCCCGCGGGAAACAACGTGGTTGGTCGACGACGCCGACCAACTTGCGCCGCAGGCACTAAGGGATTTGGGTCAACTGCATTCCTTGGGGCATTCCCTGGTGGTTTCTGCTGCCTACAGTCCCATGCTCCTCCAGCGCGTCCCGCTGATGATGACCGCCCGGGCTTCCGGCATCGGCCTGTTGCTCGGCCCGCGTTCCATGGCCGATGGCGACCTCTTCGGTGTCCGGTTCGATGTCGAATCCAATTCCCCACCGGGGCGGGCTGTCTTGATCTCCGGCGGCCGCGCAGTCCCGTTCCAGGTGGCGTGGGCTGGGACGGATGAGTGATTGCGTTCGTTCGTTGGCCCCGATGCCGGCTGCTATGGCAATAACGGCATGTCCGCGATCAAAGCGTTGGCGGGGCGCTGCCTGTGCGGGACGCGTGGCTGACAACCTTATTGGTGAAAAGGAGGACGATGGCAATGACGGCAGGAACCAGCATCGCCAACCCTGCCGGGACCAGGCCACTGGTTAAGGTGGGCATGCCTATGGTGAGGACGAACAACTGGGCCACCAGCGCGGCGGCCCTGGTCCACCGGTAACCGCGGTAGAGGAACACTGCCACCGCGTAAAGCCAGGCCGAGAAGCCGAGCAGGAGGCCCAGGGTAAAGACAGCTCCCCAAAAGGACAGCACCGGGCTGCCGCTGAGAAGTTCGTAGGCATACCAGCCGGCCGCCGCGAGGAGGGCCGTCGCCTCGGCACCAGCAATGGCTGCCACCGCCGTCGCAGCCCCTGGGACAGGGCCGCTCCGCCAACCAGTCCCGCCGGGGCTGCCGGGCTCGCTGGAGGGGGACGGAGTACCTGCTGGGTTTACCGGGGGTCTTGACACACTGGCACCCTACCGGACATAGTCGGACACTGGTGAGGGCCGGAACCGCCACTGTGATGCATCGCTCAGGTTTCATGGGATATCAGGCGTTATTACCCCTTGTTTACACAGCGTTAACATGACAGGCTTGATGCAGATGACCAAGGGGGCCCAGAGGGCCCTTTTCCTTTGTAGCCACTAGTGAATAATTTCACAAAGGCACTTCCCAGAAATGGAGCTACTGATCAGCATGGATTGGCGTAACCGCGCAGCGTGCCTCGACAAGGACCCGGAACTGTTCTTCCCCGTAGGGAACACAGGACCGGCCCTGCTGCAGATCGAGGAAGCCAAAAGCGTCTGCCGCCGGTGCCCCGTTGTCGACACCTGCCTGCAGTGGGCTCTCGAATCCGGCCAGGACGCCGGCGTCTGGGGCGGCATGAGCGAAGATGAGCGCCGTGCCCTCAAGCGCCGCGCTGCCCGCGCACGCCGCGCTTCCTAGGAACCCCGCACCGGCATAACATCGTCCGGAGCAACGAAACCGACGCACAGAGGCCCCGGGACCATCCAGAAATGGATCGTCCCGGGGCCTCTGTCAGTTCCACTCCCCGCCGCGGCCAGGGCGGCAGCTCGCCGCGCCTGCGGGCCCCTACCTGCCGGCCAGGCTCAGCCGGATCTTGACCTCGGTGCCGCCGCCCTCACGGCGCTCCCACATAATCGTGCCGCCCAGCTCACTGGTAACGAGGGTCCGGACAATCTGCAGGCCAAGGCCCTCCACGTGCGGTGTCTGCGGGAGTCCCACGCCGTCGTCGGCAATGGTCACCGTCAGCTCCTCACCGTCTTCCCCTTCGGATCGGTCGGCCACGAGCCACACTGTGCCGGCCCTTCCTTCCAGGCCGTGCTCCACAGCATTGGTCACCAGTTCGTTGATGACCAGGGCCAGCGGAGTAGCAAGATCGCTTGGGAGTTCCCCGAAGCTGCCGGAGCGTTCAGTCCTGACCTGCTGCGAGGGGGAAGCCACTTCAGCGGACAGCCGGAACTGGCGCCCGATCAGTTCGTCGAAATCGACGCTTTGAGTCAGCCCCTGGGACAACGTCTCGTGGACCAGTGCAATGGTGGCCACCCGGCGCATCGCCTGCTCCAGGCCTTGCTTCGCTTCGTCGCTCACCATGCGCCGGGACTGCATCCGCAGCAACGCGGCCACGGTCTGCAGATTGTTCTTGACGCGGTGGTGGATTTCGCGGATGGTCGCATCCTTGGTCACCAGCTCCATCTCACGCCGGCGCAGCTCTGAGACATCGCGGCAGAGGACCAACGCACCGAACCGCTGCTGCTCGTCGCGGAGCGGAATGGCCCGCAGGGACAGGCTCACCCCCCTGGACTCAATCTCGCTGCGCCAGGGCATGCGGCCGGTAACGACAAGCGGCAGGGTCTCGTCGACCAGCCGGCGGTCCTTGAGCAGGCCAGCGGTGACTTCAGCGAGCGAACGGCCTTCCAGGGATTCCCCGTCACCTAAGCGGCGAAAGGCTGAAACGCCGTTCGGGCTCGCGTACTGCACCACGCCGTCGGCATCCAGCCTGATCAGCCCGTCCCCGACGCGGGGGGCGCCGCGGCGGGATCCTGTGGGCGAGGCAAAGTCAGGCCACAGACCCAGCGTGCCCATCCGCAGGAGATCGTAGGCGCACTGCCGGTAGGTCAATTCCAGCCGCGACGGCATCCGTGAACTGGAGAGATCCATATGGGTGGTCACCACGGCCAGTGTCCTGCCGTTGCGCACCATGGGGACTGCCTCGACCCGCAGGGCCATCTCGCTGTTCCAGTTTGTCTCGCTGGAACGCTCGATGGATCTGCTGTTCCATGCCTTGTCCACAAGCGGCTGCAGGTCCGAGCGGATGCCCTCACCAACGAAGTCGCTGTGGAATGCCGTGTGTGTGGTGGAAGGACGCACATGTGCCAGGGCAATGTAGCCAAGCTCCGGGTGGGGGAACCAGAGCGCAAGGTCGGCGAACGCAAGGTCCGCGACCATCTGCCAGTCCCCCACCAGGAGGTGCAGCCACTCAGCATCGCCAGGCCCGAAATCAGCGTGTTCCCTGATGGGGTCCGTAAAGATTGCCACTGCACCTCCAGTTGCGGCGCCGAAAACCTAGCGCCGGACGATTGACCTCAAGAGCCTCAATGCTACCGACAGCGAGGCCATGTCGTCCGCCTCGAGCGCGTTCACCTCGTCGAACATGCTCTTTGCCCGGCCCAACTGCTCGGCGTTTTGTGCTTCCCAGTCCTTGAGCCGCGCGTCCGGCGACTCAGCCGTGGACGTGGCGTCCAGCACCGCCGTCGTCATATCCGACACCGTCGAGTACAGGTCATCGCGCAAGGCCGCCCGCGCCAATGCCTGCCACCGGTCCTGCCGTGGGAGGCTGCTGATCCGCTCAAGGAGTGAGTCCGCATGGAACCGGTTGAACACGGTGTAGTAGACCGCCGCAATGTCCTCCACCCGGTCCTTCCGGGAGCGGGCGATCTTGGCAATGTCCAGCAGCACAAAGCTCTCGAACAGCTCGGCCCAGCGCAGCGCAAGGCCTTCGGGGAGTTCCCACTCCCGGCCCTTGGCCAGCCATGCCGCCACCCGCTCGCGGTCGTCCCCACGGAGGTAGTCCAACAGCCGGGCGCGCATTGGATCCATCAGCGGCTTGAACTCTGCCACAACCTCGGCGATGGGGCGAGAGACACTTTCCTGGCTCAAGAGCCAGCGGACTGCCCGGTCCAGGAGCCGCCGGATGTCCAGGTGCACAGTGCTCCAGTGCTCCGTTGGGAAGGATGCCGGCAGGCTGTTGAGCTCCGCCACCATGGCGTCGAGCTCGTACACCTCGCGAAGCGCCACGAATGCCTTGGCAACCGCTACCTCGCTGGCGGACGTTTCCTCCATGACCCGGAATGCGAAGGTGATGCCGCCGAGGTTGATCATGTCATTGGCCACCACCGTGGCGATGATTTCGCGCCGCAGCGGATGGGTGTCAAGCTCGGCGTCAAAACGCTCACGGAGCTGGTGCGGGAAGTAGGAACGCAGCGTGTCCCGGAACCAGGGGTCATCGGCAAGGTCGCTGTCCCTCAGGGCCGACGCCAGCTCGATCTTTGCGTAGGCGGCCAGCACCGACAGCTCCGGCGAGGTCAGTCCCTGGCCCTGCTGGAGCCGTTCCCGCAGGGTCTCCGTGGTGGGCAAGGCCTCCAGGTCGCGCTTCAGGTCGGCGCTTTTCTCCAGCCAGTCCATGAGCCGCTCGTAGCTCGGGCTCCATTCCGCCACGCGCGTCCGGTCGTTCAGGAGCAGGATGTTCTGGTCGATGTTGTCTTCGAGGACCAGGCGTCCCACTTCATCGGTCATGGCGGCAAGGAACTCTGCGCGTTCCGCGGCCGGCAGCTTGCCGGCCGCGACCATCCGGTCAACGAAGATCTTGATGTTGACCTCGTGGTCGGAGCAGTCCACGCCGGCGGAGTTGTCGATGGCGTCGGTATTGAGGATGACACCCTGCAGGGCTGCCTCAATCCGGCCGCGCTGGGTCATTCCCAGGTTCCCGCCTTCGCCCACTACCTTGACCCGCAGGTCGCGGCCATTGACCCGGATGGCATCGTTGGCTTTGTCGCCCACGGAAGCGTTGGACTCGGACGACGCCTTGACGTAGGTCCCGATTCCGCCGTTGTAGAGCAGGTCGGCCGGCGCCAGCAGGATGGCACGCAGGAGCTCGGGCGGGCTAAGCTCTGCGGTTTCCGCCGGGATCCCCAGTGCGGCCCGGACCTGCGGCGACACGGGAATGGACTTGGCCTGGCGGGCGAAGACACCGCCGCCTTCACTGATCAGCGACTTGTCGTAGTCGTCCCAGGAGGACCTGGGGAGGTTGAACAGCCTCTGCCGCTCCGCAAACGAGGATTCCTCGTCAGGATTGGGGTCCAGGAAGATGTGGCGATGGTCAAAGGCCGCCAACAGGCGGATGTGCCGGGAGAGCAGCATCCCGTTGCCGAACACGTCGCCGGACATGTCCCCCACGCCAACGACGGTGAAGGGTTCTCTCTGGGTGTCCAGGTCCAGCTCGCTGAAGTGGCGCTTCACCGATTCCCAGGCACCGCGGGCGGTGATGCCCATGGCCTTGTGGTCGTATCCCACGGAACCTCCGGAGGCAAAAGCGTCCCCCAGCCAGAAGCCGTACTCCGCCGACAGCCCGTTGGCGATGTCCGAGAAAGTAGCCGTGCCCTTGTCTGCCGCGACCACCAGGTAGGAGTCGTCGTCGTCATGCCGGACAACGTTCGACGGCGGCACAAGCCGCTCGCCGTCACCTTCAGTCAGGAGGTTGTCAGTGAGGTCCAGCAACCCGCGGATGAATGTCTTGTAGCTTTCCACGCCTTCCGCCATCCACGCCGCCCTGTCCGTGGAAGGGTCCGGGAGCTGCTTGGCGAAGAAGCCACCCTTGGCCCCCGTGGGCACGATGACGGCGTTTTTGACAGTCTGTGCCTTGACCAGGCCCAGGACCTCGGTGCGGAAGTCCTCCCGCCGGTCGGACCAGCGGAGCCCGCCGCGGGCCACCTTGCCGAACCGAAGGTGCACACCCTCGACCCGGGGTGCGTAAACCCAGATTTCGAACATGGGCCGGGGGAACGGCAGGCCTTCGATCCGGGCCGGATCGAGCTTGAAGCTCAGGTGCGGCTTGTCCTGGTAGAAGTTGGTCCTCAGGGTTGCCTCGATGAGGTTCACGAAGGTGCGCAGCACCCGGTCAGCATCAAGGGTGGCGACCTTTTCGATGGACGCTGCCAGTTCCTGCCGCACGGACGCCTGCGTCTCAGCGCGCTCAGTCTCACCGAGGGAGGGGTCGAAGCGGGCGGCGAAGAGCGCGGTCAGCCCCCTGGTGACATCGGGGTTGGCAAGGAGCGTGTCCGCCATGAAGCCGAAGGAGCTGCTGTTGCCCATTTGGCGCATGTAGCGGGCGTAGGCCCGCAGGACCGTGATCTGCCGCCAGTGCAGGCCTTCGCGCAGCACCAGGCGGTCGAAGTTGTCCGATTCCGCGGCACCGGTGACTGCCGCGCCGAAGGAGTCGGCAAGAAGGCCGCCAGTAGTCAGCGGATCGACTCCCGCCGGGTACTTCAGGCCCAGGTCGTAGAGGAAGAAGTCCCGGTGGTCTGCTGTTTCGATTTCAAAGGGCCGCTCGTCCAGGACCTCAAGGCCAAGGTTGTGGAAGAACGGCAGGATCTGGCTCAGGCTCTTGGGCTCCAGCATGTAGAGCTTGACCCGGGCATCCTCCTCAAGTGTTGCCCCTGCACCTTCGGGAAGGTACACGTGCACACCGGGACGGTCCTGCCTCTCGCCGGTGTTCCGCTCTGCAGCGGCCCCGTACTTTTCGAACCGCGCGATGTCTTCGAGGGCATCCTCGACTTCATAGTCCACCCGGTAGCTGGCCGGGAAGGCCTCGGCCCAGGTCGCTGCGAGTTCCTTGGCCTCGGCCGCGTCGCGGCCCTCGCGCAGGACCTCCGCGATGCCTTCACTCCACGACCTGGCCGCCCGGACCAGCCGCTTCTCCAGCTCGTCGCTGTTGACGTGGCTTACATCGGCATCCTTGGGCAGCCGGATCCGGAAGAACAGCCGCGCAAGTGCCGATTCAGTCATGCGGGCTTCATAGTCGATGGAGACTGCCTGGAAGGTTTCGCGCAGTTCCTGTTCGATGCGGAGCCTGACGTTGGTGGTGTACCTGTCCCGGGGAAGGTAGACCACGGCAGACATGAACCGGCCGTAGATATCGGGCCTCAGGAACAGCCGGGTGCGGCGTCGTTCCTGCAGTTTCTGGATTCCAAAGGCGGTCGCGGCGAGATCGGGGATTTCGATCTGAAAGAGTTCGTCGCGGGGGTACGTTTCCAGGATTCCCAGGAGGTCCTTGCCGGAATGCGAGTCAGGCGGGAAACCTGCGTTCTGCAGCACCGCGTCCACCTTTTCCCTGACGATGGGAATGTCGCGGACGGAACCCGCGTAGGCGCTGGTCGCGAAGAGCCCGATGAAGCGGCGTTCACCGTTGACGTTCCCGGCGGCGTCGAAGCTCTTGATGCCAATGTAATCAAGGTAGGCGGACCGGTGAACCGTGGACCGCGAGTTGGCCTTGGTGATCACGAGGGCGCGCTTCTCCCGGGCCTTTTTGCGGCCGGTGTCGGTGAGGTGCTGGATGTGGGGCGAATCCGCGGATGCCCGGAGCAGGCCGAGGCCGCTGTCCTCGCGCAGTTCGAGGACGTCTTCGCCGTCAACGTTGAGCAGGTCGTATTCGCGGTAGCCAAGGAACGTGAAGTTCCCGTCGTCGAGCCAGCGGAGCAGGTCCTTGGCCTGCCGCAGTTCGGCAATTTGGGCGGAGTTGGCCACCCGGTCCAGGCTCTCGGCGATCTCCAGCGCTTTTTGGCGCATCCTGGGCCAGTCCTCGACGGCCGCCCGGACGTCGTTCAGGACACGGGTCAGGCCCGCGAGCAGTGCGGCCTTGGCTTCGTCGGAGATGCGGTGGATTTCGACGGCGATCCAGGACTCCATGTGCGAGGCATTTTCACCCTGCGCAATGAGGTGGGAGAGGTTCGGCATCGCTGCCGTGTCACCACTTGAAATGCCCAGGTGCGTGGGAACCCTGTTGACCTTGACCAGTTCGCCGCTTTCCCGGTTCCTGGTGGCGACAAAGAGCGGATGGACTACCAGCCTGATGGCGGCATGCTGGCGGACAAGCTCGGCGTTGACGGAGTCGACAAGGAACGGCATGTCATCGGTGACAACAAAGACAACGCTGCTGTCTTCTTCGTCGACGATCGATACCTTTGCCTGCCCGGGCTGCCGGATGGATGCCGCCCGGCGATGCTCAGCGGCGCGCGCCTCCAGGACATTCCGGGGGTAGCTTCGGGCATCTTCCTCAGCCAGGTGCTGGTAGTAGTCCCCCATGAAGCCTTCAAAGCCTTCAATGGACAGGGGCTGGTCCTCCACACTGGATCCAGACGACATCAACAACGCCTCCATTAGAGATATTAGCTGCACCCTTGCAGCTCTTATGGCGAGCCTAGTCCTTTGCCCTTCGCCGTGGTGTGGAAGAAAATACAGATGATCTCGATTTTCGCTGGTCGGGTGCACAAACGAGATCGCGGATCGCGTGTCTCAGCGCCGAGTCCGGAGAAGCTTCAAGCAGTAAGGACCCCGCCAGGAGTGCGGCGTCTGCGGCGGCGGCATCGTAGGGCAGGAAAGCCTTGAGCTCCGATGCCGGGCCGTAGCGTTCCCAGGCGTCCCGCAACTGGCGTTCGGGCGCCCTCCCCACGGAGGACGCCCGCACCTTGTTCATCACGACAGTCGGCGACGCCTGCGGCACGGCGCCCTCCAGTTCCGCCAGGGCGCGCACCATCCGGGGTACGCCTACAGGATCGGCAGCGCCAATGGCGTACACGGAGTCGGCAAGCTCCAGCGGACGCAGGGTGGCCGCATTCCGCCGCGGCGCCATGGTGTCAAAGCTAAGTTCTTCATCGGCCTCGAGGCAGAAGCCGGTGTCCACCACCACAACCTCCGCGATCTGCCGGGCCCGTTCAAGGACGAGCGCCAAGGCAGTGGCCCTCAGTTCCGTCCAACGATCGGCCCGGGTTATGCCCGTCAGCACCCGGAACGTCCCGGACGCCGTGGCAACCGTGGCGGCCACCTTCCGGAGGGCGTCCGAGTCCAGCAGGCCCTGGTCTGCAAGCCGGCACGCCTGGGCAAGTCCGGCTGACTCGTCCAGAAGTCCCAGCACCGCGGCGACGCTGGCCCCGTAGGTATCGGCGTCGACCAGCAGGACGTCCCGGCCATCGGCAGCCATCTCCCCGGCAATGTTCACGGCGACTGTGGTCCGGCCGGGCGACCCGGCAGGACCCCATACAACGATCAACTCGCCGGAGGGGTGGCCCTCCGCGTCGGCATCGGGCTGCACTGGGTCCGCCGCCAGGGCCGCCCCGGTGTCAGCGGCCGCACTCAGGTTGGCGGGCCGGGCCGCACCGGTCAGCTGGGCGACGGCGTCGGCGATGCACTCCGAAAGCTCCGCGGCCTCCACGCTTGCCAGGGTCGAGGCCACACCAATCTTCCGGAGCCGGGCTGCCTCGTCGGCATCGCCCGTCAGTGCAATGACCGCCACGCCGACAGCCCCAAGGCGGTCGACGAGGGAAGCTGTCAGGCCCTCGGACCCCTCGGCAATGACGGCAGCCCGTGCCAGTCCGCTTTGACAGGCCGCAAGAAGCTCGGGAAGTTCCGTACACCTCCGAACCACCGTAACGGGTCCGTGGAGCCTTTCGAGGCCGCCCACCAGATCCTCCTGGCGCTGGCCTACGGTCACCACCGGGATACTCATCGGACGCCGCCCGGGTTCCACACAACGGATATTTTCGCGTCATTGGCCTGCGCACCCAGCAGCGCCGGCATCTGCTTATCCTCCACCAGGACCATCAGCACCGTCGTCTTGGACGAGCCGAGGGCAGTTGAGCCAGTGGTGACCTCAGCAATTTCGGCTCCGGGAAGGATGAGCTTCGGCTCGCTGAATCCGTTCTTGGCATCAGGTTGCGCCACCCAGACGTCAACCCTGGCGCCGGCAGTTGCCTGGGACGGCAAAGTCTGCGTGATGTTGAGGGCAACGGGCTTTCGGTCCAGCCGGTCCGCACCGCCAACGCTTGCTTTGGCGACCAACTGGTCCTTTCCAATCCGCTGCACGGCGACAACATCCTTTGGCAGGCCTTCTGCTGCGGTGATGTAGTGCTGTTCCGTATCACCCAGGCGCACTTTGGCGCGGACAACGTTCTCCGGAGTCAGCCGCTCCCCCACAGCAATGCCGTCCCTGGCAGCGAAGACCTCTGTGGTGCGGTCGGCACTCCCCACCAGGAAGGTAACGCCTGCGACAGACACCAGGACCAGAAGAACGCCCACCAGCAGCCGCGGATCCTTCCAGGATGGGCGCTTCAACCGTGGTGCAGTGGCGCTTGAATCTGGAACCATACCGCTCTCCCCCTAGGTATATGGACCTGCCGGTTCTGGCCGGACTCCTCATTGTTACCGCCAGGCCTGGGGAACAAAAGTCATTTACTCAAATAGTGACCATCTGTGGAAAACAGGCACAAATGATGCCAGATGATGGCAAAATGGATCCATGCCAAGGTTCCTCACGCTCGCGGATGTCGCTGAGCAGCTCCAGATCAACTCCCCCGCCGCTTATGCCTTGGTCCGCAGCGGTGAGTTGAAGGCCATCCAGGTGGGCGGCCGGGGTTATCTTGCCCAGTCACGGGGGTCGATGCCATTTCTGCCCGGAGCTGTTGGCCGGAGGGCTTGATTCCGGTGATTGATTTCTGTGCGGTTCGTGAGGATCGTAGGGCCCGGTTGGGTAGTCTTTGGGGCGTGATGTGCTGTGGCTGAGAAGCGGTTTCTGGCGTTGGCTGATGTTTCGGAGATTCTGAATATCTCCTCAGCCCAGGCGTATGCCCTGGTCCGGTCAGGCGAATTGCCTGCGATTCAGGTTGGAGGCCGGGGGCAGTGGCGGGTTGAGTCGCGCCTTTTAGAGGAATACATTTCACGGGGTTATGAGAAGACCGCCGAGTATGTCCGTGCGCAGTCTGCTGAGGGCCGGCCCGTGCCGGACGGTGTCTAGCCCCTTTCAGGTATTCGGGCCTCGAGCTTTGTGACGGGCACTGCCTCGTTACGTTGTTTCATCATGGTCCTGTTGATGGACTGCGCGGCGCGCAGCTGGTCGTTCAGGTCTTCGACCTGGGCTTCGAGTAGTGAGATCGCTGTGCGGGCCTTATCAGTGTTCTGGCGTTCTGTGCTGAGTTGGGTTTCCAGTTCGCTGATGTAGCTGGCCATCTGTTCCGGGGTTCTTCCGGCCAGGGCTTCGGCAAGGTTGGTGTTCACTGCGCGCTTGTAGTGATCGCGTTGCTGGGTGACGGTGGCGAGTCGTTCCTGGAGCCGCAGGAGTTCGGTCACGGCGCCTTTGGGTGTCATTCCTGTCTGTTCATGGCCCTGTGCCCAGGTCGCGCGCTGCTGCGCCGCTGCGCGGGTGACCGCGGTTTTCAGTTCCGGGGTGTTATAGATCAGCCAGCGGCTGACCCCCGCTGCCCGGGCAACTGAGGAGACGGTTAGCAGCTCGGAGCCGTTGATGAGCCGGGTGATTGCTCTCCGGACGAGGGCTTGTTTGGTTTTGCTTTCCTTTTTCTTGGCCCCAATTAGCGCGGCGATGGCTGCCTGCCGTTTTTCGCTCATATTCGGTTTGTGGTTCGGACGGGTGTCAGTGGCAGCATGCGGCGTTCTCCGGTGGTTTCAAGGCGTGGCGCTGCGGGAGGGATTTGGTGCAGGAGCGTGACGGCGTCATCAATGGCGGCCTTGTCCTCGGGGGTCAGCCTGGATTTTTCCTTCAGCAGCGCGGTGCGCATTCGTTTGTAGGAGTTGATCTCTTCTTTGAGTGACTGGTGGATCCATGGTTCGGCGATGTCACCGGCCGCGGCGAGGTCTGCGGTGAGGGCGACGATGTGGGCGTCGATCTGGGGTAGATGGGAGAGGTTGGCCCGGTAGTACTGGCATCCGCCGCATTTGTTGCGGACGGGGCAGGATTGTCCGGCTGCTTTGACGTTGCTGGGCTCGGTGCAGAGGCCCAGCGGGGTCGCTACGGATTCCCGGACATAGGCTGCATAGTCTTTGGGTCCGTGGAGCAGCCCGCGGCGGTCGATCGTGGTGCTGTTGACGATCTCGATGGCCTGGCGCTGTCGTTCCCTGGTGATTTTGATGTATCCGGTGGAGGTCGTGAAGCTCTTGTGGTTCATCAGCTCCTGAATGACATCCGGCGGCGTGCTGTTGTCGCTGAGCCGTTGGGCATAGGTATGGCGCCAGTTATAGAGGCCCATCCGGGACCTGGTGAGGAAGTCGGCTGGTTTCGCGGGGTCGTCCCGGACGTCGGGCAGCTTCCGGATCCGGTCGATCCAGCGCCAGTAGTTGGTGTGAAATCCAGTGGGTGTGATGTGGGTGCGTGACTGGGGGCCGTAGGGCCGTGGCGAGGGAAACAGGTAGCTGGCGGCGTCGGGGTGGATGCCCTCGACGGTGCCAAGCGCGTTCTGCCAGGTCTGGATGATGCGGGCGGTGGAGCGGTGGATGGGAAGTTCCAGCCCGTACTCGGCGGTTTTGTGGCTGTTGTAGATGATGTAGGGCTGGCCGTCGTCGGTTTCCCGGAGGGCGTCGCGGGGCAGGGAGTAGATTTCCGTGGGCCGCCGGCCGAGGTCCCGCAGCAACTGGTAGATGGTCTGCAGCATCAGGTTGTGAAGGGCCCTGGTTCGACCGACCGGATTGGCAAAAGCTTCGTCCACGGCGAGCAGTTCCAGGTTTGCATCGAGAATCCTGATGATGTGTTCCGGGATTGCCTTCCCGGGGTTCCTGGCGCGCGCCGCAGTTGGGAGGGAATCGGCCGTGATGAACATGAACTTAGGGCTGACCCGGGCCAGGCTTTCAAGGTCCCCGCCGTTGCGGAGGATCCGCTGGAAGAGCTTGAAGTAGTCATATTTCACTGAGTCCGTACGGGGTTCACCGTCGGTGTCGGTGAGGTGGCGGTAGGCGTCCACGACTGCGTTCGCGTCTGTTCGGGTCAGGAGCTCGGGCCGGGCTCCGTGGGGGCGGCGTGCCAGGGCGTCCGAGACGACTTGGATGGTGCGTATGACGTCGCGGATCTGGTCGGCGGCGAGGTCGAAGTGCCGGGAGTAGTCTTTGGCGGCCTCGCGTAACCAGTCGACGCTGATGGGGCGGAAATCGAGGGTGCCCTTGGAGCAGAGCGCGCGCGTTGTCCGGTCCTTGCGCAGGCCAATGACGGCGGCGTCCCAGACGTCTTCGGAGCGCATGTCCCGGCCGGAATGGCGGTATCTCCACCGGGCGGTGAGCAGGCCTGCGTGCCGGAGGAACCCGATGACGCTCTTGTCGGGCCGTGTCCTGCCCTGTTCGGTGTCCAGCAGCCGGTGGATGGAACGGGCACGGGTTTCCATGGCAGTGCGGACGATCCGGCGCATTGTCTCCGGCAGAATCCGGAACGCGTTGCGGTCCCGTTCCTGCAGGACGAGCAGCAGTTCGGTTCGAAGGATCGGTGGCAGATCAATGAAGGAGAACTCATGGCGGGAGCGAAAATTGAGGGGGCGTTCGACAACGGTGAAGGCGTCGAGGTCGACTCCGAGCTTGGTGAGTTTGCGGAACATGGCGTGGTGCCAGAGGCAGAGGCCGGTCGCGCGCTGGTTGGATTCTTCCCTGCAGCACATGGCTGCGCAGGGCTTGCCGCGCCGATACATGATGGTGTCGGCAGCGGCGAAGTCCTCAATGCTCAGCCGGGGCTGTCCGTTGTCGGAGCTGTGGTGCCAGCGCGAGTAATGAAGGTTGCAGAGTCCCCTGACCATGCCCATGGCCTGGCAGCTCCGCCCGGCCGAGCCGACCATGCAGCGCGGAGCGTCCGACTCCGGAGCCCGGCGCCGGACCGGGGCCGGCTCGTCGCCAGGTTCTCCGATGATGCAGGAACGACAGAGACGGCCAGTGATGGCCGCGACGCGGGGGCAACCGGGTGTCGGGCAGGGGTAGACCCCCGTCAAAGGATTCTCCGGGTCTGCAGCGAACAGCCACAGCCTGGCGTCCCATTCCCCGGGCCGCCACCGGGGTTCGAGCATTGTCTCCAGAAAGCCCAGATAGGACTCAGCCTCAGGGACCGGCGATTCCCGGCGTAGGAACTCCGCGGAGGCTGTCACGGCCGATTCTCCTTGCCGAGCAGGGTCTCTTCAATCGCGCTGCGAAGCTCTTCCTGCGCGGGGTGCAGGTAGATGGACGTGGATGCCAGGGACCTGTGACCCAGCAACGCCATGATGACATCCGGGTCGACTTTGGCCCGCGCCCAGCCCGTGGCTGCGGTATGCCGGAATTGATGAGCTCTGACTGGCAATCCCGTGCTCTTCCCAACGGTCACGAGCATGCGGTGTAGCCCCGGGTATCCCAGAGCGGCCGGGTTCTTGGCCGTCATGGACAGGAACAAGGCGTCCGGCTGATTGCCTCCCAGGGATGCGTATCTTTGGGTCATGTAGGCGGCGTGAACTTCGCAAACATCGGCAGGCACGGGGACGTTCCGCTCATACGGTGACTTGGCCCAGGCCCCGTTCGGGTTGCTGCGCCTTTCAATATGGACGTGGGGCCCGGGAATCGTGCAGCCCAGGTGGCCGGAGTCAGGCAGCATGTGCATGTCCTCCAGCCGCAGGCCTAATACTTCGCCGGCCCGCAGCCCGCAACGCAGCATCAGCAACACCAGGAGCCTGTCCCGCGGCCTCTCGACCACCTCCAGGACGCGGCCGACCTGTGACGGGGTCAGGACCACGGGCCGCCGTTTGATCTCCCGGGCCTTCACCAGCCTGGCCGGCGCCGTCTTCCACTGCCCCTCAGGACCAAGGGAAGCAGCGGCGTGGCGGCGGCCCTCCACCGTCGCCCGCAGCTGGTCGGTGGCCAAGCCGTGGACCACGGCAAAGCGCAAGAACACCATCACGGCCGTCACATGAGCATTGACCGTCTTCCCCGACAACCCGTCCCCACTCTTATCACGCAACCCTTCAAGACTGGCCTTGTAGGCGGCGAGCTGGTGGAAGCGAAGCCCTTCCCACGGAGTCCCCCTTTCAGCGCACCAAGAGAGAAACCTCGCCAGCCTCAGCTGATATGCCTTTTGGGTATTGATAGCACGGCCCGAGTGCGCCAACCACAACGCGTAACCCCGGCATTCCTCGCTCAGGACGAACCGGTCATCCACCACAGCCCAAACGATCTCGTCCTTCTCGACCGTCACTTCCACCGCTTGAAAAATCCGCACAATCGGAAGCTATCGAGGACGAATCAAGGCAAACAACAGTCAACATCCAACTAGAGGATTAACTGTCACCAAACAGTCAGGATGCAAAGAGTGGAACGCCGTGCGAATGGTGGGTCGGGCGACGGTGGGGCCATCCTTATTCACCCGAGCGGGACCGGTACTGGCTTGAACCGCACCGGCCCGCCGCATTCGGGACCGTCAGGGTACACCCCGGTCGGCTCTGTTTCTATCGGCAGCACGCGCGCAACACGGACACCTGAAGAGCCCGCCGCGTCCACAAGGACAGAGGTGACGCTGACGCCCGGTATCAGGTAAGGCGCAGACTGGGGCACCAGCCACCTGCCGTCAGGGTCCCTGGTTACCGAGGCCGGAGTGCAATCCTCACCGAAACATGCCGCAACTGACGTTGGCTCGTGTGCAAACACCAACTCCACGTCGCCCGTGTAGGCGTACCCGACCGCGGGGCAGATGGTGCTGACACCCCCCGGACAAATACAACCAGGGCCAAGACAACGGACAGGACCCCAAACACGATCAGAAGTAGCCCCCGGAGCTTCATTCCGTGAGCCTAACCCGGATGCTCGGATGAACCAGAATCCCCAAAGTTTCTGACGCACGCTACCGAGTCGGGCTGCAATAAGTGGTGGCTCATTGCGTCGAGATGACCCATGACAGCCCAGGCGCAGAATGCACGTTAAGGGATCCCTTGTCGGGCACCCGCGTCGGCGATAAGCTCCTCAGTCAAAACACTAAATCCATTCGATAGCAATACTGGTTTCCAGGGTTATCGTGAATAGGTGCCTCGTATCCTGCGCTTGCCTTTGCTGCCGCTTCTACTCGTGGCGACGTCTTCTCTTACCGCCTGCTACACGCCGTCGTGTTCGGCATCGCTTGAACCGAACATCCTCACGCTTGATTTCTCGGCGGTAGGACGGCACGCTGACGACTTGGAATTCGAGGTTGACTGTCCAGGTAAGACTGAGTGCTTTGAGAAATCTGCGGGGGTCCGATTTGACGCTGTCACCCAAAACGCCGTCGAGGTGTGGCCTGGGGTCAGCAG
>NZ_JARDJH010000034.1:0-54160 GCF_039907755.1 Pseudarthrobacter sp. CC12 | reverse complement strand
GGCGCGACCGGCCTGCCCGTATCAATCACCAGACGCGCAGCCTCCCGCCGATACTCAGGAGTGAATTTACGTCGTGTTGTGCTCACAAGAACACCTTCCCGCAGAATCCCAGGATCCCGCTACTTCAGGTGTCCACCAACAGAGGCTAACCCCACCAACGCCCCATCACCTCCCGCCCGCAAACCGCCAACGCCCCATCACCTCCCGTCGAAAGCAACGAACTCTCCCCCACCGAATGTGGGGGAGGGTTCGGCTGGACGCCGCATTATCTGATGGCGCGTTGGGAGAAAGCGGAAAGAACGTGATGGGGCGTTGGGGGAAAACGGGCAGAAGGTGATGGGGCGTCCGGGGAGAGGTCAGGAAAGCGGGCGGTGCAGTTCTGCGAGCTCCTGGTGCCGCGGGCTGTCGGGGTTCATCAGCGAATGCTTGCGTCCATAGCTGAAATAGATCACCAAGCCGATGATCAGCCACACCACGAACCGCAGCCAGGTCTCCCAGTGCAGCTGCAGCATGAGGAAGGCCGAAGCCAGGACACCGAACGCCGGGATCACGGGCATCAGGGGCAGGCGGAACGTGCGGGGAGCATCAGGCCGCTTGTAGCGGAAGATGATCACGGACAGGCAGACGACGACGAACGCGGCCAGGATGCCGATGTTGGTCAGGTCCGCGACTGCCTTGATGGGGAACACGCCGGCCAGGAAGGCGGAGGCGATGCCGCCAATCCAGGTGACGCGCTGCGGGGTGCCGCGGTGGTCCGTCTTGGCGAACCAGCCGGGGAGCAGTCCGTCACGGCTCATGGAGAACCAGACGCGGGTAACGCCCAGGAGGAACGTGAGCATCACGGTGAGGATGGACAGCACGGCGAACACCGAAATGATCGTGGCGATAACCGGCAGCCCCACGGAGGTGAAGGCCGAGGCGAAGCCTGCCTTGGGGTCGATGTCCTTGTAGTTCTGCATGCCGGTGAGGACGAGCGTGGCCGCAACGTAGAGCAGCATGGCGATGATGAGCGAGAGCACGATGGCCTTGGGCATGTGCTTCTTGCCGTCCTTGGCTTCCTCGGCCGCAGTGCTCATGGCGTCGTAACCAAAGACTGCGAAGAAGACGGTGGCGGAGCCTGCCACGACGGGGCCGAAGCCGCTGGGCATGAACGGGTTGTAGTTGTTGGTATCGATGTAGAACACGCCAAGCCCGATGATGAAGAGGATCAGGACCACCTTGATGGCCACGGCTGCCAGCTCGAACCGGCCAAACGCCTTGGTGCCGCGGGACAGGATCCAGGTGACCAGGAGGCAGACCAGGATGGCAGGGATGTTGATGATCCCGCCCTTGCCTTCGTCAAAGGTGGAGGTCATCCAGCTCGGCAGGTGGATGCCGATGCCGGCCAGGAAGGCGTCGAGGTAACCGGAGATGCCGATCGCCACCACCGCCACGATGGCGATGTATTCCAGCAGCAGGTCCCAGCCGATGAACCAGCCGATGACCTCGCCGAGCGCTACGTAGCCGTAGGTGTAGGCGGAGCCGGCGCGCGGGATCATTCCCGCGAACTCCGCGTAGGACAGGGCTGCGGCCGCTGAGGCCAGCCCTGCGATCAGGAAGGAAATCAGTACCGCGGGCCCCACCCCGGGTGTGCCTTCGCTGCCGGCGGCCACCAGTCCCGCGAGGGAGAAGATGCCGACGCCGATAATGCCGCCAACGCCGATGGCGGTGAGCTGCCACAGGCCAAGGGACTTGAACAGTCCACTGTGCTTGTTTTCTTCTTCGATGTCATCAATGGGCTTTCGCCGCATGATCGATTGGCTCAAATCTTTGCTGCTCATCAGGAACTCCTGGTTGGGGTGCGACCCCGCCGCGGCACGCCAAGAAACCTGGCTGTGACGGGGGTAACTCGGTTTCAACAGTATGCGTGCGCAATTGCGTTAGATAAAGTGACTACTTCTAACCTATATTCATTAGTTTCAGTTAGGAATTCACCATGCTTGATGTCCGCAGGCTGCGGCTGCTCCGGGAGTTAAGCATCCGTGGGACGCTCGCGGAGGTGGCCGAGGCACTGCAGTACAGCCCGTCGTCGGTATCCCAGCAGCTGGCCCTGCTGGAGAAGGAAGTGGGCGTGGAACTGCTCCGGAAGACCGGGCGGCGGGTGCAACTGACGCCCCAGGCCGAGGTGCTCGTGGCGCACACGGCGCAGCTGCTCGAAACCATGGAGCAGGCCGAGGCGGACCTGGCCGCATCCCTGACCACGGTGACCGGCACGGTGCGGATCGCGGTCTTCCAGTCGGCCGCGCTGGCGTTGATGCCGGACACGTTGACGCGCATGGCCGCCGCCTACCCCGAGGTGCGGATCGAAATGATCCAGCGCGAGCCAGAGACGGCGCTGCATGAGACGTGGGCGCGGGACTTCGACCTGGTGATTGCCGAGCAATATCCGGGACACGCGGCCCCGCGCTACCCGGAACTGGACAAGGTGAAGCTGACCACAGACGCCATCCGCTTGGCCGTTCCCCCGGCCTCCGGCAGCGGACCCGGGATCCGTTCCCTGGAGGACACGGCAGACCTGGCCTGGGTCATGGAACCGCGCGGCGCCGCTTCGCGCCACTGGGCGGAACAAGCCTGCCGCAGCGCAGGATTCGAGCCCGATGTCCGCTTTGAAACCGCCGACCTGCAGGCCCAGGCACGCCTGATCGAGTCCGGCAACGCCGTGGCCCTGATGCCGGACCTGGTGTGGACGGGCCGCGGCACCACCGCGCAGCTTCTTGAGCTTCCCGGCAAGCCGCACCGCACCATCTTCACCTCGGTCCGCCGCTCCAGCACCCAGCGCCCGGCCATCCTGGCCGCCCGGGAGACCCTGGCTGCGGCTGCCGCGGCGGTGGCAACGGACGACGCCGGGTGACCGGCCGCCGTCGTCCGCGTCCTTCCGTGCGCAGCCACGCCGCCCGGCGTTGCGCAGGTGCGTTCCCTGCGCCCTGAGAACCCGCGCCGGTGCGCAGGCGCGTCGTGGCCCGTATGTTTCGTGCGTCACTGCGGGTAAAGGGCCGCAGGACTAGACTGGAGCCGTTATGAATCGAACAATGTTCAAGTCCAAAATCCACCGGGCCACCGTCACGCACGCCGACCTGCACTACGTCGGCTCGGTCACCGTTGACCTCGACCTGCTCGAAGCCGCCGACATCCTGCCCGGCGAGCTGGTGTCCATTGTGGACGTCACCAACGGCGCGCGGCTTGAAACCTACACCATCGCCGGCGAGCGCGGTTCCGGCGTCATCGGCATCAACGGTGCAGCGGCGCACCTGATGCACGAGAATGACATCGTCATCCTCATCACCTACGCCGAAATGACCACCGAAGAAGCCAAGGCCTACCAGCCCAAGGTGGTCCACGTCGACCAGGACAACCGGATCATCCAGCTGGGCAATGATCCCGCCGAAGGCCTGACTCCCGGCATGATGCGCCCCCCTTTCGCGCTTAACAACGCCACCCTGTAGCCGGAGCGTGTGTCCCGGTCCCTGCCTCCGCCGTGCCCGAACGGCTGACCCTTGCTAGGGGTGCTGGCGGGATTCTTCGTCGTTTGGTGCATCATCCTGGTGGGTTGGTTCGTGGGCCGGAAGCGGATCCTTGGTGATAACGCCCGCCCCGTCCTGAGCGGCCTGACGTTCTTCGTCGCCAGTCCGGCGCTCCTCTTTGAAACCCTGAGCAAGGCCCGCCTGCAGGAAGTCTTCGCCGAACCGCTCCTGGTCACGGCGGTGGCGGCCATCGCCACGGCCGGGATCTACCTGGTGCTGGCCAGGTTCTGGCTGAAGCGCGCCCTCCCGGAATCGCTGATGTCCGCCATGTCCGCGTCCCTTGCCAACTCGGCGAACCTGGGTATTCCCATCGCGGTATATGTCCTGGGCGATGCGAGCTATGTGGCGCCCCTGCTGATCTTCCAGCTGGCCTTCTTCACGCCAACGTTCCTGATGATCCTGGACTCGAGCACCAGCACGCACCGGACCACGGTTTTGGGCTTCTTCCTGATGATCCTGCGCAATCCGATGATCGTGGGCTCCGGACTGGGGCTGCTGGTGGCAGGCACCGGATTCCAGGTGCCGGCGCTCGTCATGGAGCCGATCCACCTGATTGGCGGGGCCGCGATTCCGGCCATGCTGATGGCATTCGGGATGAGCCTGAACGGCAGCCGCCCGCTGCAGGCCTCCGCCGGCCGGCGCGTGGACACCCTGCTGGCCAGCGGCTTCAAGCTCGCGGTCCAGCCGGCCCTGGCCTACGTCTTTGCCCGCTTCGCGCTCGGGATGGAGGGGCATGCCCTGTTGGCGGTGGTGGTGACGTCCTCGCTGCCCACCGCGCAGAATGTGTTCGTAGCCGCCAGCCGGTACCAGACCGGGCTTACCGTCGCCAAGGACACCGTGCTCATCACCACCGTGGTGGCGGTGCCGGCGATGATCGGCGTGGCACTGCTGCTGGCCTGAGCGCCGGCCACCCGACATAACTGCAGCTTGGAGGGCTGATGAATACTGTGCTGGATACCGTCGTGATCGGCGGCGGGGCCATGGGCTCTGCGGCCGCGTGGGCACTGTCCCGCCGCGGCCGGCAGGTGACGCTGGTGGAACAATTCGGCCCAGGCCACAAGATCGGCGCCTCCCACGGTGCCACCCGTAACCTCAACCCTGGCTACCACCAGCCCGACTACGTGGCCATGCTGGCAGAGGGGCTCGCCCTGTGGGACGAGCTGGAGCAGGACAGCGGCGTGCAGCTGCTTGCGCGCACCGGCGTGGCGGCCCATGGTCCCGGCGGCGACCTCCCCAAGGTTGCCGAGGCCCTCACCGAGGCCGGCATCCGCGCCGAATTCCTGGACCCTGCCGAGGCCGGCGGGCGCTGGCGCGGCATCCGCTTCGACCAGCAGGTCCTGCACATGCCCGACGGCGGCCAGCTCAACCCGGAGGCGGCGCTGCCCGCCTTCCAGCGTCTCGCCTCCGCCCGCGGCGCCGAGATCCGGCACCATACCAAGGTGGTGGACTTCGAGGTGTTCGACGACGGCGTGCGGCTGGGCCTTGAATCCGCTGCGGGCACGGAAGTGGTCACCGCAGCCCAGGCCGTGGTGACCGCCGGCGGCTGGACGGAAAAGCTGCTGGCCAGGGTTGCGGGCACGGGCGCCGCAGCGTTGCGGATCCCGAAGCTGAGGGTGACGCAGGAGCAGCCGGCGCATTTCCGGGTGGCGGACCCCGGCGCGGTGTGGCCCGGATTCAACCACTATCCCGGCCCGGATTACCAGGGCTGGTACTCCCCCGTGTACGGCATGCAGACCCCCGGCGAAGGCATCAAGGCCGGCTGGCACGGGGTGGGCCCGGTGGTGGACCCGGACCACCGCGATTTTCTGCCCGAACCAACGCAGCTGGCAGCGCTGCAGGAGTACGCACGGCAGTGGCTGCCCGGCGTGGACCCTGATTCGTTCGAGGCCATCAGCTGCACGTACACCACCACCCCGGACGAGGACTTCATTTTGGACCGGGTGGGGCCGGTGGTGATCGGCGCGGGCTTCTCCGGCCATGGCTTCAAGTTCACCCCGGTGGTGGGGCGGATCCTGGCCGACCTTGCCACCGGGACCCGGCCAGCGCCGTCGATCTTCCGGGCGTCCCGCTAGCGGCGCTGCCACCCAAGGCGGCCGGCGCCGCCGGGCTGGCGTGCCGGTCTGGCGGGATTCCCTAGTCCGGGCTGCCGTCCGCGTTGGTGGGCACTGGCTCCGCGTCGGAATTGCCGCTGTCCTCGGCCTTGACCGCCGGCATGGACAGCACCGCTGCCACCGTGAGGAGGCCGGCCACGAGCGCGGCCAGGAACACGGCACCCGAAGCGCTGATTACCGTGGCGGGGTCGGCGTCGCCACCACTGCTGCCGCCGTAAATGGAGTTGGCCACGGCGCCGAACACGGCCACGCCCAGGGCACTGCCGATGGACCGCGCGAACATGTTGGTGCTGGTCACCACGCCGCGTTCGTGCCAGGGAACGCTGGACTGGGCGGAAATCAGCGTGGGGGTGGCCAGCAGGCCCAGGCCAAGCCCGACGACGAAGCAGCTGACCGCGATCAGCGCCACGTTGGGCGAGGAGGCCGTCAGCGACAGGATCAGCAGGCCCGCCACGGAAATGGCGATGCCGATCAGGGCCGTGGATTTGAAGCCGATCCGCAGGTAGAACTTGCCGGCCTGCGAGGCACTCAGGGGCCAGCCGAGGGTCAGCGCGGCGAGCGCCAGGCCGGCCACCAGCGGCGAGGAGGACAGCGCACCCTCCAGGTAGGTGGGCACGTAGGAAGTCAGGCCGATCATGACGGACCCGACCCCGAAGGACACCAGGGTGGTGGTGGCAAGCAGGCGGCGCGACACCACCCAGGAAGGCAGGATGGGCTCCGCCGCACGCCGCTCCACCAGGAGGAACGCGACCAGCAGCACGGCACCCACCGCGAACACGCCAATGCTGATGGGCGAATTCCACGCCCACGCCTGGCCGCCCTGCAGCGCACCGAGGATGAGCAGGCCGAGCGATCCGGCCAGGAGGACGGCGCCGGCGTAGTCCACCTTGTGCCTCTTCCGTTCCACATTCTCGTGCAGGGTGCGGACCAGCATCCAGCCTGCCAGCAGGCAGAGCGGCACGTTGACCAGGAAGATGCCGCGCCAGATGCCGAGGGCGGAGAAGACGCCGCCCAGGCTGGGGCCCACCACGGACGAGATGGCCCAGACACTGGCCAGGTAGCCCTGGACCTTGGCACGCTCCTGCAGGGTGTAGATGTCCCCGGCGATGGTCACGGCCACGGGCAGCACCGCGCCGGCGCCGAGTCCCTGCAGGGCGCGGAAAGCGATCAGGGAGGGCATGCTCCACGCCACACCGCACAGCACCGAGCCCAGCAGGAACAGGCCGATGCCGGTGAGGATGATCGGTTTACGGCCGGCCATGTCGGAGAGCTTGCCGTAGATGGGGACGGACACCGCCTGCGCCAGCAGGTATGCGGAGAAAAGCCATGGGAAGGATGCGAAGCCGCCCACGTCCCGGACGATCGAGGGGACCGCCGTGGCCACGATCGTGGAATCGATGGCCACGAGTCCCGTGGACAGCATCAGGGCGATGAGGATGGGCCCGCGGTCGGACCGGAACCCTACTCCCTGGGCGCGGGCGGTCGTCATCAGTCTCGTTTCAGTAAGGTGGATCCCTGTTACCTCCACTCTACGTACCCACGACGGGAGCCGACTATCTCCTGTCCTGGTGTTCGTCCAGCAGCCGGGCACAGCGGATGAAGCCCAGGTGTGAGTAGGCCTGCGGATGGTTGCCCAGGTGGGTCTCGGTGCCGGGGTCGTATTCCTCGGGGAGCAGCCCGGTGGGGCCGAAAAGGTTCACCAGCTGGTCAAACAGGTCCCAGGCTTCATCGATGCGGCCGACGGCCACGTACGCCTCGATCAGCCAGGTGGTGCAGATGTGGAACCCGCCCTCCAGGCCCGGCAGCCCGTCGTCGTACCTGTAGCGGAAGACCGTTGGACCCACCCGCAGCTCCCGCTCCACGGCGGTGACGGTGTCCAGGAAGCGCTGGTCCGTGACGTCCAGCAGGCCGGAGAGGCCGATGTGCAGGACAGCGGCATCCAGGTCCGGGCTGTCGTAGGCAACAGTGTAGGACTTCGCGGACTCGTCCCAGCCCTCCCGGAGCACTTCCGCACGGATCGTGGCTGCCGCCGGCGCCCAGGCCGGGTCCGGCTCCCGGCCGTGCCGCGCCGCGGTCCGCAGCGCGCGGTCCAGGGTCACCCAGCACATCACCTTTGAATACACGTGATGCCGTGCTGCCCGCCGGGCTTCCCAGATCCCGTGGTCCGGTTCATGCCAGCGGGCCAGGACCGCCGAGGCCATCTGGTTCATCAGCTCCCAGTGGTCGTCGGCGAGCGCGTCCTCACGTTCACTCAGCGAGTGGATGAGTTCGGCCACCGGCCCAAAGACGTCCAGCTGGACCTGGTGATCCGCCGCATTGCCGATCCGCACCGGACGGGATCCCGCGTACCCCGGCAGGCTGTCGACGACGGCTTCCGTGGACAGCGGCGCGCCCGTCACCGAGTACAGGGGGTGCAGCCATTCGGGGCCCGGTGCGTGTTCGAGGATCCGGCCCAGCCAGCCCAGGAATCCGGCTGCCTCCGCCGTGGAGCCCAGGTCCACCAGCGCGTTGACGGTCATGGAGGCATCCCGCAGCCAGCAGTACCGGTAATCCCAGTTCCTGGTCCCGCCGATTCCCTCGGGCAGGGAAGTGGTGGGGGCCGCGAGTACGGCGCCCGTGGGTTCATGCACCAGGGCGCGGAGCACCAGCGCCGACCGCCGTACCAGCGAGGGCTTGACCGATGGCAGGGAAAGGTTCTGCACCCACTGCCGGGCATGGAGCGCCACCCGGGCCCGCCGTTCCGTCTCCCCGCCGGGGTCCGCGGACTGCGGCTCGGTGTCCCCGCAGCGGAGGTTGAGCACCACGGGCCCGTCCTGGAGGTTGACGGACGCCGTTGCCGTGGCATGGCGGCCGTCCGAGGTGATGCTGAACGCGGCGCCCGGCGCGAACAGGATGATGGGCTCCGAGGTGCCCAGCACATGCAGTTCCCCGCCCCGCGCCTCCATGCTGAACGGGGCGTTGGCGTAGTCCGGCCGCGGAGCAAACGTGATCCTGGCTGCGCCGTGGCCCGTCAGCACCCGGACCAGGCTGGTGATGCCTTCCGGTGCAGGCTCCAGGTAGTCGGTGACCGTGACGTCCGCCCAGCGGGTTTCGACAATCATGGTGCTGTCCACGTAGCGCTGCCCCAGCACCTGGGAGGCTTTGACCGGTTCCACCGAGAAGTGCCCGGCGGCATCGCCGCCCAAAATGTGGGCGAACAGGGAACCGGAGTCCGGCAGCGGGTGGCTCATCCAGCAGATCTTCGCGTCGGGCGTCAGCAGCGCGGTGGAGGACCCATTCCCGATCATCGAGTGGCGTTCAAGGCCCACCGCGTCCTCCCCGAACAGCCACGCCCGCCGCAGTTCGAAGAGGAACGCCAGGACGCGGGCGAAGGATTGGGGGTCGCGGAGGCGGTGCGGGGCTGCCGTCTCACCCTGGCCCACGTGCAGGCCGAGGTCGGGCCCGCGCAGGGTGGCAATGGCCAGTTCGTCGCTGGCGGCGTCCCCCGCGAACATGGCCGCGCTGGCCCCCAGCCGGGACCTGAGGGTCTCCAATGCCTCGCCCTTGGACGGTTCCACCACGGAAAGGTCCAGCACGGAGCCGTCCACGATGAAGAACAGCCCGTGGGCAGCAGCGATCTGCCGGGAACTTTCCGTCACGGTGGCCACCACGTCCGGCCGGGCGGGCCGGGTGTGCACCGAAACTGCCACCGGTTTGCGTTCGATCCAGATGCCCTCGTGGAAGCCGACGGCCTCGTTGAGGGCGGCATTGACCTTCTGCAGGACGGACTCGGTGGCCAGGCTCTGCGCGTGGGCGAACCCCATGTCCGCTTCGGCGCCGTGCGAACCGATGAGGTGCACCTCCGCGGGCAGCCGTGACACCGCTGCCAGGTCACGCAGGGAGCGGCCCGAGATGATCGCCGCATGGGTATTGGGCAGCGCTGCCAGCGCACGAAGCGCAATGGCCGCGCTGCCCAGCGGGAGCGTCTCGGTGGAGATGCCTTCGGCGTCGCACAGCGTTCCGCCGTAATTGCAGGCCACCAGGAGGCTGGGGACGCGGGCCAGCACCTTGAGTTCCGTGAGCAGGGCGGGGGTCAGCCCGTTGTCCGCCGCATCGGACTGGATGAAGGCGCGCAGCATGTCCAGCGGAAGGGACCGGGTGAGCAGCGCGGAATCCGCCACGCTCTGGTTCAATGGCGTCGGCATCCAAAACCCCTTTGAGGCAGGGCCAGGCCGGGAACACAGCCGCACGGACGGTCCGCGGGCTACCGGTTGGCGCCCCGAGGTTCCGGGTGGATGACCCGGGGCACATCCCATCCTCAGCCCGGGCAGTTACCCCCGGAAGTCCCCTTCATTGCGTATATGTAAAAGTCCGACCGGCCGAGTGGCGTTGCATGTTGCGCACCGGCCGGCAAACCACAGCGGCTACACCCGGACCAGCCCGGCCGCCTCGGCCAGGAGTTCCACGGACCGCAGGCGCGCCTCCGTCCCCGGGCTCTGGTGCGCCACGATGAGTTCGTCTGCATCGGCGTGCTTTCCAAAACTGTCCAGGTAATCGATGACGGCGTCGGGCGTCCCCACCGCGGAGTACGTCATCATTTGTGCCATGTGCTGTCCCTGGGGCGAGTCCAGGATCATGTCAGCTTCGTCGTCGGTGAACTCGCGGGTGCCCCCGCCGAAGAACAGGGAGACGCGGGCCCGCTTGGTGGCCTGGAACATGGCCTGCGCTTCGGAGGCGGAGTCGGCGGCGATCACGTTGACGCCGGCAATCACGTGCGGGGCGTCCAGCTGGGCGGACGGCTTGAACTCGCGCCGGTAGATGGCCACCGCGTCCTGCAAAGCGGCGGGGGCGAAGTGCGAGGCGAAGGCGTAGGGCAGGCCCAGCTGCGCGGCCAGGCGGGCGCCGAACAGGGACGACCCCAGGATGTACAGCGGCACGTTGGTCCCCTTGCCCGGGGTGGCCTCGACGCCCTCGATGCGGGTGGGGCCGGTCAGGTAGCCCTGCAGTTCAAGGACGTCCTGCGGGAAGCTGTCGGCGGACATCGGGTCCCGGCGCAGGGCGCGCATGGTGTTCTGGTCACTGCCCGGGGCCCGGCCCAGGCCCAGGTCGATCCGTCCGGGGTGCAGCGTTTCCAGGGTGCCGAACTGCTCTGCGATGGTCAGCGGGGAATGGTTGGGCAGCATGACGCCGCCGGCGCCCAGCCGGATGCTTTCGGTGTGCGCCGCCACGTGGGCGATCAGCACGCTGGTGGCGGAGGAGGCGATGGAGGACATGTTGTGGTGCTCGGCGTACCAGACGCGCCGGTAGCCCAGCTTCTCGGCGTCCTGCGCCATGGCCACGCTGCCTGCGAAACTCTCCGCCGCCGTCTGGCCTTTGCCGATGGTTGCCAGGTCAAGGATGGAGAGGGGAAGAGTCACGTCAGGTGCCGGCCTTTCAGGAACGTTCGTTAGAGTCGCCGGCCGGTTCGCGGCGGGCTCTTCAGGCATAACGACGGCGGCGGCCGGGTTATTTCTGTGATGTTCGGAATACTCAGCACACTGATGATGTTGCCGCCCCTATGAGCCATGATTCAACGAACCAGCTGGAACTGTCCGCAACCATCGACCTCAAGGACCTGGGTACCGTGCACCGGCTTGGCTTTGGTGCCATGCGCATCGTGGGTGACGGTGTCTGGGGCGAGCCAGCGGACCGCCAGGCGGCCGTGGCCGTGGTGCGCCGCGCCGTCGAACTCGGCGTCGACTTCATCGATACCGCCGATTCCTACGGACCCAACATCAGCGAGGAAATCATCGCCGAGGCCCTGCACCCGTACAAGGAAGGGCTGAGGATCGCCACCAAGGTTGGCTTCACGCGCACCGGGCCCAACAAGTGGGTTCCCGTGGGCCGGCCGGAATACCTGCGCCAGCAGACGGAACTGAGCCTGCGCAAGCTGAAGGTGGACACCCTGGACCTCCTGCAGCTGCACCGGATCGATCCCAAGGTGGACGCCGAGGAGCAGTTCGGCGTCCTGCGCGAGCTCCAGGACGAAGGCAAGGTCCGTGCACTGGGCCTGTCGCAGGTCAGCGTGGAGCAGCTGGAAGCGGCCGGGAAGCACTTCACCGTGTCCACCGTCCAGAACCGTTACAACCTGACGGACCGCAGCTCGGAGGACGTACTCCGCTACTCCGAAGACAACGGCATCGGCTTCATTCCCTGGGCGCCCATCTCCGCGGGCGAGCTCGCCAAGCCGGGCGGCCCGCTGGATGAGGCAGCCAAGCGCCTCGGCGCCACCACCTCCCAGGTGGCCCTGGCCTGGCTGCTGCGCCGCTCCCCCGTGATGATGCCCATTCCCGGAACGGGCTCCGTGCAGCACCTCGAAGAGAACCTGGCCGCAGCGGGCATCACGCTCGACGACGCCACGTACGCTGAGCTTGAAGCAGCAGGAAAGTAGCAAGCGGCTTCCAGCCACTCACGTCAGCTAAGACAGGAGAAACACCATGGCAAACATTTTGATGGTCGTATCGGCCGCAGATTCCCTCACCATGAAGGACGGCAGCGAACACCCCACCGGCTACTGGGCGGAGGAACTGGTGGTATCCCACCAGACCCTGACCGATGCCGGCAACACGGTGCACATCGCCACCCCCGGCGGCAGGAAGCCCACCGTGGACCAGGTCAGCCTGGCGGCAGAGTCGGCGGGCGGCGAGGAACGGGCGCAGGGCTTCCGGGACTACATCGCAAAGATCGACGGCGAGCTGGCGCACCCGCTGGTCCTTGCCGACGTCGACATTGCTGCCTACGACGCAGTGGTGATGCCCGGCGGACACGGCCCCATGGCGGACCTGTACAAGGACGCCGACCTGGGCCGCATCCTGGTGGCTGCCAACAAAGCCGGCAAGGTCATCGCCCCGTTCTGCCACGGCCCCGCGGGGCTGCTGGGCGCAACGGACGACGACGGCGGGTTCGCGTTCAAGGGCCGGCGCCTGACGGTCTTCACCAACGAGGAAGAACTTGGCGGCGGCACCGGGGAGAACACGCCGTGGCTGGTGGAGGACGCCCTCAAGGCCAAGGGTGCCGTCATCGAGAACGGCGCGGCCTGGTCCTCCAACGTGGTGCGGGACGGCAACCTCATCACCGGGCAGAACCCGCAGTCCAGCGAGGATGTGGCCAAGGAAGTGCTCGCGGCACTGTCCTAGGCAACCGGCCGTGACGCACTAGAGAGGGGACCAGCTCAAGTGAGCTGGTCCCCTCTTTGCGGCGAACGTCGTTGGGCGCTGGCCCGGCTGCGCTACTTCAGTTTGAAGTTGGCGCTGATGCTGCTGCCGTCGTTTGCCGTCATGGTCAGCTTGTAGCAGGTGCCGGCGGCGGTGGGCGTCTTCCAGTTGTAGACGAACTGGCCGGCCGTAGCGTCGTACCGCAGCGACGTGTTGCCCGTTGTCGTGGCCTCGATAGCGTCCTGCACAGCCGTCAGCGAGCAGGCGGTCTGCTGCAGGGTGAACTTGGCCAGCGCCGGATCCGTCAGCTCAGTGTCCCCCGCGAAGATCTCGAACTTGGCGGGAACGGTGCTGCCGGACTTGACGGTGTTCAGCACACCGGCCATGTCAACTGGCTGGTAGAAGCCCTTCAGCGTCCAGGCCTTGACCGTGTAGAACTGCGTCACCGTGGTGGTGTTGCCGGCCACGTCAGTTGCCGTTGCCGTGAGCGTGTGCAGACCCACCTTGGTGTCATAGCCGGTGACCGCGCAGCTGCCCGCGAGGCCCGAACCGCCGCTGTCAATTGCGGTGCAGGTGGGCGCCGCGGCAGTGGAGCCGTAGTAGCTGTCCCCCATCACGGAGTCGAAGGTCACGGTGGGGGCGGTCTTGTCGATCTTGAAGGTTTTGGTTACCGCTCCCGCAGGGGTGGTGTTGCCGGCGTTGTCGCTGAAGGCCGGGCTAGCCACCTGCACCGCCGGGCCTTGACCGTCGGAGGTTGCGTTCTGCGTTGGGTTGACTGGGCCGGAGAGCGAGTCGGTGCCGGTGAACGTGGCGACCACGTCGCTGCGGTACCAGCCGTCGTTGCCCTCGGTTCCTGCTGCGCTGGTGTAGCTCACACCGGGCGCGGTCTTGTCGATCTTGAACGTCTGCCAGGCCGCGCCCGCCTGGGTGGTGTTGCCGGCGATGTCAGTGAACGCCGGGCTGTCCACCTTCACAGCGGAACCCTCCCCGGCGGAGGTCGCCGTCTGGGTTGCAGCGAGCAGCCCAGAGGTGGCGTCGGTGCCGGTGAACGACGCCTCGACGTCGGAGGTGTACCAGCCGTTGTTCCCGAGGGTTCCCGTCCCGCCGTTTGCCGCAACGGTGGGGGCTGTGGCGTCCTTGCCGAGGTTCACGGTTTGGGGCGCAGCGGTTCCCCCGGAACTGGTGGCGGAGCAGCTGTAGTCGGTGGCCACCTGGTCAGCGGTGATGTCCTGGTCCTGGCAGCCGGTCAGCTTAAGGGTGCTGGGCGAGTCCGCTTCGGTGACGATCCAGTGCAGCTTTACAGCGGACTTGTACCAGCCGTTCAGGCCGTCCGGGGTGTCGGGCGAGAGCGTGTAGCCGATGCTGGGAACCGTCCCGTCGGTGATCGTGTAGGCGACGGAACTGGTGGCGGTGAGACCACCCTTATCCGTGTAGCTGCAGGTTGCCTCCTGGGAGCCGATGCCGCTGGCGGCGTCGGGCCCTGAGAGCGCGCTGAGTTTTGCATCGAACGAGCTGTTGCCGTCTTCGGCGTCTGCGACGTTGCAGACGGCGGCCGGGACGGCCCCCTTCGTGTACGACCCGCCGTTAGTCACGCCAGTGATGTTCAGGACCGGCGCGGTGTTCGAGGGTGCCGGCGCTGCAACGTTTACGGTGAAGGTGGCAGGGGCGAGGTTGAAGGTGCCGCCGCTGTTGTTGCTGACCTGGCTGGCACTCACGGTGGCTGAACCAGCTCCGACCGGGGTGATGGTCAACGTCCGGAGGGCACCACAAGAGTCAAAGGTGACCCTGGATGGCGAAACCGTCGCAACAGCCGGGTTGCTGGATGAGACGTTCAGCGTCAGGGTGGTCTGCCCCGTCAGGTTGCAGCCTTGCTTGCCGTCGGCGTTTTGCTCCCTGACGGCCAGGGTGGTGGTGCCGTTCGCACCCCCTGCATTGAGCGGCATGACCTCTGCCGTGGAGTCGATCGACGTATCCAGGGTGTTGTAGATGTCGTCCGCGAAGGCGACCCCGCCGCCTGCGAGCAGCAGGCTTCCTGCCGCAACTGCAGCGCCCATCCTGATGCTGGTTCGCCTCAGCAGGCCCGTCCCCCCAGCGATAGTTTTCCCACCTGGCGAATGATTCATTTAGTGCCTCCCTCATGGCTTACGGCCCACCCGGACCGCAACGTATCTCACCGTAGGTTCCGGAGTGGCCGGAGAACACGCGTAATCACCACTTGTCTTTTTTGCCCGAGTACTCGCTTTCTGCTGGATGCGTGACAGGCGCGTGTCCGGCTGGGCCACAGCTGGCGAATATGACCGCCGCGGTCCTCCGGTGAACTGCCGTTACTCCCTGTATCCCCGGGTTTCGCGGCCTTTGATTCCACCGCGGAGGCTGCCGGATAGTGGCTGCAACGCGCACATCCCGCTGCATCTTCCACCCTCGTTCCAAGGAGGAACCATGGCCATCACCACCAGGCCGGCCGCCGTCGTGGCCCTTGCCGTTTCAGCACTGCTGGGACTGGCTGCCTGCTCCGACCCCGGCGCTTCGGCGGCGACAGCACCGTCGTCGTCCGCCACAAACACTGCCGGCAAGACCTTCAACCTGTCCCCGGAGCAGGACCGCTTCAAAGTCTCTGCCGACCCCGCCGCTGCCGCACTGGTCCCCGAGGCCATCAAGGCCGATGGCAAACTCACCGTGGTGACCACGGGCGGCGCGGCGCCGCTCAGCCTCTTCGCCACGGACAACAAGACCCTGATCGGCAGCGAGGTGGACATCGCCTACGCCGTGGGCGAGTCACTGGGCCTGCAGGTGGAGGTCCTGCCTGTGGCGTGGGCGGACTGGCCGCTGGGCATCGAATCGTCCAAGTACGAGGCCGTGCTGTCCAACGTCACCGTCACCGAGGCGCGCAAGGAAAAGTTCGACTTCGCCACCTACCGCAATGACCTCCTGGGCTTCTATGCCAAGAGTGGTTCGGACATCGGGGAAATCAAGGAGGCCAAGGACGTGGCCAGCAAGAGGATCATCGTGGGCTCCGGCACCAATCAGGAGGCCATCCTGGTGCGCTGGGACGAGGAGAACAAGAAGAACGGCCTGGCGCCGGTCCAGTTCCAGTATTACGACGACGACTCCGCCTCGAGCCTGGCCCTTCAGTCAGGCCGTGCGGACCTGACGTTTGGGCCCAACGCGGCTGCCGCCTACAAGGCGGCGCAGGACGGAAAGACGAAGCAGGTGGGCACGCTGAACGGCGGCTGGCCACTGACGGCGCAGATCGCCTTCACCACCAAGAAGGGCAACGGCCTGGCGGTGGCCGCCCAGGCTGCGCTGAACCACTTGATCGAGGATGGCACCTACGCCAAAATCCTGGACCGCTGGGGCCTCTCCTCCGAGGCCATCCAGAAGTCCGAACTGAACCCGGCGGGCCTGCCGAAGAAGTAGGCGTCCCGCCGACGATGGAATCCCCGCCGGGTGTCCCCAGCAATCCGCTGGTGCCCGGCGGGGATTCTTCTTTGGCTTTACCAGGCCGGCAGCACGGGCACCGGGCCTGCCGCCTCAACATCTTCGGCGTCGCCGCGTGCCAGCCATTTCAGGAGGCCCTCCCGGTCCGACTCAACCCGCAGGCCGCCGTCACCGATCACCCACTCGTCGCGTTCCTCGGTAACCAGCGTCATCCCGGGCGCGCCCTTGGCCCGCATGGCACGTACCACGGCCTCAATGGCGTTCAACAGCGAATCGGGGTCGGCCTCCTCGATGGTCCACGCGGTGTCCAGGTCATGGTGGTGCACCACCACCTCGGCAATCCGCAGCGCCACTATGGAGGTTGCCGGCAACTCCCGGCCACCCACTTTTACTTCCGGTGCCACAAGATCCCCGGTCAACCGCTGCGCTTCACCGGCGAAAGCGGCGGCCGAGTCCCGCACTTCAGCCAGGAGTTCCTCCCGCGGCAGGGCCGCAAGGGCGGCAATGGCCTGCGAGCGCGCTTCAGGGGACGCGTACAGCTGGCGTTCCTTCCCGGACGTGGCCCAGTCGATCAGCCCACCCAGGGCACGTCCGCTGGATGCGACGTGCGCGATGACCTGGGCACGGGTCCACCCTTCACACAGTGAAGGGGCAGCCAGTTCTTCATCGGACAAGGAGGAGACCGTGGCAAGGAACATGTCCGTCTCCCGGCCCAGGCGGGACAGGTCTGAGTGCAGCCGTGCTGGATTGATCATTCCGCCAGCCTAACCGGGGCGCCATACCCCCGGCCATGGTTGCGGGCCTCCTGGTTCATACCGGCCGCGTATGGACTAAGACCGGCCCGCCAGCCACCGCCGGAAGGCCGCTGCCGCCGGGCGCATTGGTCCTGTTCCGCCGGATCCATCGCAAATACAGGCCCTTTGATATCCGGAAACTGCCCAATGCACCCCTTGTGCGAAACCGGGGATTCCCCTCATATGCCGCGCGTCACATTGCCTGTCAGGCTGGGTTGCCGAGGCCCCGGCGCGGATCCATCCGGATGCCGCATCGCCTCCACACTCGCCCCCTGAAAGGACCTGCGCCATGACGCTGCCGCACCCCCAATCAACAATCTCCGGAAACCCGGGAAAGGAGACCCGGACAGCCAACTGGGTGGCTTTCGTCATCTGCGCCGCGCTCCTTTTCGATGGGTACGACCTGGTGGTCTACGGCACCGTCCTTCCGGGACTGCTCGCGGACGCGGGCCAAATCGGTCATTTCGATGCGGCCACGGCCGGGCTCCTGGGGTCCTGGGCCCTCATTGGCGTGCTGGTGGGGTCGCTGGCATGCGGTGCCATCGGTGACTTCTTCGGCCGCCGCCGGCTGATGCTCGCGGGCATCGCCTGGTTCTCCCTGGGCATGTTCGCCACCGCCCTGGCCACGGATGTCACCGCCTTCGGCGCCCTCCGGTTTGCCACGGGCCTGGGCCTGGGCGTCGTCATCGCCAGCGCCGGCGCCACGATGGCCGAGTTCGCACCTGCGGGACGGCGGCAGTTCTACAACGCGATCGTGTACTCCGGGGTCCCCGCGGGCGGCGTGCTGGCGTCCGTCCTGGGCATCGCGTTCCTGGACAGCATCGGCTGGCGCGGCCTCTTCGTCATAGGCTCCCTGCCCCTCCTGGTCATCCTGCCCATTGCCTGGCGGAAACTTCCGGAATCCCCGCGGTGGCTGCTGGCCCGGGGCCGGGAAGAGGAAGCGCTGGCCGCTGCCTGGCGCACCGGGGTCCCGCTCGCCGAAGAGCAAGTAATCCGGGAAGCCGGCGCCGCCCCGCAGAAGTCCGGGTTCGCCGCCGTCTTTTCCCGCCAGTTCGCCGTGGCATCCATCCTGCTGGGCCTGATGTCCTTCTGCGGGCTCCTCCTCACCTACGGGCTCAACACCTGGCTGCCCAAGATCATGGAGGGCTACGGCTACGGACGCACCTACGCCCTCTTCTTCCCGCTGGCACTGAACCTCGGTGCCGTGGTGGGCGGTCTGGTCGCCTCCCGGATGGCCGACCGGAACGGCCCGCAGCGGGTTATCGCTGCCACGTTTGCCCTCGCCACCATTTCCCTGGGACTGATGACCTTCAGCTTCCCGTTGCCGCTGCTCTTCACCTTCATCGCCACCGCCGGGGTGGGAACCCTGGGCACCCAGGTGCTGGTCTACGGTTTCCAGTCCAACTACTTCACCACCAATGCCCGTGCAGCCGGGGTCGCCTGGTGCGCCAGCGTGGGCCGGCTGGGCGGGGTCCTGGGTCCGATCATCGGCGGCTGGCTGGCAGCGGCGGGGATCGGCGGGGCAACAGCCTTCTACATCTACGGCGCGGTGGCCCTGCTTGGCGGCGCCGTCACCATCCTGGTACCCCGCCAGCGCAAGCTGGAAGAAGCCCTGCCCCGGGCCGAAGAGCGGAAAGATTACGTCGAAAAAGTATCTAAGTAGGGCCTTTTATGGTTATTCTATGAATCAATGAGGCTGCGCCGCGCCCTCCCCGACCCGCTGGAAAGGTGGCACCGGATGGAAATCCGCCAGCTTAACTACTTCATCGCGGTGGCGGAGGAGCGGCACTTCGGCAGGGCGGCAAAGCGGCTCCACATGGCGCAGCCGCCCCTGTCCCAGCAGATCCGCCAACTGGAAGACCAGCTGGGCGTCCAGCTCCTCAACCGCACCACCCGCCGGGTGGACCTGACGGCGGCGGGCCAGCTGCTCCTGGACCGCGGCCGCCAGATCGTCAACGACGTCGAGACGCTCCGCGCGGATGTCTACCAGGTGGGCAAGGGCGCCACCGGCGTCCTCCGGGTGGGGTTCTCCGGCTCGGCAACCTACGGCGTCATGCCGCGGATCGCGCGGCTCACCAAACAGGTCCTTCCCGGCCTGTCGCTGGCACTGAACGGAGAGATGCTGACGCCGTCCATGGAAGCGGGGCTGCGGAACGGGACCCTGGACGCGGCACTGCTGCGTCCACCCGTTGCCTCCGAGGAAATCGACTACCGCGTGGTCACCCAGGAGCCACTCGTCGTCGCGCTTCCCTCCTTCAGCGCGCTGGCGGTGGACCGGCCCGTGGCCATGCACGAACTGCAGGACCAGGACTTCATCGCCTATGCACCGGAGTCCGTGCTGAACCGCATTACCTCGGACCTCTGCAGGCAGGCAGGTTTCCAGCCGCGGATCACGCAAGTGGTTGGTGAGACCTCCACCATGCTGGCGTTCGTGGCCGCGGGCGGCGGCATCGCCGTCATGCCGTCCAGCGTGCGCGCCTTCCAGCTCGAAGGCGTCGCATACCGGGAGATCGACAATGCTCCCCCGGTGGAACTCGCCGTCGCCTGGCTGCGCGGCCACCGGTCCGCCCTGCTGCAAAACTTCCTGGACATCGTGGCCACGGCAACCGCTGATGCCGCCACCCCCGCTCCCGCTGATGAAAGGCTCCTCCCATCATGAAGATCGCAGCCATCGAGGCGATCCCCTACTCGATCCCGTACCGCCACCCGCTCCATTTCGCCTCCGGCTCCGTGCACGAGGCCGACCACGTCCTGGTCCGTGTCCACACCGACGACGGCGTGGTGGGAACCGCAGACACCCCGCCCCGCCCGTACACCTACGGTGAGACGCAGAAGTCCATCGTCGCGGTGGTGCAGGATGTCTTCGCCCCGCAGCTGGTGGGCATCGACGTCTTTGACCGGGAAAAGATCCAGGCAGTGATGGCGCGGACCATCCACAACCAGACGGCCAAGGGCGCGGTGGACATTGCCGTGTGGGACGTCATCGGCAAGACCCTGGGGCAGCCCGTGACCAAGCTGCTGGGCGGCTACACCGACTCGCTGCGCGTCTCCCACATGCTCGGATTCAAACCCGCCCGGGAACTCCTGGCCTTGGCCCTGGAGTTCCGGGAAACCTACGGCATCAACACCTTCAAGCTGAAGACCGGCCGCCGTCCGCTGAACCTGGACATCGAGGCCGCCAAAGTGCTGCGGGAAGGCCTGGGCGAGGACGCCGAGCTGTACATGGACGCCAACCGCGGCTGGACAGCCAACGAGGCCGCCGAGGTGCTGCGCCGTACTGCCGACCTCGGCCTGCAATTCCTTGAGGAACCTGATGACGCCCGCGAAGTCCTGGGCCGCCGCCGGCTGGTCACCAACTCCCCCATCCCCATCGCCGCCGACGAATCCGCCGCCAACCTGGGCGAGGCGGCCCGCGAAATCCTCACCGGCGGGGCCAACCTCCTGTCCGTCAAGACCGCCCGGTCCGGCTTCACCGAAGCCGCCAAGATCGTTGGCATGGCCGAGGGCATGGGCATCGATGTCTACATCGGAAACCAGATCGACACCCAGGTGGGCACGGTGGCTTCCGTGGTGTTCGGCGCAGCCTTCGCCCACACCGCCAAGCGTGCGGCCGAGCTGTCCAACTACCTCGATATGACCGATGACCTGCTGGCCCGCCCACTGGCCATCACGGACGGCCGGATCCACGTTCCCGAGGGCCCCGGCGCGGGCACGGACGTGGACGACGACAAGCTCGCCCACTACCGCACCGACTGACACCCGCCCCTTCCACCGAGAGGTCACCATGAAGTACCTGGTCCACATGGACGTCAACCTGCCCGCCGGCATGCCCGCCGAAGAAGCCGCCGGAATCAAGGCCAAGGAGAAGGCCTACTCCCAGGAGCTGCAGCGCTCCGGCAAATGGCCCGAAATCTGGCGCGTGGTGGGCGAATACGCCAACTACTCCATCTTCGACGTCGAATCGAACGACGAACTGCACGGCATCCTGCAGAACCTTCCGCTGTTCCCGTACATGGACATCACCGTGGTCCCGCTGGCCAAGCACCCTTCGGATGTGAAGTAGCCGGGTCAGTCCTTGGCCCGGAACGCCGCCGCGAGTTCGCTGCGGGACCGGATTCCCATCTTCCGGTACAGCCGCGTGAGGTGGTACTGCACCGTCTTTTCGGCCAGGAACAGGGCCCGGGCCGCTTCCTTGTTGGTGGCGCCCGCAGCCACCAGCTCGGCCACGGCCTGTTCCTGGGCCGTGAGCTGTTGATGGTGGCCGCCCACAGAGGAGAGCACCGGGTCCGCCGGGTCCGGCAGGTTCCCCACGTCCAGGCCAGTTGCCTTCAGCTCGCGGTCGCACCGTTCCACGTACGTGGCCGCGCCAAGGGTGTCGTACAGGTCCCGCGCCGCCCGCAGCACCGATGAGGCCAGGCGCCGCTTTCCGGCCCGGCGCATGCTTTGCCCGAACGCGAAACTGATCCGCGCCCGCAGATAGGGGCGGTTGAGCCCGCGAAGGTGCCCCAGCGCCGCCTCGAAATACTCCCTTGCCGTGTCCGGATCCCCCTGCGCGGCCAGCAGCCGGCCCCTGGCCCACGCCACGCGGGCCAGGTCGGACGGGACTTCCCGCTCACGGTGCACTCCCTCAAACGCGGTGAGGAACGTGTCCGCGGCATCGAGCTTGTCCGTCATCACCAGAGCATTGACGTAGGTGTCCTGCCACGGCCAGAAGGACACGCGCTGATCGGTCCACGGGTCCAGCTCAGTCAGCGGCTGCAGGGCGGCCAGGGCACTTTCATAGTCCGCCCTCGCTTCGTGGAAGCGGGCGCGCGCCAGGCTGGCCGGGACCTGCATGGCCCGGTAGGTTCCCGGCTGAACCGCGGCCTGCGAAACGTAGTAGCGTGCCCGGTCCCAGTCGCCGCGCATGGACCACAGCTCGGCAGCCGTCCAGTACAGCAGCGGCCGGATCAGCGGCATCCGCGAGCTCTCCAGCCGGACGCTGGCCCGGGAGATGGTGGCGGCGGCCGCGTCCCAGTTGCCCAGCACAAGGTGGGTGCGGGCCAGCCAGGCCTCGGCCCACAGGGAGATCCGCAGCGATCCTCCGCGGTACTCCGTGGGGGCGGCCGACTCAAAATTCACCAGCGCGGATTCTGCGTTGTCCAGGCGCAGGGCCAGCCAGCCGGCGCCCATCTGCACGCGCTGCTTCTGGGCATTCTCGGCCGCCTGGGCCGAGGCCCGCTGGTAGGAGGCCTCTGCGTCCGCTATCCGGCCCTGGGCATAGAGGCCCAGGCCGTAGATGGCCTCCGACTCGATGTGGGCCGGAGTTCCGGGTTCGGTCAGGGCCATCGCGCGTTCGGCCCAGCCGGTGATCATCGGACCGTCCCACGAGGCCACCCCATGGAGGACGAAACGCTGGGCCACCTGCGCTGCCGCGGCGGGTTCATGCTGCGGATTGCTGGTCCGCCAGGCCATCTCCAGTTGGCTTTGGGCGCTGTCATTCTGGCCGGACACAGTGGACAGGTACCCCAGCACCGAGGACCGCAGGGGCGACGGCGGCAGGGCATCCACCGCCCCCGCCCAGGCCTGTGCCTGGGCAACATTGCCGGAACCCACCAGGGCGTCGACGGCTTTCAGGAGCCGGAGGTTCCGGGCGCGGACATCGGGGGACAGCCGCGAGGCGGAGAACAGTGCGGTGGAGGCATCCTGCCATGCGCCGACCGTGGCCTGCCGCCGCGCGAACCCTTCCAGTTCCGCGGCCAGGGTTTCGTCTGCGGCCGGGGTGGCGGCAACGCGGTGGCCCAGCTGTTCGCCCTCGGACTGGACAGCCTCGGCGGCCTTCCGGTGCAGGGCAACGCGCCGGCTGGGGACGATCTGTTCGTAGACGGCTTCCGCGGTGCCGGGCTCCAGGAAGGCGACGGCGGAGCGGGACTGGTCCACGGACAGTCCCAGCAGCCCGGCCCGGTGCCCCTCATCGAGTGCCGGCATGACGGATTCCAGGCCGCCTACCTTGGCCACCTCAGCCAGGCCGGCGCCGGGACCGAGCACCGCAGCGGCCTCGGCGGCGGCCACCAGCGCGGGGGACGCGGCCGCCAGGACGCTGCGGACCCTGGCGCGCACCCGGGAAGTAGGCGGCAGGGAAGGGAACCACGACTGCCACGTCTCAGGCGGCAGCTCACGGAGCAGCTCCACGATGGACTGGGCTATCCCGCCGGTGTGCGTCACCAGGCCATGGGCCGCCGTCGCGCTGAGGTCCAGGCCGAACAGGCTCCGTGCCACGTCCTGGACCTGCTGCGGCGAGAGGGGTTCCAGCGGAATGCGCACTACCTGGTGGCCGGTGAGGAAGTCGAGCACGCCGGCGGGGACGCGGGGCGCGTCTACAGGGTTGAGGGTCAGCAGGAACAGGACCCGTTTGTCGTGCAGCCTGCGCATGACGAAGGTGAGGATGCGCAGGCTTTCCTCATCGAGCTTGTGGACGTCGTCGACGGCGACCACCACGCTCCCGTGCGTCTGCAGGCCTTCGAGATGGGTGCTGAGGGTGGAGGCGTAGTTGACCACCTGGTCAGGGGTCAGGGAGGCGACGGGCCCCGGCGCCAGGGCCGGGCCGCCGTCGTAATCCTTTGCCGTCCGGAGCGGCAGGGTCCGCATGAGCTGGGAGTAGCCTGCCAGGGCGAACTGCGCCTCCCAGTCGTCGCCCATGGCGGACAAGACGCGGACGCCACGGGCGGCCGTCCTGCAGTGGTCCAGGAAGAGTTCCAGGAGTGCGGTTTTGCCGGACCCGGACGGCCCGGACAGGACGACGGTTCCCACCTTGCCCTTGCGGACGGTGCGGAGGATTTCCAGCAGCTGTTCGAACGCCGCCGCCCGGCCCGCCAGCGGGAAGTCTTCCGCGATCTCGCCCTGGGTGGAGCCCGCTGTCATGGCCGCAATCCTACCGGAGCGGCCCGGGCGCCCCTGGTGCCGCGCGTCCAGCACCTGCCCTACCCCAGGTCGCCGCCGGCCACCGGGAGGATGCTGCCGGTCAGGTAGGACGCCTCGTCCGAGGCAAGGAACACGATGGGCGCCGCCTGCTCGTCCAGGGTGCCGTACCGCTTCATGAACGAGGAGTCCACCGTCTGGTCCACGATGGTTTGGTACCAGTCCTTCTCGGTGGCGGATTCGGCCTCCGGCCCGCGCTTGACCTTGCGCGGCGGCGCTTCCGTGCCGCCGGGGGCGGTGGCCACCACGCGGATGCCGTGCCCGGCCACCTCCATGGCCAGCGACTGGGTCAGGGCGTTCACGCCACCCTTCGCCGCGGCATAGGGCACCCGGTGCATTCCCCTGGTGGCTACCGAGGAGACGTTCACGATCGTGCCGGACTCCTGCTCCATCATGGCCGGCAGGACTGCCCGGCAGGTCCAGAGCGTGGGGAAGAGCGAGCGGCGGATTTCCTTTTCGATCTTGTCCTCGTCGTACTCCTGGTACGGTCGGGCCCAGATGGTCCCGCCCACGTTGTTGACCAGGACGTCCACGCGCCCGTGGGCCGCGAGCGCGGCCTTGATGGCCTGGGTGGCGCCGGCGAAGGTCTCCAGGTCCGCGGTGACGGACGTGGCCGACCCGCCCGACCCCGACGCCTTGGCTGCGTCGTTGATGCCGCGGGCAACGTCGTGGACCAGGTCCGCGCGGTCCACCAGGACCACGGCGCCGCCCTCGGCGCCGATGCGCTCGGCCACCTTCTGGCCGATCCCCTGGGCAGCACCGGTGACGACGGCGACCTTGCCGCCGAACCTGCCCGGGGTCACGTATTGCCCTGCGTACGGCGCAGCCATCAGTGTGCGGCCTTGGCGTCGATGGCACCGACCATGGTCCCCTTGGCATCCTGGGCGTGGGCCATGATGACTTCGCGCAGCCTGGCTTTGTCCCCGCGTTCAAAGGCGTCGACGACGTCGAGGTGGTCCTGCGTGACGCGCCCGAAGATCGGCGTGCCGGCTTCGAAGGCGGCGGCCATCTGGGCGTGGACGTCCAGGCGGCGGTAGGACTCCAGGAGCATCGGGTTGTCACAGATCATGAAGAGGTACTCGTGGAATTCCTCGTTGGTGCGCGCAAACTCGTCGGGGTCGGTGATGTTCCCGTCCCGCACCGAACCGGCGGTGGCTTCGGCCAGGCGGCGGAACTGGCGCAGCTGCTCCCCGCTGAGCCGCCCCAGCAGCAGTTCGCTGACCGCAAGCTCCAGGCCCATGCGGGCGTCCAGTTGGGCGAAGCTGTCTTCCTTGCGGAAATCCAGCCGGCCGGTCTCCAGCGAGGACACGGCCTCGCCGCGGGTCATGGTGTCCCCGTCGGCCTGGATTTTCCCGGCCGACGCCGGGGCACCCGTCTCGGCGTCGCCGCCGGTGGTTTCCTTCGGTGCGAATCGTTCGAAGTAGAAGTTGGCAGGCTTGATGCCTTCGGCGTCCAGCCACTTGGAGACGGCATTGACCATGGGCGGCGGCCCGCAGAGGTAGATGTCCACGTCGCCCTCGTTGAGGTGCTTCGGTTCGATGATCTGGGTGACGTAGCCGGTATGCGGGGCGGAGGTGCCGGGCTCGGAGGCGATGTAGTCCCAGGTGAAGCCGGGCAGTTTCGCCTCGTAGGCGCGGAGCCAGTCCAGGCCCACGATGTCCGCCTCGCGGGTGAGCCCGTAGATGAGGTGCACCGGGGTGGACGGCGGGTTCTCGGAAAGCTTCTCGAGGATGGACAGCAGCGGGGCCAGGCCGGTGCCGCCGGCCAGGAGCAGCAGGGGCCGTTTGGGCTCGCGGAGGAAGAAGGATCCGTAGGGGCCGGCGAATTCGATGGCATCGCCTACCGCGGCGCGGTCCCGCAGGTACTCGGACATGGCACCCTGCGGGGTCACGCGGACCATGAAGGACGCATCGTCCACCTCGGGGCCGCTGCTGAAGGAGTAGGAGCGCTCGGCGTCGGTTCCGGGAACCTTGAGGTTTACGTACTGGCCCGGCAGGAACGCCAGTGCGTCCCGGTTCTCCACCTCGAGGGTGAAAGAGACCGTGGTGTCGGTGTGCCGGTTGAGTTCCTTGATAGTGGAGCTGAAGGTGGCGGCCGCCGTCTTGGCCGACTCGGACGTGGCCGGGATCTGGATGGCCAGGTCCGACTCCGGGACGGCCTGGCACGTCAGCAGGTAGCCCTTTTCGAGCTCCTCTTCGGTCATGGCGTCATCGATGAAGTCGCCCGGGTCGAAGGAGCCGGAGTCGCAGAACGCCTTGCAGGTGCCGCACGCGCCGTCGCGGCAGTCCGACGGAATGTTGATCCGCGCCTTGTAGGCCGCGTCCATGACGGTCTCATAGTCGCCGACCTTGATGACTTTGGTAACGCCATCTTCGAAGCTGAGGGCTACTTTGTGGCCCATGGGGTCCTCCTGACTGGGCGGGCGCGTCGTCGCGTCCGGGGAAAAAAGTTCTGGCGTGCCCGGCGGGCACGGAATGGGACAGGCCGTGCGGCGCCCGGGTAGTCCGGGCGCCGGCGCGGGAGGTCAGATCATGTAGACGTCCACCACGTGGTGGATGTAGTCGTTCTTCAGGACGACCTTCTTCTTCAGGATCACCGGCTGGGGGCCGGAAAGGTCGATCGTGTAGAAGCTGGTGCCGAAGTACGTGTCCGTCGTGTTGTAGCGGAAGTACAGGGTGAACCAGTTGAAGCGCACCTCCACCTTGCTGCCGTCGTTAGACAACACTTCGACGTCGGTGATGTTGTGGCCCGTTCGCGGCTCGGGGAGGGAGGTGGCGGAGGACCTGTCGGTCTTGATCCGGAAGACCCGGTCCTCGATGCCGCCCCGGTTGTCGTAGTAGATCAGGGAGATCTCGTTCTGGGGGTCCTGCGTCAGCTGGTCATCCACGTCCCAGGCCGGCATCCAGAATTCGGAGTCCGGGTGGTAGCACTCGAGCCATTCATCGAACTGGCGGTCATCCAGCAGGCGGGCTTCCCGGTACAGGAACGCCCGGACCGTTTCAAGGGTTGCGGTCTCCTCCGCGGTCTTCAGGACCGGGGCGGTGTGGGTCAGGTTGGTCATGGGTTCTGCGCTCTCTGTGGTTCCGGCGGGCTCTCAGGCGGTGACGGGAACGGATTCCAGGGCGGAACGCTCCTCTTCCTCCGCCAGGGCCCGGTCCATGACTTCCTTCCAGTACCCGTGCTGGATGGGGTAGAGCCCTTCGTCTTCGGTGCGCACGCCGGAGGCGATCACCCGGGTCATGCCCAGGGCCTGCGCCTGCTCGTCCGGACCGGTGATCTCGTGGGTGGAGCCGCGCGTCATGTCGTTCCACGGGGCGCTGGTGGCCCAGTAGGTCTTGTTGCAGGAGCGGAATTCCTCGAGGTCGTCCGGCGTGGCCATGCCCGTGGCGTTGAAGAAGTCCTCGTATTGGCGGATGCGCTTGGAGCGGTTCTCCTGGGACTCACCCTTGGGGGCGATGCAGTAGATGGTCACCTCGGTCTGGTCCGCGGAGATCGGCCGGAAGTGGCGGATCTGCGAGGAGAACTGGTCCATGATGTAGACGTTCGGGTACAGGCAGAGGTTGCGCGAGATGTTGATCATGAAGTTGGCCATTTCCTCGCCGTACTTGGCCACAAGCTCGTCGCGGCGGTCCCAGAGCGGACGGTCCTCGGGGTTGGTCCATTCCTGCCACAGCAGCAGGTGGCCGTGGTCGTAGGAGTAGAAGCCGCCCTTGACCTTGCCCCACTTGCCGGCGTCCATGGCCTTGGTCTTGTTGGCGGAGTCTCCGGCGCTGCGGCGGGCGGTGGTGGCTGCGTAGTTCCAGTGCACGGCCGTGACGTGGTAGCCGTCGGCGCCGTTCTCGGCCTGGACCTTCCAGTTGCCGTCGTAGGTGTAGGTGGACGAGCCGCGCAGGACTTCCAGGCCTTCGGGCGACTGGTCGACGATGGAGTCGATGACCTTGGTGGCATCGCCAAGGTGTTCCTCGAGCGGGAGGACGTCAGCCTTCAGCGAGCCGAACAGGAAGCCGCGGTAGGACTCGAAACGGGCCACCTTGGTGAGGTCGTGCGAGCCTTCCTTGTTGAAGGTCTCGGGGTAGCCGGCGTTCCGTGAGTCCTTGACCTTCAGCAGTTCCCCGGAGTTCTTGAAGGTCCAGCCGTGGAACGGGCAGGTGAAGGTGGTGCGGTTGTCCGTCTTGCGGCGGCACAGCATGGCACCGCGGTGCGAACAGGCGTTGACCAGGCAGTTCAGCTTCCCATCCTTGTCCCGGGTGATCATCACGGGGGTGCGGCCGATATAGGTGGTGAAGTAGTCGCCCACGTTGGGGATCTGCGACTCGTGGGCGAGGTACACCCAGTTGCCTTCGAAGATGTGCTTCATCTCGAGTTCGAAGATCTCCTGGTCGGTGAAGATCTCGCGCTTGGCCCGGATGACGCCGTTCTCGCGGTCGTCGATCACGGCGTCGGCAAGGACCTCGCGGGCATGGATCAGGTTCTCGGTCATGGCGTGCTCCTTCATTGGAGATTGCTGGACGGACAGGCGGAGGTCCACTCGGGAAGAGGCTTCGGCGGCGGACGTTGTCCAGCAATTCTTGCCGCTCGTGATTGGCCTCACATCAGGCAAATACCTAGGTTCCACCAAGGGTGTCTTTATGTACTGATAATGACTCAAAAGGAGCCTAGTTGATATTTGTAGCGTCCTTATCTGCGGCCTACGATTGAGACCGAGATCACGCGGTGCCGAGCAGGGCAGGTGGAACGTCCCGCCCCGCAGGCCGCGTGGGGAGCAGGAGCCCTTCCTGTCCCATTCAATGAAGAAGGTGGACACCGTCATGACCCAAACCCCAACGGACAGCCGCACGGAAAACGAAGGCACCGCCGTCGAAGCAGGCTCCAAGGCAACCGAACGCTTCGCCGCATCAGGCAAGCTCGCCCAGGTGGATGTATCCAAGGAACGGGTAAGCCTGCTGGCCGGCGCGCTGATCAAGGCCGCCAACGACATCGTCGTCGAACACCAGGTCACCTACGAGGAATACAACGCCCTCAAAGCCTGGCTGATCAAGGTGGGCACGGACGGTGAATGGCCGCTGTTCCTCGACGTCTGGCTGGAACACACCGTTGAGGACGTTAACTCCCAGGACCGCCCCGGCACCGTGGGCACCATCGAGGGTCCCTACTACGTTCCCGGTTCCCCGGAACTCCAGACGCCCGCCACCGTGGAAATGCGCGACGACGAGGAGGGCACCCCGCTGCGGTTCACCGGCCAGTTCACCGACACCGAGGGCAACCCGATCCAGGGTGCCCAGGTGGAAATCTGGCATGCGGACGCCGCCGGTTTCTACTCCCAGTACGCCCCGGGCATGCCCGAGTGGCTCTTCCGCGCCACCGTCAAGGCCGCCGACGACGGCCGGTTCGAAATCAACACCATGCGTCCGGCGCCCTACCAGATCCCCACGGACGGGGCCTGCGGGCAGCTGATCAGCGCCGCGGGCTGGCACGCCTGGCGTCCCGCGCACATCCACATCAAGGTGTCCGCACCAGGCTACGAGCCGGTCACCCAGCAGCTCTACTTCCCCGGCGATCCCCACAATGCTGACGACATCGCCTCGGCCGTGAAGCCCGAACTGATGCTGGACCCCCGCCCCCGTACCGACGGAAAGGGCGAGGAAGTAGTTTATGGCTACGTCCTGGCCAAGCAGGGCCAGAAGAAGTAGCACGCAAACTGGGAGATACCCCCACGCGGAGGCGCTCCGGAGCTGATGCTTCGGAGCGCCTCCGGTTTTTCCGCCCCAGCCAGGAGCCCCGATGAGCCACCCCCGCCAACATCCGACCGCAAGCTCTGTTGAGCCGGCCCCGCCGGCGCCGGAACCCCTGCTGGAGCGGCCGGGGGTCCGGCCCGCAGGCCCGCGGCGGATTCTTCGCGACCTGGGTCTGTCCTATGTCTCCAACGGGGCCATCGGGCTCATTTTCGCGGCGTCCGGACCCATCGCCGTCACCCTGGCCGTCGGAACAGCGGGCGGCCTGACCCAGGGCCAGCTGTCGTCCTGGGTTTTTGGCATCCTGTTTTCCGGCGGGGCGGCCACGCTGCTGATGTCCCTCATTTACCGGCAGCCCCTGGGTTTCGCCTGGTCCATCCCCGGCACGGTGCTCCTTGGACCTTCGCTTCAGCACCTGGCCTTCGCCGAAGTCGTCGGGGCCTTCTTCACCTCCGGCGTGCTGATCCTCGCCCTGGGCGCCACCGGCGTGGTGCGCAAAGCAATGGCGCTGGTGCCCATGCCGCTCGTGATGGCCATGGTCGCCGCGGTGTTCCTGAAATTCGGCACAGACATCGTTGCCTCCACCCAGGACAATCCGGCCGTGGCTGCACCGATGGTGGCCGCCTTCCTGGTCCTCACCGCAGTTCCCAGGCTTGGCAGGTACCTGCCGCCGGTCCTGGGCACCCTGGTGGCAGGCTGCGTCGCCGTGGCGGCCAGCGTGCAGTTCAACCTCCCGCCCGGCGGACCGCTCCTGGCCACCCCGGTCTTTACCGCCCCTGCATTCACATGGGCTTCCCAGCTTGAGCTGGTGGTTCCCCTGGCCCTCACCGTGCTGTTTGTCCAGAACGGCCAGGGCATCGCCGTCCTCCGCGCCGCCGGCCACCGTCCGCCGGTGAATGCCTTCGCCATCGCGTCCGGCGCCTTTTCGGTGCTGAACGCCGGTTTCGGCGCCGTTTCGGCCTGCGTGACAGGTCCCACCAACGCCCTGTTGACGTCGTCCGGGAAGAGGGAGCGCCAATACACGGCGGCCGTGGCGTACGGCCTACTGGCCCTGGTGTTCGCAGCGTTTGCCCCCACGCTGACCCGGCTGATGCTGGCCGCGCCCAAGGAGTTCGTCCTGGCGCTGGGTGGCATCGCGATGCTGCGGGCCCTTCAGCAGGCCTTCGTGACGGCGTTCGCCACCAGCTTCACCCTGGGTTCGCTGGTGACGTTCGTGGTGACCATCTCCGGCATGAACCTCTTCAACATCCATGCAGCGTTCTGGGGCCTGGTGATTGGCTACGGGGTGTCCCGCCTGCTGGAGCGCGCCGACCACGCCCAGCCCTGATACCGTGCTGACCGCCCGCTGGCCGGACCCCGGAAGTGCGCGCACGGCCCGTCAGGCAATAGTCTGGCCAGATGGGGACCAATGCCGTGACTTCCGGCGAACAAGTGGACAGGCAGGCCCGCATCCTCGAAGCGGCAATGGACCTGCTGTCCCGCCACGGGATTTCCGGCGTGAGCATGCGCGCCGTCGCACGCGAGGCCGGCGTGGCGCTGGGCCTGGTCAACTACTACTACGACGACAAGACCACCCTGATCCGTGCTGCCCTGCGCCGCGTGGATGAGCATGACCTTTTACTCGTCGCCCCGGACCCGTCGGTGGCCCCGGATGAACAGCTGCGCCGGGCGCTCCGGCGCGTTGCCGGAGCTGACCTGCTGACCACGCGCTACCTGTCCCTGCGCCTGCACCTGTGGGCCCTTGCCCAGGCGGACGAGGACTACGCGCAGATCAACGCCGCCGCCTTCGACCGGTACATCGACGGGCTCGCGGCCCTGGTGTCCAGCGCCAGGCCAGGGCTGGCCTGGGAGGCCTGCAGGGAGCGCGCCTCGGACATTGTGGTCATCCAGAACGGGATGTGGTTGACCGCGCTGCTGGGCGTGGACACGGCCTCCATCCAGCGGAGCATCGCACGCACGGAGCAGATCGCGTTCGCACCGGTTCCGGACGAAATCGCCGGCGGCCAGGTTCCCTTCCGGCCCTGAAACACCCGCTCCAGGGGCAACAGTAGCGGCGCAAGAAGCATTGAACAAGTGTTCAAGAAATCTATTGAACACTCGTTCAACTTGCACTACTGTCCTTCCTATGACTTACGCCACACAGGCCCAGGAAGCCGTCCCGAGCACCGAAATCAAGCCTGCCTCCTCCCTGTTCATCAACGGCAAATGGGAGCCAGCGGCGTCCGGCGCCGTCCGTGAAATCCGCAACCCCGCAGTCGGCGAGCTGGTGGCCACCGTCTCGGAGGCGGGCCGGGAGGACGCCGAACGCGCCATCGCGGCCGCCCGCGCCGCCTTCGACTCCGGCGTCTGGTCCAGCGTCCCGGCACCGGAGCGGGGCGCCTTCCTCCTGAAGGTCGCCGCCGGACTGCGGGAGCGGCGCGAAAAGTTCGCCCGCGCCGAGTCCCTGGACACCGGCAAGCGGATGGTGGAAAGCCGCATCGACATGGATGACATCGCCGCCTGCTTCGAGTACTTCGGCAGGCTCGCCGGGCAGCAGGCGGGCCGGGTGGTGGACGCCGGGGACGCCGCCGTCGTCAGCAGGATCGTCTACGAACCCGTGGGCGTCTGCGGTCTCATCACGCCGTGGAACTATCCCCTGCTCCAGGCGGCGTGGAAGATCGCGCCTGCGCTGGCCGCCGGCTGCACCTTCGTCCTCAAGCCCTCCGAACTGACGCCCTCCACCAGCATCCTGGCCATGCAGCTGCTGCAGGACCTCGGCCTGCCGGACGGGGTGGCCAACCTCGTCACCGGTGCCGGCGCCCAGGCGGGCGCCCCGCTCTCGGAACACCCCGACGTCGACCTTGTCTCCTTCACCGGCGGCCTGGAAACCGGCAAGCGCATCGCCGCGGCCGCCGCCGCCACCGTCAAGAAGGTGGCACTGGAGCTCGGCGGCAAGAACCCCAACGTGGTGTTCGCCGACGCGGACTTTGACGCCGCCGTCGACAACGCCTTGAACGGCGCGTTCGTCCACTCCGGGCAGGTCTGCTCCGCCGGCGCCCGGCTGCTGGTGGAGGAATCCATCGCCGAACGCTTCGTGGACGAACTGGTCCGCCGCGCAGAGGGCATCCGGCTGGGCGGGCCTTTCGACGACGACGCCGAAACCGGCCCGCTCATCTCCGCAGCGCACCGCGACAAGGTCCACACCTACGTCCAGCGCGGCATCAAGGAGGGCGCGCGGCTCCGCACCGGCGGCGCGGCACCTTCCGGGGAGAAGTACGACGGCGGGTTCTACTACCAGCCGACCATCCTGGACCAGGTGCAGCGCGGCATGTCCGTGGTCACCGACGAGGCGTTCGGCCCCGTGGTGACGGTGGAAACCTTCCGCACGGAGGACGAGGCCGTGGCCACCGCGAACGACACCATCTACGGCCTGGCCGGCGCGGTGTGGACCCAGGACGCCGGCAAGGCGCAGCGCGTGGCGTCCCGGCTGCGGCACGGCACCATCTGGATCAACGACTACCACCCCTACCTCCCCCAGGCCGAGTGGGGCGGCTTCGGCCAGTCCGGCGTCGGCCGCGAGCTGGGCCCCACGGGCCTGGCCGAGTACCAGGAAGCCAAGCACATCTACCAGAACACCAGCCCACAGGTCACCGGCTGGTTTGCTGACCACGGCAAGGAGAACTAGATGCACTACGACAACATCGAGGACGTGACCGAACGCGGGTTCGACTACGTCGTCATCGGCGGCGGGTCCGCGGGGGCGGCGGTGGCCGCACGGCTGAGCGAGGACCCGGACGTCACCGTGGCCCTCGTCGAGGCGGGCCCGGACGACCGCAATATCCCCGAGATCCTGCAGCTGGACCGCTGGATGGAGCTGCTGGAATCCGGCTACGACTGGGACTACCCCATCGAGCCGCAGGAGAACGGCAACTCCTTCATGCGCCACGCCCGCGCCAAGGTGATGGGCGGCTGCTCCAGCCACAACTCCTGCATCGCCTTTTGGGCACCGCGCGAGGACCTGGACGAATGGGAGTCCAAGTACGGCGCCACCGGCTGGAACGCCGCCAACGCCTGGCCGCTGTACCAGCGGCTGGAAACCAATGAAGATGCCGGCCCCGATGCAACGCACCACGGCGACTCCGGCCCCGTGCACCTGATGAACGTGCCCCCGGCGGATCCTGCCGGCGTCGCACTTCTGGACGCCTGCGAGCAGGCGGGCATTCCCCGCGCGAAGTTCAACACCGGCACCACCGTGGTCAACGGCGCCAACTTCTTCCAGATCAACCGCCGCGCGGACGGCACCCGCTCCTCCAGCTCTGTCTCCTACATCCACCCCATCATCGACCGGCCCAACTTCACCCTGCTGACCGGCCTGCGCGCCCGCCAGCTCGTGTTCGACGCGGACAAGCGCTGTACCGGCGTGGACGTGGTGGACGGCGCGTTCGGCCGGACCCACCGTCTCACCGCACACCGGGAAGTCGTCGTATCCACCGGCGCCATCGACTCCCCCAAGCTGCTGATGCTCTCCGGCATCGGCCCGGCGGTGCACCTGGCCCAGCACGGCATCGAGGTGCTGGTGGACTCCCCCGGCGTGGGCGAAAACCTGCAGGACCACCCGGAAGGCGTGGTGCAGTTCGAGGCCAGGCAGCCCATGGTGCAGACCTCCACCCAGTGGTGGGAGATCGGTATCTTCACGCCCGCCGAGGACGGCCTGGACCGCCCCGACCTGATGATGCACTACGGCTCCGTCCCGTTCGACATGAACACGCTGCGCCACGGCTACCCCACCACGGAGAACGGCTTCAGCCTCACCCCCAACGTCACCCACGCCCGCTCCCGCGGGACGGTCCGGCTGCGCAGCCGCGACTTCCGCGACAAGCCGATGGTCGATCCGCGCTACTTCACCGATCCGGAGGGCCATGATATGCGCGTCATGGTGGCCGGCATCCGCAAGGCCCGCGAGATCGCCGCCCAGCCCGCCATGGCGGAATGGACCGGCCGGGAGCTCTCGCCGGGCGTCGAGGCGCAGACGGACGAGGAACTGCAGGACTACATCCGCAAGACCCACAACACCGTCTACCACCCCGTGGGCACCGTCCGCATGGGAGCGGCCGACGACGACATGTCGCCGCTGGACCCCGAGCTGCGGGTCAAGGGCGTCACCGGCCTCCGGGTGGCCGATGCGTCCGTCATGCCTGAACACGTCACCGTCAATCCCAACATCACCGTCATGATGATCGGCGAGCGCTGTGCTGACCTGATCAAGGCGGACTACGCCGGCACCGACGCCCCGGAAGAGAAGGAGCTCACCACGTCCCTCGCCTGAGCGGCGGGTCATCAAGGGGGCCGCATTCCCCAACAATGGCGGCCCCCGCAGAACGTTATTCCGCCGCACCCCAGGGCGGCCGTACCCATCGTGCTTTTCTGATCTAGGAGTCCATATTGGAACCCAGCAAGAGTATTGATTCAAGCGGCATGGACGAATTCGGCTACACCCAGACGCTGGATCGAAGCATCGGCAAGTTTGCCAGCTTCGCCGCCGGTGTCAGCTACATCTCCATCCTCACCGGTGTTTTCCAACTGTTCTACTTTGGCTTTTCCATGGCCGGCCCGGCGTACGCCTGGTCCTGGCCTATCGTGTTCGTTGGCCAGCTGATGGTGGCCCTCTGTTTCGCCGAGCTGGCCGGCCGCTACCCGGTTGCGGGCTCGGTCTACAACTGGGCCAAGCGGCTGTCTTCAGGAACCTCATCCTGGCTGGCCGGCTGGCTGCTGCTGCTGTCCTCCATCATGGCCCTGGGCTCCGTGGCCTTGGCCCTGCAGATCACCCTCCCGCAGCTGTGGTCCGGCTTCCAGTTCGTCGGTGACGGCACGGGCCCCTATGACTTCGCGATGAACGGGGTGGTCCTGGCCACCATCATGATCACCATCTCCACCCTCATCAACGCGTTCGGCGTGAAGCTGATGACCCGGATCAACAGCATCGGCGTCTTCGTGGAGCTCATCGCGGCCGTGCTGCTGATCCTCGCGCTCGGCTGGCACGTGGTCCGCGGGCCGGAGGTCTTCTTCCAGACCAACGGCTTCGGCGAGGGCAAGGACCTGGGCTTCTTCGGCGTCTTCCTGATCGGCGCCATGGCCTCCGGCTACGTCATGTACGGCTTCGACACCGCCAGCTCCCTGGGCGAGGAAACCAAGGATCCCAAGAAGACCGCACCCAAGGCCATCCTGCGGGCTGTTACGGCATCGTTCCTGCTGGGCGGCGGGATCCTGCTGTTCGGCATCCTGGCCGCACCGGACCTCACGGACCCGCAGATCGGCTCACCCGACGGCGGCCTGCAGCACATCGTGCTCTCCGTCCTGGGCGGCCCCTTCGGCAAGGCCTTCCTGGCCTGCATCGTGGTGGCCGTGGTGGTCTGCACCCTGGCCGTCCACGCCGCCGCCATCCGGATGATGTTCGCCATGGCCCGTGACAACAACCTGCCCTTCAGCCGGCAGCTGGGCAAAGTGGACCCGGTCCGCCGGACCCCCACGGTGGCAGCGATCGTCATCGGCGTCCTGGCCGTGATCCCGCTGCTGGTCAACGTGATGCAGCCGGCCATCTTCACCATCCTGTCCAGCATCAGCATCGTGCTGATCTACCTGTCCTACCTCCTGGTCACGGTTCCCCTGCTCCGCAAACGGTTCCTGAAGAAGTGGCCGCTGGTCGCGGACGGTTCCGAGCCCGGGTTCAGCATGGGCAAATGGGGGCTTCCCGTGAACATCCTGGCCGTCCTGTGGGGCGCCGCCATGACGATAAACCTGGTCTGGCCCCGCCCGGAGATCTACAACTCGGTGCCACCGTTCGAGTGGTACCTGCAGTGGGGCGGCGTCTTCTTCGTTGCCGCCGTGGTGATTGGCGGAACCCTGCTGTACCGCCTGAAGATCCGCCACCAGACCGGGGTGCTGGCCGAGCACGCTGCCGCAGTGGCCGCCCATCCGTCGTCCAATGACCCGCGGTACGACGCGCCGGAGGAAGCGGTGCCGGCCAACGCGGTCATGGCAACCGAAGGCTAGCAGCGCCGCAGCAGAAAGGTCGACGGCGGCACTCACCGGAGTGCCGCCGTCGGCCGTTTGACGTTAGTGGCGCCTGGACAGGGTCAGGGCCCGCGTCACACAACGGAACGGCCATCCGCTCCGGACCGCCAACGCCCTACCCTTGACAGGTGACATTGACTAAACTCCGCACCGCGTCAGCGGGCTCCCTCGCCGCAGCCGGCCTCCTGCTTACCCTCGCCGCCTGTTCAACGCCGGCCGCCACCCAGCCAAGCTCCTCCGCACCCGCGTCAGCGGCTTCGTCGAGCGCCAGCGCCGCTTCAACCTCCGCCGGCCCCTGCGCCGGCGTGAAGGTCATCGTCGATTCGGGCGCCCTGAAGCAGTCCGCCGCCGACAGCTCCACCTGCGTGTCCGTGGACGGACCCACCGTGGCATCGGACGTGCTGGGCAAAGCCAACGTGAAGATCCAGGGCACCGCCAAGTACCCCACGAGCTTCGCGTGCCGCGTCAACGGCGTGCCCGCTGCGGACTTCGACATCAAGCACAAGGGCGGCACTACCCGCGAAGCGTGCGATGACACCAACACAGTCTCTTACTGGGCCCTCTGGGTGAAGCCCGCCGACGGCACGTGGGCCTACGCGCAGGAAGGCCTCGACAGCCTCAAGCTCAGCCCCGGCGAGAGCCTTGAACTGCTCTACACCGTGGACAACGAACCGGCAGCACCCGCGTCATGACCTTCCGGCCCGCGCCGTTGCGCGCAGCAGCGGTTCTCGCTGCTGTGTTCATCGCGGCGCGGGTCGCCTACCGGGTCCTTTTCAACGGGACAGGTACCGGCAGCCCGGTCCTGCTGGACCTGCCGCCGCTGCGGCTTCCGGCTCCGTACGCCCATGTGGTGTTCCTGGGCCCGGTCACCGGTCCGGGGCTGTGGGCAGCGGTGCTGTCCGCATTGCCCATCGCCGCGACCATTCTCGCGTTCGGCCTGCTCAACGCCTGGGTGGATGTGTCCCGGGGCTTTGTCCGCCTTGCCCGCGGCGGCCCCCTGCAGGGCGTGGCGCGGATGCTGGTGGTGGCGTGGGCGGCGCTCCCGGCGCTGGCCGACGCGGTGGCCTCGGTTCGGTTGGCCTTCCGGTTGCGGGGCGAACGCTTTGGCCCACGCGCCCTGGTGCCAGTGCTCGAACGGACCCTGGAGCACGCAGGCCGTATTGCCGCGGCGCTGGAGCTTCGCGGGTTCGGCAGCCGGGCATCCCGCCAAGGACATCACGACGACGGCGTGCCGCTTCTGGTGCGCGGTGCACAGTTCCGCATCGCTGACACACGCATCAGGGTTGATTCGTTTGCGCCGCCGGCTGGGTCCGTCACGGTGATCACCGGGCCCACCGGTTCCGGTAAGTCCACCATCCTGCGCGGCCTCGCGGGCCTCCTTTCGCACGTGGACGGCGGCGGGCTGTCCGGCACCGTACGGATTGCCGGGAGGGACCGTGCCTCCGCTCCCCCGCGCGACACCGCGGGTTTAGTGGGCGTCGTCCTCCAAAACCCGCGCGCAGCCTTCGCCACCAGCCGGGTCCGGGATGACATCGCCCTGGCGCTCGAGCTCCGGGGCGTGCCGTCGGCCGCCGCGAAGGCCCGGGTCCTGGCGGTGGCGGAACGGATCGGCGTCGCCTCGCTGCTGGACCGGGACGTCAGCACCCTCTCGGCAGGTGAGGCAACGCTCGTGGCCATCGCGGCCGCCGTCGTGGACCATCCCAGGCTGCTGCTGGTGGACGAGCCGCTGGCCGACCTCGACGCCACGGCGCGCAGCCGAGTCATCGCCGTACTCAGCACCCTGGCCCGCGAAGACGGCGTATGCGTCATCTTGGCCGAGCACCGGGCCGGAGCGCTGGTGCCGGTGGCGGATTCCTGGTGGACCATCGAGGACGGCGCCCTGGTGCCGGGCACCGCGCCCGCCCCCTCCGCTCCTGCCCATGCCCGGCCCGTTGTCTTCCCCGCCCACAGCCACGACCCCGTGCTGACGGCAACCCACCTCGAGGTGCACCGGAAGGGGACGCCGCTGGTCCGCGACGCTTCCGTGGCCCTGCACCGCGGCGAGATCGTGGCGCTGGTGGGGCCGAACGGGGCCGGGAAGTCTTCCCTGCTGGTGGCGCTGGCCCTCCCTGAAGCCAAAGGCGCGGTGGAAACGTCCGACGGCGGCCGGGTCGCCCTGGTGCCGGACGCCTCCGATGACCTTTTCACCCGGGATACCGTGGCGGGCGAGCTGCGGGCGGCGGAACGGCGGCTGGCGCGCAAAAAACACGGCGCGGCGGTTGCTGCCGGTGCCGCGGCGGCCCGCGTTGCCCGGCTTCGGGGAGACGTTCATATTCCGGTCGGGAACGGGCATCCGCGGGACCTCTCCGCCGGCGAACGCAGGATCCTGGCCATCGCCCTGCAGACCATGGACAGCCCCGGGGTGCTGCTGATTGACGAGCCCACCCGCGGACTCGATCCGGCCGCACGCGCAGCGGTGACGAACGCCCTGCGCACGGCGGCAGAGGACGGCGCGGCGGTCCTGATCGCCACGCACGACCTCGACTTCGCGCACGGCCTGGGTGCCCGCATCCTGCCGATGCGTGACGGCGTGGCACCATCCCTGGAACCTGTCGCTGCCCCGGAACCGTATGTCCCGGCACCCCCTCCCGCTTTTGCCGGAGCCCAGGCTGGGGCGTCCCCCGCTGAACAGGAAGATGTACCGGGCGCCACGAGTCCACACCGGGTCCGGATGCCGAGGGGCGCTGAACTCGCGGTCCTCGCCGTCGCCAACCTGCTCGCCCTCGCCGCGTTCTGCTGGCCGTTGCTTGCCGCGGCCCTCCCCCAGGACGCTGCCGCCGCAACCCCTTACGCGGCGCTGGCCATTGCACCCGTGGCCGCGGTCGCCGTCGTGCTTTCCCTGGACGGGTCGGTGCGTTCGGCACACACGGTGGCGCTGCTGGGCGTGCTGGCTGCCGTCGGTTCGGCGGTGCGGGTGGCGAGCACCGGCGTCGGCGGCGTGGAAGCGGTCTTCATCCTGCTGATCCTGGCGGGGCGTGCATTCGGTGCCAGGTTCGGCCTGCTCCTCGGGGCCGCCACGATTGCCATCTCCAGTGCGCTGTGGGGCGGGATCGGACCGTGGACGCCGTTCCAGGTCTTTGCCTGCGCGTGGGTGGGTGCGGGAGCCGGGTTGCTGCCCCGCCGGGTGCGCGGCAAGGCGGAGTTGTGGATGCTGGCCGCCTACGGCGTGGTGGCGTCCTACGTGTTCGGGCTGCTGCTGAACCTGTGGTTCTGGCCCTTCGCCGTGGGCGCCGGCACAGGCATTTCCTACGTTCCGGGCGCGCCGCTGGGCACCAACCTCAGCAGCTTCCTGCTGTACTCGCTGCTGACCTCGACGGCGGGCTGGGACACCCTGCGCGCCGTCACCACGGTGATCGGCATCGCGGTGGTGGGCCGGGCGGTGCTCGCCTCACTGCGGCGGGTGAAGCCGGTGTCCGGTGCGGGCGGGGCTGCCGGGGCGGACGGCCAGGCCGCCAGTGTGCCGTCACCGCTGGTGCGGGACCGGCGCCAGCTCACACCGTAACGCAGACAGGTTGCCTCCAGCCAACGAATTTGTGACACTGTTGTCCTCTGTTCCCCAGTGTTAGGCAATGTTTTGACGGGCATTTCAGGTTTCGCGACGCAATCCGCGCGCTGACACTTCCCTGATGCCCCAAGGGCCGGCAAGTTCAGCGCTTCACCCGCTGAAACCACCCGGAGCCCGATGCCGATCCACGGCTTTCTTTCCCCTGCACTGATTTCCTGCCCCGCAGCATACGCCTGCCCATGCCCCAGGCCGCCGTGGCCGCCCACCGCCACGCCCCGTCCGCCCTAGGACCCGCGTTCTACGGACCTGACCTTGGCGAACCGCGGCCCAGCCGCCCAACATCCTGTTTTGGGAGCACCATGCCTGCAACAAAAAATCCATCCATCGTCCTCACGGACGTGCATTTCCGGTGGCCGGACGGCTCGCCGGCTTTGTCCGGGATATCCGGGAGCTTCGGGCCCGGGAAAACCGGGCTCGTCGGAACGAATGGCTCCGGGAAGTCAACGCTGCTGCGACTCGTGGCGGGGACCCTCACACCGACGGCCGGCAGTATCACCACGGGAGCCGACGTCGGCTACCTTCCGCAGACCCTGACGCTGCACCACGATGCCACCCTGATGGAGCTGCTCGGGATCAAGGACAAAGTCCGTGCCCTGCGGGCTATCGAATCCGGTGACGCAGCGGTGGAGCACTTCGATGCGTTGGGCGACGACTGGGACATCGAGGCCCGTGCGGACGAGGCGCTGGAGGGGATCGGCCTGGCCGGCGTCGGGCTGGACCGGCGCGTGGGCGAACTGTCCGGCGGGGAAGCCATGCTGGCCGCCATCTCCGGGCTCCGGATCCGGCGCACCCCCATCACCTTGCTGGATGAACCGACGAACAACCTGGACCGCCGGGCACGCTCGGCGCTCGGACGCATACTGGCCGACTGGCCGGGCAGCCTGGTGGTGGTCAGCCACGACCTGGCACTGCTGGAACTCATGGACAGCACGGCCGAACTGTATGAGGGAGGGCTCACGGTGTTCGGCGGCCCCTACAGCGAGTGGCAGGCGTACCTGGACAGCCAGCAAGCCGCAGCCGCGCAGGCAACCCGTGCCGCTGAGCAACTGGTGAAGAAGGAAAAGCGGCAAAAGCAGGAGGCCGAATCGAAGCTCGCCCAACGGGCCAGGACGGGCCAGGCCAGCTACGACAATAAAAAGGGATCCAAGATCCTGATGAACCAGCGGGCCTCTGATGCCCAGGTCTCAGCCGGACGAATGCGTTCCGGCATGGACGCCAAAGTGCAGGCCGCGCAAGCGGCCCTGGACGCCGCCGCAGCGAGGGTGCGGGACCAGGAGCGGATATCCCTGAACCTTCCCGACCCGGACGTTCCGCGCGGCCGGCGGATCGCGGAACTGCGGGGCACCAACCGCTCCTTTGTGGTGCAGGGCCCGGAGAAGGTGGCCATCATCGGACCCAACGGTGCCGGCAAGACCACACTGCTGGAACGCTTGATGGGCGGTGTCCCGTGCATCGAGGGCGAAGCCGGTGGAAGCCTGCTGACGGACCGCGCCGGCTATCTGCGTCAACGGCTCGACGGGCTGCGGGAAGAGGCAACAAGCCTCGAAAACGTACAGGACGCCGCGCCGGACGTGCCTGCGGGTGATATCCGCAACCAGCTGGCCCGGTTCCTCCTCCGCGGCGACAGCGTGAACCGGCCGGTGCACACGCTCTCGGGCGGTGAGCGGTTCAGGGTTTCCCTGGCCCGGCTGCTTTTCGCCGACCCGCCGCCTCAAGTCCTGATCCTGGATGAGCCAACCAACAATCTGGACATCCGGAGCGTTGACCAGCTGGTGGAGTCGCTCGGGGCCTACGGCGGCGCCGTCATCGTGGTCAGCCACGATGACGCCTTCCTGGACCGGTTGGACCTGGACTTCATCCTCGGCATGGGACGCGATGGGTCGCTGACCGAACTGGCCTCGCTGCCTGGCGCGGAATGACAGGAGGCCGGGGCCGGCAGCGCGGTCCCCAGGGCCACAGCCAAACTCACACCTTGAAGTACTTGGCCTCCGGGTGGTGGAACACGAACGCGTCGGTGGACTGTTCGGGGTGCAGCATCAGCTCGTCGCTCAGGACCACGCCCATCCGCTCGGGCTTCAGCAGCTCGGTGACCTTGCGGCGGTCCTCCATGTCAGGGCAGGCGGGGTAGCCCAGCGAGAACCGGGCACCGCGGTAGTCCAGCTTGAAGTACCCTGCCGTGTCCTTGGGCTCCTCGGCGGCGAAGCCGAGCTCCTTGCGGATGCGGGCGTGCCAGAACTCGGCCAGCGCCTCGGTGAGCTGCATGACCAGGCCGTTGAGTTCGTAGTAGTCGCGATACTGGTTTGCCGCGAACATCTTGGACGTGAACTCTTCGATCCTGGAGCCGGCGGTGACCAGCTGGACCGGCAGCACGTCGATCTGGCCGGACTCGCGGGACTTCACGAAGTCGGCGAGGCACAGGTGCCGGTCGCGGCGCTGCCGTGGGAAGTCGAACCGCAGGCGGTCGCTGCCGATCGGGCCGCCTGAACCACCGTCCGGGGCAAGCAGACCTGCCTGGCCCAGGACGCCGTCGGGATCCTCTCCGTGGTGCAGCACCACCACCTGCTCACCCTCCGAGACCACGGGGAAGTAGCCGTAGGCGACGGACGCATCGAGCATGCCTTCGCCCAGGATGCGGTCCAGCCAGTAGCGCAGGCGCGGCCGGCCCTCGCGTTCCACGAGTTCCTCGTAGGAGGCGCCGTCCTCGCCGCGGCCGGGCTTGAGGCCCCACTGGCCCATGAAGGTGGCACGCTCGTCGAGGAACGCGGAGTAGTCGTGGAGCGAGACGCCGCGGACGATCCTGGTGCCCCAGAACGGCGGCACGGGGACGGGGTTGTCGGTGGCGACGTCGGAGCGGCCGGGCATGGCCTCCGGCTCGGTGATGGTGAACTTCGCCCCGCCCTTGTGGATGCGCTTCTTCAACGGCGGCAGGCCGACGTCGTCCGGTGATTCACCGCGGGCCACGCGGACCAGTGGTTCCATGAGGGACAGGCCCTCGAAGGCGTCCTTGGCGTAGCGGACCACGCCGTCGAACTGCTCCGCCAGGTCCTGCTCCACGTAGGCGCGGGTGAGTGCCGCGCCGCCCAGGATGACCGGCCATTTCTTGGCCAGGCCGCGGGACTGCAGCTCGGCGAGGTTTTCCTTCATCACCACGGTGGACTTGACCAGCAGGCCGGACATGCCGATCACGTCGGCGTTGTGCTGCTCGGCTGCGGCGATGATCTCGGCGATGCCCTGCTTGATGCCGATGTTGATGACCTTGTAGCCGTTGTTGGTGAGGATGATGTCCACCAGGTTCTTGCCGATGTCGTGCACGTCGCCGCGCACGGTGGCGATCACCATGGTCCCCTTGCCGGAGGAGTCCGACTTCTCCATGTGCGGTTCGAGCAGCGCGACGGCGTTCTTCATCACCTCGGCGGACTGCAGCACGAACGGCAGCTGCATTTCGCCGGCGCCGAAGCGTTCGCCCACCACCTTCATGCCCTCGAGCAGGTGGTCGTTGATGATGCCCAGCGGGGTCATGCCTTCGCTGCGGGCCAGGTCCAGGTCTGCTTCGAGGCCCTTGCCTTCGCCGTCGATGATGCGCCGTTCCAGCCGCGCGCCGGTGGGCAGGGCCGCGAGTTCGGCGGCGCGCTGGTCCTTGAGCGCTGCGGTGTCGACGCCGGCAAACATGTCCAGCATTATGGCCAGGGGGTCGTAGGTGGTGTTGCCGTCGGCGTCGTATTCGCGGCGGTCCCAGACGAGGTCCAGGGCCACCTTGCGCTGCTCATCGGGGAGGGAGGCGAGCGGGACGATCTTGGCGGCGTCGATGATGCCGCTGGTCAGGCCGGCCTGGACGGCCTCGTGCAGGAACACGGAGTTCAGGACGATGCGCGCGGCGGGGTTCAGGCCGAAGGAGACGTTGGAGACGCCGAGGGTGGTGTTGATGCCGGGGTATTTGGCGGTGATCTGGCGGATGGCCTCGATGGTTTCGATGCCGTCGCGGCGGGTTTCCTCCTGGCCGGTGGCGACGGGGAAGGTGAGGCAGTCGACGATGATGTCCTCGACCCGCATGCCCCAGTCGCCCACCAGGGCGTCGACGAGGCGGGAGGCGATGGCCACCTTGCCTTCGGTGGTGCGGGCCTGGCCTTCTTCGTTGATGGTCAGGGCGATGACGGCGGTGCCGTGTTCCTTGACCAGGGGCATGATGCGGGCGAAGCGGCTGTTGGGGCCGTCGCCGTCCTCGTAGTTGACGGAGTTGACCACGGGGCGGCCGCCGATGAGTTCCAGGCCGGCCTGCAGGACGGGCGGTTCGGTGGAGTCGATGACCAGCGGGAGGGTGGAGGCGGACGCGAAGCGGGAGACGATTTCCTTGACGTCCGCGACGCCGTCGCGGCCCACGTAGTCGACGCAGACGTCCAGCAGGTGTGCGCCGACGCGGATCTGTTCGCGGGCGATGTCCACGCAGTCGTCCCAGCGCTCCTCGAGCATGGCCTGGCGGAAGGCCTTGGAGCCGTTGGCGTTGGTGCGCTCACCGATGGCCAGGTACGCGGACTCCTGGTCGAAGTTCACGTGCTGGTAGAGGGAGGCGACGCCGGCCTCGCGCTCTTCTGGGATCCTTGCGGGTGCGTTGTTTGCCTTGGTCTCCACGGCTTTGCTGCGGAAGGGCGCAAGACGTTCGACGACGGCGGCCATGTGCTCCGGCGTCGTACCGCAACAGCCGCCCACCAGGCCCAGGCCGAATTCGCGGACGAATTGTTCGTGCGCGGTGGCGAGTTCGGTGGGGGTCAGCGGGTAGTGCGCGCCGTTGGCGCCGAGAATGGGCAGGCCGGCGTTGGGCATGCAGGCGATGGCCACGGAGGACTGCTTGGCGAGGTGGCGGAGGTGCTCGCTCATCTCGTCCGGGCCGGTGGCGCAGTTCAGGCCGATGGCGTCGACGCCGAGTGGTTCCAGGGCGGTGAGGGCGGCGCCGATTTCGGAGCCCATAAGCATGGTTCCGGTGGTTTCGACCGTCACCTCGACGAAGATGGGGAGGCGGACTCCCTTGGAGACGATGGCATGCTTGCAGCCGTTGACCGCGGCCTTAGTCTGCAGGAGGTCCTGGCTGGTTTCGATGAGGAAGGCGTCCGCGCCGCCGTCGATGAGGCCCTCTGCCTGGAGGGCAAAGGTCTGCTTGAGGTAGTCGTAGCTGGTGTGGCCTAGGCTGGGGAGCTTGGTGCCGGGGCCCATGGAGCCGAGGACCCAGCGCATGCGGCCGTCTGTTTCTTCTGCCGCTTCGGCGCGTTCGCGGGCGATCTCGGCACCCTTCCGGGCGAGTTCCTCGATGCGGTCATCGATGCCGTAGTCGGAGAGGTTGGACCAGTTGGCGCCGAAGGTGTTGGTTTCGACAGCGTCGATGCCTGTGGCGAAGTAGGCGTCGTGGATGTCGGCGAGGACATCGGGCCGCGTGTCATTGAGGATCTCGTTGCAGCCTTCGAGGCCCAGGAAGTCCTTCTCGAGCGAGAGGTCCCGGCCCTGCAGCATCGTGCCCATGGCGCCGTCGGCAATGACCACACTGTGGTTCACGGCGTCCAAGAGCTCCTGCGAACGGGCAGGGCGGGGCACGGACTCAATATCAAGCGCAAAACGAGGCATCTAAACAGGTTACGTGTGGAGGCTGAAACGTTGCGCTGTGTGTCCGTGTACTACGGCGGCGGATAGTGCGTTGGCGAGAGCTTCAAGAGCATCACCATTCATGATCGTCCACCGAAGACGACTTGCGGCACAGGTCTCGGGCAAAGCCCAACACCGCGCCCACGTAGATGTTCGTCCTGCCCCTCAAGGGTGGAAACAGCTACGGCCCTGATATCCGCCGTTCCGCTACCCCGCGTGCCATTCGGCAAGTTATGCGAAGCGGTCTACTGTGAGTTTGAGCCAAGTACACAATAGTGAGCAAGGGAGTGGCACGTTGATCATCTCAGAGGAGCCAACAGGAGAGACTTTAGATCCGGAAAGCGTGCAACTTGTTCCGAATCAAGGTGAAGATGAGAGTGATTTCGAAGGTTCCCAACTGGGCTTTAAGGCTTCGATAGGCGGCAAAGACTGGACAGTTGAGACCCTCGTTTCGCAGATGCGCAAGGGCCGAATTGATTTAGACCCATCTTTTCAGCGCCGGAATGCATGGCTTGCAAATCGGAAGAGCAAGCTTATTGAGTCGATCATGCTGGGATTTCCTGTTCCTCAGATTGTACTTGCCGAGAAGCATGATTCTCCCGGACATTATTTTGTGTTGGACGGCAAGCAGCGCCTGCTTGCATTGCGGCAGTTCTTTGCCGACCCGGCGAACCCGAAGGACGTAGGCTTTACTCCGCTTAAACTTACAGGGCTGGAAGTTCTTACGAACCTCAACCGCAAGGATGCAGACCAGCTTGAACAAACTGAACCGGCGTTGTTTGCCGCGGTCGAAAATCACAGTATACGGACTGTCGTTTTAGGCAACTGGAACTCGGAGCGCCTTCTACTTTCACTCTTCCTGCGCCTGAATACAGGAAGTGTCGCGCTCTCTCCCCAAGAGCTTCGACAGGCACTGATACATGGCCAGTTTATCAACTGGCTCGATTCGCAATCTGGCGACCTCCCCGCTCTCCGCGAGTTACTTAATAACGCTCACCCGGATCGACGGATGGTGGACGCAGAACTGCTGCTACGCCACCTGTCTTTCTCAAACTCTCCAATCAAGTATCGAGGCAACCTCAAGGATTTCCTGGATGATACTTCTCGTCATTTCAACAAGGACTGGCGACACTTCCACCCCGTAGTGAGCGAATCCCTTGAAGAGTTTGAACGCGCTTTAGTAACCGGACGCAATATCTTAGGGGTAGACGTTTTCTGCCGCAAATGGTCACCTGGGCTAGACGATCCAAAGGATGGCAAATTTGAACGCGCCTTGAACCGCGCTATCTTTGACATACAGGTCTACTCGTTTAGTCACGAACACGTTCGGCGAGCGGTTGCAGATAAGGGGGACCAGTTAATCCTAGAATTTCAATACGAATGTGAAAATAACGAGACTTTCGTCAGGTCAATCACCGCCACGACAAAGACAGCGGAGGCGTTCATCACCCGACATAGGACGTGGATGAAGATCGTTAAGCGGGTCACTAACGCAGAGTATCCTCTCCCGGAACCACTCCGGCGGGCCTAGTCATGCTGCTAACTGAGCAGTTGAAGAATCTTGACAAGGCACTTCTTGGAAGTGTGACTACTCAATTTCCAGCCCCGCTGACCGCCGCTGAACAGGCTCTTACTCATGGGTACTTAGTGCTAGCTCACGCCGTCTTGGAAGAGCACCTCGAAAAGATCTTTGAGGAGCACTTTGATCGCTTGGTTAGCTGGCTGGTGTCCGACCTCGTTCCGCGTGAAACAGCACTTCTTGCATACGCTGTTAAAGAATGGCTACCCGCCTCTCTAAACATCGGCTACAAGCAGCGCGACCTTCACCAATTTTTTGCTAAGCCAGCACGCAATGAATTTATCAAGCTTCTAGGAAAGAATAATGGTCTCAAGTTGGAAAATGTTGCTGCACTGGCAAAACTTGTTGGACTAGACTGGAAGTCTTTCGAAGACGCCCTGAACGCTGAGCTGTCAGATTTGACGACACTAGGCTCCAAGCGAGGAGCGGCGGGTCATTTGTCACCGTACACAAGCAAAGTTACCGAACTAACTGAAAACGATTATCCCGAGGACGTTCGAACGTGGGTAGATGCTGGCGAGAGGGCGATTGAAAGAATTCGATTGTACCTGTCGGAGATACTTCTGAAGCAGCAACCACCTTCCCTCATATCCGATTGGGATGGCAATTGACCTCTACTTCTTGTGAACAGTCGATATAGCTAACTTTCTTTGAATTAGAACGATGCGACTAACGCGCGCCTGCGCCTCGCGAAACTTGGACTCTTGGAGGGCTGGAATCGTGACGATACTGCCATGTACCTGGACCGGGGAACGCGCCTTGGGGGTTGTGTTTCAATAGGTCTTGACCAAGCCAGCGTTTGAAATAGGGGGAACAGGCGTGCCAGACGTCGTCGGCAACCACTACATGCTTTTGAACGTGGCGCGCCGTGCCGGGACGTTCTCCATTGTCCGCAAGGGAGTTGACGATCGCGACGGAACCTTCGTTGCGGTCAAGCTCCTGTCAGGACAGTCAGACGACGTGACCCGGAAGGTGTTCAGCAACGAGGCGAAAACACTGACGAGCCTGACGCACCCCAACATCGTGCGCTGCCGCTGGGCGGGAACAGACGATACCGACACCTACGTTCTCGTCCTCGATTGGGTTGAGCGCAACCTTAGCGACGTACTGAAGACCTCCGGCCCTTGGGAGTCCTGGGACCGCCTCGCAGATGACATCGCATTGCCGCTCATCGATGCCCTGGCATATACGCATCTCAAACAGATAGAACACCGGGACATCAAACCCCAAAACGTCCTAGTCTCCGATGCGGGAGTTCCGCTCCTGGCAGACTTCGGAATTGCCAAGCTTAGGAGTGAAGAGCCCACGACTCTTCAAACCGTCGCCGATTGGCACTCTAAGCCGTACGCTCCGCCCGAACTCAACGCAGACGTCCGCTACGTGCGCGATGTCTACTCGATGGGCGTCCTTCTCATTCAGTGCATGACGAACGATCAGTTGAAAGACCTGGCAAGCGTAGAGCGAGCGCTGGATTCCATCCCCGTCCCGCCTGATGTTAGACGCCTGCTGGGATCCTGCATCGCTACTCAGCCAGACGATCGGCCGAAAAATGCCAGCGACCTACTAGGCGCACTTAAGGCAATCCAACAGCGGCGCCAGATACACCAACAGATCACCCGAAACCCCGTTTGGCTACGTCTAACGAAGTCGGCAATCAGGTCGCTTGGAGGCGCCGACGACGCCCGACAGGAGGCCATAGGCAAAGTCCAAGCGGACCTCTCCGGGGACGTCTACGCGTCTTTTTTCCATGACCAGGTGTCGGGTCAACCCCAGCGAGATAGCATCAGGGTCGATGGTTCCGCTTGGAGCTTTACCCTGAAAACGGATGAGATTGGCGCTGTGGTCATCAAAGCCACAGAACTCGACTTCGAGCGACTCGAAAATCATAGGCGACGGGCAGTTCTACTGCCGCAGGTGTTTGACTGGATGTTCGCGCAGCCAGCCAACCCAGTTCTCGCACGGGCGGGGGTAGCAACACTGGTCGACACCATTGACACGTTTTATGAGGCCAAAGACCAGGCGGAGCATGCCGTTCAGGAAGAGCGCGACGGCGATGAGCTCTTTGACACGTGGCGCAGGATCCTGAACGCCCGCGAGGAACTTGCCAGAGGAGAGAAGAAGCCGCTCCCTTACAAGAAGGTCCAAGCTAGTGGACGCGAGGCCACCTTCACACTGGATTCGGCAGTCGATCACGACCTCGTCGGCACGGAGTGGCGCGTAAGAGATCAGATGACCGACCGCAGGTTCGGCTGGGGCGAGGTCATCGACCACGAGGTAGATCGGGTCGTCATCCTGAGCGGGCGTCGTTGGGAGGGTCTGCCCGACCGTGCCGTTCTTGACCCCCACCTCGGCCCAGATGAGGCAGCACTAAACCGTCAGCGCCGAGCTGTCGATGATGTTCAGCGGGACAAGTCAGCCCGCCCGGACCTGCGGGAACTACTCCTCAATCCCGGTCGCAACACCGAACCTCAAGCAGTCCCAATTTCCAAGTGGAATCGGGAGCTTGATGATAGTAAGCGCGAAGCGATTGAAACCGCTTTAGGGGCACCCGATATTTTCGTCGTTCAAGGCCCGCCAGGAACAGGCAAGACCAGCTTCATTGCCGAACTCGTGGAGCAGACTCTAAACGCAAATTCGGAAGCAAGGGTATTGATCGCTTCCCAAACCAACGTTGCTGTGGACAACGCTCTGCAACGTCTTTCCGATGCAGGACAGGCGAACATGGTAAGGCTGGCAAGCGCCGACCGGAACCGGGTTGACGAGTCAGTGCGCCACCTCCTCCTTGACTCGCAAATGAAGCGCTGGGCCCGCGAAGTTCGCAAGAACGCTGAGGGCTACTTGGGGGCGCAGGCGACCGAAGCGGGACTCGCCCCATCGCACCTTCGTGCAGCGCTGGCCCTTCAGCAACTCTCGGCCACTTTGGCCCAACTCAACTACCTGCAGACCGTTCGGCCTGACGATGACGACGAACAGCGGTCCGAGCTAGCGACTTCACTGGTTGAACCCACATCGTCGACATCCGTTCAGGAGAAGGTTGATGCTTTGGCGGACCTTCGCGACGAGCTGCTCGCAGAGGCTCAGTTGGAGTTGGGAAGTGACTTGACTCTGTTGGCCGACATGAGTGTACGCGATGCGCTTAACGCTGTAGAAGTACTCATTGGCGAGAGCGTCGATGCACAGCAGCTGCTCACTCGGTTGCAACTGCAGGGCGAGTGGTTACAGCGGATCTCGTCCGACTCCGGGCTAGCTGACGCATTCCTCGATCAGACGAGTGTCATTGCGGGAACCTGCATTGGCTATCTAAGGCACCCAGCGGTACGCGACCTCAATATCGACCTATGCATCGTGGACGAGGCGTCGCGGGCAACCCTCACCGAAGCGTTGGTGCCCGTCTCCCGAGCCAAGCGATGGGTAGTCGTTGGGGATACGAACCAGTTGCCTCCCGTAGATGAGGACATACTGCGAAACAAGGATCTGATGAACGACCACCAGTTCCTTCCCGACGACATTAAGCAGACACTCTTCCAGAGGCTAACGGACCGCCTGCCGGAGCACTCGCAGGTCATGCTAAACCAGCAGTACCGGATGATCCGCCCGATTGGGGATATGATCTCAACCTGTTTCTACGATGAGAAATTGCGATCGCCGAACGACGGAGGCCTTGAAGGCTACCTCCTCGGATATGGCAGGCCCGTCTTGTGGCTCGATACCTCCGCATATGGTGACGACCGACGTGAGGCCGCTCCACACGGCAAGGGTCAGAGCTTCGCAAACCGTGCGGAGGCCCGCATCGTGATTGACCGGTTGAAGGTGCTTAATGGCTCCATCGACAAGAAAGTCGTGAAGCTTCCTAAAGACAACGGCCAGCTCGACGTCCTTATCATCGCTCCATACGTCGCCCAAGTTGCTGACCTCAATCAGCAGCTAGCTCCCCTACGAGACCGGCTCAGGCATCTCTCCATCACTGTGATGAGTGTGGATGCAGTTCAAGGGCGTGAGTCAGACGTGGCTATCTTTTCCGTGACGCGAAGCAACGCAAAGGCCGAACTCGGCTTCATCGGAGCCGAGTACTGGAGGCGCATCAACGTCGCGCTCTCACGGGCCCGCTTCGGCCTCACGATCGTGGGTGACGCTGGATTTGTTCGGGGTACGACCGGCGCGTTGAAGAAAGTGCTGACATACATTGATAGTCATCCGGACGACTGCGAGCTTAGGACGGCTGAGCGATGAGGCTGGCTTCAGGTGACATGCTTCGGCGGCGGTTCGGCGATCACCGCCCTGGCCTCCAGTTGGTCAGCATTGTCGATGCCGCCCTGCCGGTTACAATTTTGCGTATCGATGTTCTCGCGCAGGAGCGCAAGTCATTTCCGCTCCTCGAGGAATTCATTCTGCGATTTGTACACGCAGGTGTCCGCGAGATCGATGAGATCGCAGGCCTGCTCGGGCTACGGCGCGAACAGGTAGTGACAACAGTTGCCGACCAAATAAGTTCGAACAACCTCACTCGGGCGTGGAATGGGCAATTGCGTCTGACTGCGCTAGGTCATGAGTCCGCTCGCACGTTGGCAGCTGTGCAGCCCGTTCTTACCCAGCTTAATGTGCCCTTTGATCGGCTCATTTGGAATGCGCAGGACTATGCGCGCTCTAGCTTGATTAAGAAGCGGGAAGCCCAAGAAGCCGGCTTAGAGATCCTGCCCGCTAAGAAAACATCGCGTGTCGACCTCAGTGATCTCCCTGTGGAACGCTTCAATGAGCTTGTCGAGTCGCGCGACGACCGGACACGGCAGGTCGAAGTGCTGCGCGTCCGTAAGATCGCGTCGCAGAACCTTCACCTTTACATGCCTGCCCAGTTGCTCGTCTATGGCAACCCGGACACGGGAGAGGTAGAGCTCGGCATGTGTATCGACGGTGATCTTCAGCCGGCCCACGGGCTCGAACTTGCGGCCGCTGACGCAGTTGTGAAGCTCGGCATCTCGGTTTCTCGTCCTGAGCCAAGACCTACGCTTACGCCCGAGCTCGAGGAGCAGCGCGTGGCAAGTGAGCAGGTTGAGATTATCAGGATGGCAGGTGAACGAGTTGCCAAGAACGAAGAAAGCCCGGCCGACATGCCGTTGCGCGTCGAGGACATCGCAGTGCGCAGCGTCGACGTCCATGAGCACCCGCAGCTGCTAAGCAACGCGCTTAACAGCGCGAAGAAGCGACTGTTGATCATCGCTCCATGGGTGAAGGGCGGAGTAGTCAACACTGACTTCGTCGCAGCCCTTGAGCGGCGGCTCCGGGCTGGAGTTGAAGTCCATATAGGACACGGATATGGCCCTGACGATAGCGGCTCCGACGACTTCGCGCTTCGTCGCCTCAGCAATCTGGCTGCTCGTTACGACAAGTTGCGGGTCGTTCGTCTCCAGAACACGCACGCCAAAATCCTGATCTCCGATGACTTATGGATCACCACGAGCTTCAATTGGCTTTCCTTCAAAGGTGATCCAAACCGGACCTACCGCATGGAGGAGGGGACGCTCGTCCAGATACAGAGCGAAGTCGACAAGGCCTTTAAGCGTTACATCACCATACTGGACTCGGATGGAGCGGACCCGCGAGGGCGGACCTGACTCATGCGATCCTCAGCAGTGAGAAAGCCTAGCTAACGACGGCGAAGGTACCGGTAACATCCCGCTTGTTGCGCTTCTCCTTAGAATTGGTGCGTTCGATTCAATCCAACGGCCGCTGCCACGAGAAAATACAGACTGCAAGCTGGGTGATTGTCGCTGCACTCAAACCTCCGCCACAGGAGCCGCGAACTGGGCCTCGTACAGCCGCGCGTAAGCCCCGCCGGCGGCGAGTAGTGACGCGTGCGTCCCCTGCTCCACGATCTGCCCGGCCTCCATCACCAAGATGAGATCGGCGTCGCGGATCGTGGACAGGCGGTGGGCGATGACAAAAGAAGTCCGGTCGCTTCGCAAAGCACTCATCGCCTTCTGCACCAGCACCTCAGTCCGGGTATCCACGGAAGACGTCGCCTCATCCAGGATCAAAACCGACGGCCGGGCCAGGAAGGCCCGGGCAATCGTCAGCAGCTGCTTCTCCCCCGCGGACACGTTAGCGCCCCTCAGATTCATCCAGCAGCTCGAACACCCGCTCCGCCGACGCCACCCCGGACTGCAGCACGTTCGCCATGGACCCCAGCTGCGCCAGCGGCATGGTGAACTGACGCGAGTACTGGATGAACGCCTGCACATCGCCCAGCTGCATCGCCCCGGACGCCACCTGCAGCCCGCCCACCACCGCGATCCCCACGTACACCAGGTTCCCGATGAACGTCATGATCAGCCCGGAAATGAACTGCGCCCCGAAACTCGCTACTGCCCCAGGAGGGGCAATGACTCGTTCATCTCGCAGCCCACAGTTCAGTCTGATGCCGCAGGTCAGGACGGCATCAAAGGCCTAAACGGGAGGCTTGCTGGCAGATAGCTTTTGTTGGAACTGCTGGTCTGGGTAGTTGGTACTGGGGTTCCGGGAAATTGGTACCGGCCCTTCG
>NZ_JARDJH010000033.1:0-56847 GCF_039907755.1 Pseudarthrobacter sp. CC12 | reverse complement strand
CGGCGCTGCCGGTGACCACGGCATCGATGCCATCGAGCTCGGCGACGCTGAGCGGTGCCGCCGGAGAGTCGACGCGGGGGGGGGGGCCCCCCCCCCCCCCCCCCCCCGGGGCCCCCCCCCCCGCTTCTATGTGCGCACGGTGTGCGGTGGGGAGGCGGGACCGGAGTCAGGCCTCCCGCGGAAGCGCGGGGACGCGGGGACGCAGCAGCAGCGCCGCCACCACTCCGCCGGCAGCGCCACCCAGGTGCGCCTGCCAGCTGACGTAGCCCGCTACAAAGGGAAGGGCGCCCAGCAGGATGCTTCCATAGCCCATGAAGAGGACAACTGCGAGCAGTATCTGCCGCCAGCTGCGGTTGAAGAACCCACGGACCAGGAGGAAGGCAAAGAGCCCGAAGACAAGCCCGGATGCGCCCACCGTGACACCGTCGCCGATGAGCCAGACGGCCACTCCGCTGCCGAGCCAGCTGAAGGCCAGCGCCGTGAGGAAGACCCGCATCCCGGAAAGGAAGACCAGGAACCCGAAGATGACCAGGGGCAGGCTGTTGGACAGCAGGTGGTTCAGGTTGGCATGCAGCAGCGGGAAGGTGAAGATGTCCAGCAGCCCGTCGGCGCTCCTGGGCCGCAGCCCGAAGGTGCGTGTAAGGGCGCCCAGCATCATCGTGTTCACCACTTCGATGGCGAACAGGAGTGCCACGAATCCGCCAAGCACCAGCAGTCCGGCTTTGGCGCGCGTCGCGATTGTCTGCCGGTCCGGGCCGCGCCCGCTGCTCCCCAGTCCGTTACCCAGCCCGGCCATGGCCGTTCCTAGTGCACGACAATCGGCTGGAAACCCTCGGCGCGAAGTGCACTGAGGACCTGCTCGCCATGCTGGTGGCCCTTGGTTTCGAGGTTTACGGTGATGGAGACATCGCCCATGCTGATGGAGCCGCCCACCCTGGTGTGGTCCAAGCCGGTGACGTTGGCGTCGTTTTCGGCGATGATGCGGGCGATGGTTGCCAGCGAACCGGGGCGGTCGTCGAGCATCATCCGCACGGTCATGTAGCGTCCGGCTGCGGAAAGGCCGCGCTGGATGACTTTCAGCATCAGCATCGGGTCGATGTTTCCCCCGGAAAGGACCACCACGGTGGATCCGGGGTTTTCAATCTTGCCGTCCATGAGTGCGGCGACACCCACTGCCCCGGCGGGTTCCACCACCATCTTGGCCCGCTCGAGCAGGAAGATCAGGGCGCGGGCCAGGGAGTCTTCACTGACGGTGACCACATCGTCAACCAGTTCGCGGATGATGCTGAAGGGCAGCTGTCCCGGACGTCCCACGGCGATGCCGTCCGCCATGGTGGAGACCTTCTTCAGGGGCACCAGCGCGTCAGCGGCGAGTGAGGGCGGGTAGGCGGCGGCGTTCTCCGCCTGGACGCCGATGATGCGGATCTCCCGGCCGAGTTCCCTGGCGCGGGCCTTGATGGCGACAGCGACTCCTGCCAGGAGCCCGCCGCCGCCCACGCCCATGAGGACCGTGTCGACGTCGGGGACCTGCTCCAGGATTTCCAGGCCTACGGTCCCCTGGCCTGCCACGACGTCCACATTGTCGAACGGGTGGACAAAGACCATGCCGGTTTCATCGCTGTAGCGCTGGGCTTCGGCGAGCGCCTCGTCCACGTTGTGCCCGTGCAGGATGACTTCGGCGCCGTGGCTCCGGGTGGCGGCGAGCTTGGGCAGCGCCACGCCCAGCGGCATGTAGATACGGGCTTTGATGCCAAGGCTTTTGGCGGCAACTGCAACGCCCTGGGCGTGGTTGCCGGCCGAAGCTGCCACGACGCCCCGCTTTTTCTCTTCCGGGGAGAGCCGGGCCATGCGGACGTAGGCGCCCCGGACCTTGAAGGAACCGGCACGCTGCAGGTTTTCGCATTTGAAATGGACGTCGCCGCCCACCATGCCTCCCAGTGCCCGGGACGATTCAACGGGGGTGCGCGCAATGATCCCGTCCAGCAGCTTCTGCGCCTCAAGGACATCGTCCAGTGTGACGGGAAGGGTTTCAAGGATCTTCACGGACTACTCTCCTCTGGGTTTTGCCCCGGTGCCCTCCGGGGAGGCGGCGCGGGCATCACGGTGCTCGGATGACGTGCCGGTTTCCGGGCCGTTCCCGGCGTCGGATGCAGTTGGCGGTTCAACGTCCTCGATGGTGTTGTCCCCGCCCGCTCCGGCGGTGATGGGCCTCCCGGCGATTACCGGCACTTGTTCATGTTCCCACGTTCTGGCGGCAATGTAGCGAACGGCCGAGTTTGCTACGGCGAGAATCGGCACGGAGAACAGCGCGCCGGGGATGCCCGCGAGGTACGAGCCTGCCGCAACGCTGAGGATCACGGCGACCGGATGGAGCGACACTGCCTTGCCCATGACCAGGGGCTGCAGGATGTGGCCCTCGAGCTGCTGGACCAGCAGGACGATGCCCAGCATGATCAGGGCGTTCACGGGACCGTTGGCCACCAGGGCCAGGAGGACGGCTACGACGCCGGTCACCAGGGCGCCCACCACGGGGATGAAGGAGCCGAGGAACACCAGCACGCCCAGGGGAAGAGCGAGCGGTACGCCGATGATGGCGGCGCCCACGCCGATGCCCAGCGCGTCGACGGCGGCCACGAACATCTGGATGCGGGCGTAGCTGACCATGGATGCCCAGCCCTTGTGGCCGGCACCGAAGGTTGCTGCCCGGGCCTTGCGGGGAAGCATCCTGACCAGGAAGGCCCAGATCCGGTCCCCCTCCAGGAGGAAGAAGATCAGGATGAACAGCGAGAGCAGCATGCCGGCGGCGAAGTGTCCGGCAGTGCTGCCAAAGGACAGGGCGCCGCTGAGGATGCTGCTGCTGTTGTTCTGCAGTGCGTCGGTGGCGTCCTTGACATACTGGTCGATCTGGGTGGCGGTCAGGTGCAGGGGCCCGCTGGACAGCCAGTCCTGGACCTGCCGGACGCCTTCGAGGGCCTGGGAATAGAGTTCGCCGAAACCGACCGCCAGCTGCCTGCCCACCAGTGCCAGCGCTCCGGCGATGACGCCGATGAAACCGATCACGGTCAGTGCGACGGCCAGTCCTGCGGGCAGCCCGCGGCGCTTCAGCCATGACGTGACTGGGCTGAGCAGCCCGGCAAGGAGTGCGGCCACCATGATGGGAATAATCAGGAGGGTGATGTGGCTGAGCAGCCACACCAGCGTCCCGGCCATCAGGAGGATCAGGCCCAGCCGCCACGACCAGGAGGCGGCGATGCGGATGCCGTAAGGGATGTCCTTGTCCAGTTCACGGTCGGTGAGCACCCGCAGGGGGGCCGCTGCGGTGGCAGGTGCCGGCACCGGGGGCACCGGTGCTGGATGGGCAAAGGTAACGTCGTCCTCTTGTGGCGTCATGTACCAATACTTCCCCAGCGCCGCTCCAATGGGAAACTACTGCCCTGCCGTGCCGGGGGTGTAGTCGATTCCCCATTCCATGCTGAAGGACTCCCCCGGCGCCAGCCACCGGAGGCCCTCGCCGGAGTTGAAGGCATTGGCCGGTCCCGTCATCGGCTCCACGGCGACCGCCCGCGTCCGGCCCGGATAGACCGTGCTCACGAAGACGTGGACGTACTGGCAGGATTCGTCCTGCCAGAGCGAGACGCTGCTGCCGTCACCCGCGGCCAGGGTATGCCTGGCCACACCCTCCTCAAAGCGGAGGTCCGTCAGGGCTACGTCCACCGCAAGGTCCGCGATGTGCCGGCCGGCCCGGAAATCAACGTCCCCGTCCACCGGGGCTGCACTGCGCGGGATGAGGCGCTCATCGGTTACCAGGCGGGTCCCGGCAGACACTGTCAACTGCAGGTCCCCGGTCGGAGTGTCACCGACCCGCAGGTAGGGGTGCGCGCCGAGGACGAAAGGTGCGGCCGCCGCACCGTCATTGGTGAGTGTCTGCCGGACCTGCAGCCCCAGGTCTTCCGAAAGCTGGTACTCCACCCGGTGCCGCACCAGGAACGGGTAGCCGTGCTGCGGAAACACGGTGGCCTCCAGCGCCACAGCGTGCGGGGATTCCCCGACCGGGACGTAGCCGGCATTTCGAAGCAGGCCGTGGCTGGCGTTGTTCCGGGACACTTCCGTGATGTCCAGTTGTTGCTTCTTGCCGTCGAGGAACCATTGTCCGTTCTCCACCCTATTGGCCCAGGGAGCCAGCGTGATGCCGGCCCCGCCCGGTGCAATCTCGCCATCGCCGTAGGTCTCGGTCAGGAGGACCCCGCCCCGGCTGAACGAACGGAGGCCGGCGGCGAGTTCGGTCACTACGGCTACGGCGTCGCCGCGGCGGAGCTCGAATTGCCGGCCTGTGGCACAGGGCCGGGCTGTGGCTTCCTGTTCGGAAAAGGCAGTCATGGGGATTACCGTACAACGGGCGGCCGGGCACCTCCATTCCGCCACTCTGTTACTTTTTGTTCTTAACTATTCATTCTTGATCGTTTATGCCACACTTTTTTCATGACAGGGATCACCAGCACCAATCTCTCCGACGGCCGGGAGCTGTTCTACTTCGACGACGCCGGCACCAGCGTCCCGCGTGCGGCGCACTCGACGACCGACCACCGCGGCCTGCCGCCGCGGGCGGAACCCGGCGAAGTCCGTTTCGACGCACTGACCGACGAATGGGTGGCCATCGCAGCGCACCGCCAGGCCCGCACCCACCTGCCGCCGGCGGACCAGTGCCCCATCTGCCCCACCACCCCCGGGAATGCTTCCGAAATCCCTGCCGCCGACTATGACGTGGTGGTCTTCGAAAACCGGTTCCCCTCCCTGGGACCGGCGCTGGGACCGGTTCCGGAGGATGCCGCCTGGGGAACCAAGGGCCCTGCCTATGGCCGCTGCGAGGTGGTGTCCTTCACCCCGGACCACACCGGGGCCTTCAGCGAGCTGAGCCAGGAGCGGTCCCGGACCGTGGTCGAGGCGTGGGCGCAGCGCACCGCTGCCCTTAGCGCCATGGCGGGCATCCAGCAGGTGTTTCCGTTCGAGAACCGCGGCGCGGACATCGGCGTGACCCTGCACCATCCGCACGGACAGATTTACGCCTACCCCTACGTCACGCCGCGCGCCGGTGTCCTGGGTGCCGCGGCCCGGAGGTACTACGACGCCAAGGACGGCCGGGATACCCTCACCGGCTCACTGCTCCGCGCTGAGCGGGAGGATGGCAGCAGGATGGTGGTGGAAGGAAAGCACTTCAGCGCCTATGTACCCTTCGCTGCCCGGTGGCCGCTGGAGATCCATCTGGTTCCGCACCGCCAGGTCCCCGACCTCGCCGCATTGGGCGGGGAGGAGAAGGATGAACTGGCCCATGTCTACCTGGACCTGCTCAAGCGGGTTGACGCCCTGTATCCCACCCCCACCCCGTACATCTCGGCGTGGCACCAGGCGCCGCTGGACGCGGTCCTGCGCCCGGCGGGCTACCTCCACCTCCAGCTGACATCCCCGCGCAGGGCAGCCGATAAGCTGAAGTACCTGGCCGGGTCGGAAGCGGCGATGGGCGCCTTCATCAACGACACCACCCCCGAAATCGTGGCGGAACGGCTGCGCACCGTTGCCGTCCCGCCGTCGTCCACGCCTGCTGCCGCCCTTGCGGCCACCACGGAAGGAGTGCATGCGTGAGCCCCCAAAACCACCCCGATGCCGGAGCCGCCGCGCCACGGGAGCTGGCGGCCCGTTTTGAACAGGAGTTCGGCGCCGCTCCCGACGGCGTGTGGCAGGCGCCGGGGCGGGTGAACCTCATCGGCGAACACACAGACTACAACGAAGGCTTCGTGCTGCCCTTCGCCATCGACCGCACCGCCAGGGTGGCCGTGGCAGCCCGGCCCGACTCCGCCGTCCGCCTGTTGTCGACCTACGGCGACCAGGGCCTGGTCACCACCTCGCTGGAGTCACTTCAGCCCGGAACCGCCAAGGGATGGACCAAATACCCCCTGGGCGTCATATGGGCCCTCCGGGAACGGGGCATCGACGTCCCGGGCGTGGACCTGCTCCTCGACTCGAACGTCCCGCTGGGTGCGGGCCTGTCGTCGTCGCACGCCATCGAATGCGCTGTCATCACCGCACTCAACGACCTCACCGGCGCCGGGCTGGCAGCCGAGGACATGGTGCTGGCGACCCAGCGCGCGGAGAACGACTTTGTGGGTGCGCCCACCGGAATCATGGACCAGTCCGCGTCCCTGCGCGGCTCAAAGGGCCATGCAGTCTTCCTGGACTGCCGGGACCAGGCGGCGCGCCTGGTCCCGTTTGAAACCGAACCCGCAGGCCTGGTGCTCCTGGTGATCGATACCAAGGTGTCGCACTCCCACGCCGACGGCGGCTACGCCTCACGGCGGGCATCGTGCGAGCTCGGCGCCGAGGTCATGGGGGTGAAGGCCCTGCGGGACCTGGAGGTAGCGGACCTTGAGGAGGCAAGCGGGCTGCTGGACGAGGTCACGTTCCGCCGGGTGCGTCACGTGGTCACCGAGAACCGCCGGGTGCTCCAGGCCGTGGAGCTGCTGGGCGGCCCCGGCCCAAGCGCCATCGGCCCCCTGCTGGACGCCAGCCATGCATCCATGCGGGACGACTTTGAGATTTCATGCCCTGAACTGGACTTGGCCGTGGACACCTCCCGGGCCAACGGTTCCATCGGGGCCCGTATGACCGGCGGCGGGTTCGGCGGGGCAGCCATTGCCCTCACGCCGGTGGAAGCCGAACAAAAGGTGCGTGACGCCGTCGTGAAGGCTTTCGCGGACGCCGGGTTTGCGGTCCCGGACATCTTCACGGTTTTCCCTGCAGCCGGAGCCATGCGCATCGCCTAGGCGGGCTTCGCGTTAAATGGCCGTGGGCCCCACCGGTTCGGTGGGGCCCACGGTCCTTTGGAGTACGACGGCGGAAGTTGCCGGGGTGCCTAGTCGTCGCCGCGCAGGATGGCCAGCAGGCGGATGATCTCCACGTACAGCCAGACCAGCGTGACCGTGAGGCCGAACGCTGCCGTCCAGGAGAACCGCTGCGGGGCGCCGCTGCGGACGCCCGCCTCGATGCTGGTGAAGTCCATGATCAGCGAGAAGGCGGCGAGGCCGATGGCCAGCAGGCCGATGAAGACGCCCAGCGGGATGCCGAAGATCTCGACGGAGGTGCGCAGGCCGAACGGGCTCTGCACGGCGCCTGTCCACATCATGACCATGTTGATCAGCGCGAACACGGCATAGCCGATAAGGGCGATCATGAAGAACCGCATGGCCTTCGGGGTGGCCCGGACCTTGCCGCTCTTGAAGAGGACCAGGGTCACGGCGAACACCGAGAGTGTGCCAATCACGGCCTGCAGCCCGACACCGGGGAACATGCCGTCCAGGATCCGGGTCAGGCCGCCCAGGAACAGGCCCTCCAGGGCAGCGTAGGCCAGGATCAGCGCCGGCGAGGGCTGCTTCTTGAAGGTGTTGACCAGTGCCAGGACGAACCCGCCCAGGGCACCGACGAGCATCAGCAGGGAAGCCAGCCCCTGCGCCACCACCAGGGTGACTGCTGCGCCGGCGATCACCGCGGCGAGGCAGGCGGCGGTCTTCATGATGACGTCGTCGAACGTCATCCGGCCGGTGTCCGCGGGCCCTGCCGACGGCTGGCTGTACATCTGCCGCAGCTGTTCGTCCGTCACGCTCTGCGGCTGGGTGCCCCAGCCCTGCTGGGGATACGGCTGCTGGCCGTAGGGTACCTGGCCGTACGGCTGCTGGCCGTAGGAAGCGCCATAGGGAGCCTGCGGGACAGGCGGTGCCTGGGTGGCTCCACGGAAACTCTTTCCGTTGAAGATCGGGTTGCCGCCAAGTGCCATTGCGGGATTCCTCCATGTGGGTGTGGGTGATGAGCTTTTTGTTACGCTACCAATTCCCACGTGGGGGGCGACGCGAAAGTTCCCATGGGGCCCGGTTGCAACCGAACCGTGACCGTTGCCACGGTTGGTACCCGGGCCCCATCAGGAGGGCTAACCCACGCCCAGGTACGCCTCCTTGATGGAGGGGTCCTCCAACAGCTGCCTGCCGGTGCCGCTGTGGGTGATCTCCCCCGTCTCGAGCACGAATGCCCGGTGTGCTCCGGCCAGGGCCTGGTTGGCGTTCTGCTCCACCACAAGGACGGTGGTTCCCTGGTTGTTGATCTCCTTGATGATCTTGAAGATCTGGCGGATGAACTGTGGCGCAAGGCCCATGGAGGGCTCATCGAGCAGCAGCAGTTTCGGGTTGGACATAAGGGCCCTGCCGATGGCAAGCATCTGCTGCTCACCACCGGACATGGTTCCCCCGTACTGCTTCTCCCGCTCCTTCAACCGCGGAAACAGGTCGAAGACCCGGTCCAGGTCCTTGGGCACTCCACTTCTGTCCTTCCGCCCGAACGTTCCCATGTCGAGGTTTTCCATGACGGTCATGCCAGGGAAGATGCCGCGTCCTTCCGGGGCCTGGGAGATTCCGTGCACCACCCGGATGTGGGCCTTCATCTTGGTAATGTCCTGGCCCTCGAAAGTGATCCTGCCCTCGGAGCAGTTCAGCAGGCCCGAGATGGTCCGCATGGTGGTGGTCTTGCCGGCACCGTTGGCACCGATCAGCGCCACCACTTCGCCTTCGTCGACGGTGAAGGAGATGTCCCTGAGGGCCTGGATGCGGCCATAGTGGACTGAAACTCCCGCAAGTTCAAGCAACGTCATCTTCAGGCTCCCCTAGGTAAGCAGCAATAACACGCGGGTCTTCGCGGATTTCGCGGGGCAGTCCGTCCGCGATCTTCTTCCCGAATTCCAGCACGACGATCCGGTCGGTCACGCCCATGACGAGTTTCATGTCGTGCTCAATCAGCAGCACGGTGTAGCCCTCGTCCCTGATGGTGCGGATGAGGGCCATCAGTTCCTCTTTTTCGGCCGGGTTGAAGCCGGCTGCGGGCTCGTCCAGGCAGAGGACCTTCGGGTCAGTGGCCAGGGCCCGGGCAATCTCAAGCCTGCGCTGGTAGCCGTAGGGCAGCTGCCGGGACAGGACATGGGCATGGCTGCCGATGCCCACGAAGTCCAGCAGGGCCATGCCGCGCTCGATGGCCGACTTTTCCTCCTTGATGTGGGTGGGCAGGCGCAGCAGCGCTCCGCCGACGCTGGTCCGGTGCCGCGCGTCCAGGCCCACCACCACATTCTCCAGCGCGGTCATCTCACCGAACAACCGGATGTTCTGGAACGTGCGGGACAGGCCCAGCCGGGTGATCTTGTGCTGCTTGATGCCGTTCAGGACCTGCCCCTCCAGCACCACTTTTCCGCTGGTGGGCTTGTACACGCCGGTCATCGCATTGAAGCAGGTGGTCTTCCCGGCGCCGTTGGGCCCGATGAGGCCCAGGATCTCGCCGCGCTTGATGTTGAAACTGATGTTGTCCAGGGCCACCAGGCCGCCGAACTTGATGGTCAGGTTCTGCACCTCCACGATGTTGTCGCCCACCTTGACCGCGATGTCGCGGTCCGGGGCGACCTTCTCGGCCAGTTCCTGGTCCACGCCGGCCTCGGCAAGGGCGTCCATGTCCAGCTCCGGCGCGATCGGGGCCACCGAATCCTCCTGAACCTGGCTGGCCTGGTCCGCGCTGTGCCGGCCCGGGCTTTGCTGCGCCGGCTGCTCCTCGACGCTGCCGGAGCCCGCGTGCCTTTCCTCGGAGCTCATGCCTCCGCTCCTCTCTGTCCGGCCACCGGTGCTTCGGGGCCGGCCGGTGGATTGTGTTTGTCTTTCGGCGCCGAACCTTCACGGCTGGTGACCTTGTTCAGCGCCGTCCTGCCGTAGGCAAGCAGCCGCTGCCGCGCGGGCAGGAGCCCCTGGGAGCGGAAGATCATGATCAGCACCAGCGCGATCCCGAAGATCAGGTACTTGTACTCGGCGATGGCCGTGAACCTCAACGGGATGTAGCTGACCAGCGCTCCACCCAGAATGGCGCCCACCTTATTGCCGGCACCGCCCAGGACGACGGCGGCGAGGAACAGGATGGAGGTGGTGACGTCGAACTTCTGGTTGTTGACGAACCCCACCTGCCCGGCGAAGAGTGCACCGGAAAGCCCGCCGACTGCAGCGCCGATGGCGAAAGCCCACACCTTGTACTTGAAGGTGGGAACACCCATGATTTCCGCCGCGTCCTCATCTTCGCGGATGGCAATCCAGGCGCGGCCCACCCGGCTGCGTTCCAGGTTGCCCACCAGGAGGGTGACGATGATGATGATGGTCAGGGTCAGCCAGTACCAGGGCACACCGTTTGAGTTGGAGAAGATCGGCGTTCCGTCGGCACCGTCACCCGGCGGGTGGCCGACGTTCTGGAATCCCACCTGGCCCTTCATCGCAGGAATGATGGTGGCCAGGATGCGGATGATCTCCCCGAAGCCGAGCGTCACGATGGCGAGGTAGTCGCCCCTGAGCCGGAGTGTAGGCACGCCCAGCATGACACCGCAGAACATGGTGACTGCCATGGCCACCGGAAGCGTCCAGAGGTAAGGGATGTGCAGGTAGGGCGAATCCGGGCTGGTCAGCATGGCGGCAACGTACGAACCCACCGCAAAGAAGGCGACGTACCCAAGGTCCAGCAGGCCGGCGTATCCGACCACCACGTTGAGGCCGACGGCGATGAGCGCGAACCGGGCCATGTCGAAGCAGGCCAGCGCGAAGTTGTTGCCGGGCTCCGTGGTGATGATGGGCGGGTTGAGCAGCGGAAGCAGGTAGGCCAGTACCACGACGACCACCAGGAAGGCCCACTGCTGTTGGCGGGACAGGGCGTGCCAGCGGTCCGAAAGGTAACCGGTCGTGCGCTTTCCGCTTGGGCGGTGGTCGCTCTTGCCTGCGGCTTTCTCGGAAGCTTCACGTTCCTCGGCTGCCTGCTGGGCTGCAGCGGTCTGCAGCGGCGTGGGGCCGTCCGTCATACTCATGCTTTGCTCCTTCCAAGGGAGGTGCCCAGGATGCCTTCAGGCCGCAGCAGCAGCACGAGCACCAGCACCACGAACGCCACGACGTCGGTCCACTGCGAGTTGCCCAGCAGGATCTGGCCGTAGTTGCCGATCAGGCCAAGCAGCAGCCCGCCCAGCAATGCCCCCCGGACGTTGCCGATGCCGCCGAGCACCGCGGCGGCAAAGGCCTTGATGCCCAGGACGAAGCCACCGCTGTACTGGACACCGGACGGAATTTTCATGACGTAGAACAAGGCGGCGGCTCCTGCGAGGAGGCCTCCGATGACGAAGGTGGTAATAATGATCCGCTCTTTGTTGACGCCCATCAATGTGGCGGTGTCAGGATCCTGGGCAACGGCCCGGATGCCGCGGCCGGTGCGGGACTTGCTGATGAACCTGTCGATGCCCACCATCATGATCACGGCGGCGATGATGATCACCAGCTGCTGCGAATCGATGATGGTGCCGAAGACGTCGAAAATGGGGGTGGGCCGGAACATGGTCAGGGCCAGTTCGGGGCTGGGACCGCGCCAGAGGTAAATGAGGTACTGGATGGTGAAGGAAGCACCAATGGCGGTGATCAGGAAGACCAGGCGGGGCGCGTTTCGTTGCCGCAGGGGCTTGTAGGCGATCCGCTCCAGCAGGAACGCTGTCACGGCGGATGCCAGCATGGCCAGGACCAGCGCCAACAGCAGGTTCAGGATGATGGCCCAGATGTCGAGCCGGGGAGCTGAGGGGCCGAAGCCTAGGCTGCTGAGGGTAAAGAAGACGGCGTAGCAGCCAACGATGAACACTTCCGAGTGCGCGAAGTTGATCAGGTTCAGGACGCCGTAAACCAGGGTGTACCCCAGCGCCACGAGCGCATAGATGGCCCCGAAGGTAAGGCCGTCAAAGGTGGCACTCCAGAAGTTCTGGGCCAGGGACGGTATGTCGAAGGTGATCCAGTCGTTTTCCGTCGGGAGTAGTGGGACAAGAGAGGGAAGCATGGGAACATCCTGATCCAGTTGCACGCGGCCTTGTGGGCCCGGCCGTGGGACTTGTGTCTATTGACGTTGCTTGGTCCTGGGCTGCGCCAAGCGAAGAAAAGGCTGTGGGGGCCCGCTGATGCTGGCCCCCACAGCCGGTTCATGCGTGGTTGCTAGTCCCCAATGGGACCGACCGGAACGATCTTTCCGTTCTCCACCTTGTAGCCGTAAACCGTGGGGGCCTGGAGCTCGCCCTTGGCATCCCACTTGTAGTGCTTGCTGAGTCCGTCCTTGTCATAAGCCTTGACCCAGGCCAGCAGGTCAGCACGGCTCTGCTTGCCGGCGTCGATACCGGACAGGAGGACGGTTGCGGCGTCGTAGCCTTCGATGGAGTACGTTCCGGGCTCTGCTCCCTTGGAAACGTCCTTGTAGGCCGATGCGAATTCCGGAATCAGCTCACCCGGGAGGCACGGGCAGGTGAAGTACGCGTTGTTGGACGCGTCACCGGCCTGCTTGATGAACTGGTCATCCTTGACGCCATCAGGTGCCACGAACGTTCCGGTGAAGCCCTTTCCAACCAGCTGCTGGTCGAACGGGGCGCCCTCGGCGTAGTACCCGGAGTAGAACACCGCGTCTGCCTTGGCATTCATGATCTTGGAGATGACTGCCGAGAAGTCCTTCTGCCCTGTGGTCACCTTTTCCGTCCCGGCAAGGGCACTGCCCAGGCCTGCGGAGGTGGAGGTTCCCAGGCCGATGCCGTAGTCGGAGTCATCCTGGACCAGGTACACCTTCTTCGCGCCGAGCTTCCCGGTGAGGAACTTGGCGGCTGCGGGGCCCTGGACGGCGTCATTGCCGAGGCCCCGGAAGAACGTGGTCCAGCCGTTGCCGGTCAGGCCGGGGTTGGTGGCCGACGGGGTGATGTGGACCAGGCCCTTCTGCTCGAAGATGTTGCCCGTGGCCTTGGATTCACCGGAGAACGGCAGGCCGATCACACCCACGATGTCAGACTCGCTCACCAGCTGGGTGACGGGGCCGGTGGCCTTGTTGGGGTCACCTTCAGTGTCGAACTTCTTGAACTGGACCTGGCACCCCGGGTTGGACTTGTTGTGCTGGTCGATGGCCAGCTGGATGCCGTTGAAGATGTTGACGCCGAGCTGGGCATTGGGGCCGGTCTGCGCGCCTGCGTAGGCGAGAGTGGTGGTCGAAGGGCAGGTCGCCTTCCCGTCGCCGGCAGGCTTTACCGCACCGGCAGGGACATCGACTTTCGAAATGGCGGGGATGTTCACCTTGCCGGACGAGCCTGAGCTTTCCGTGGTGCCGGGGCCCGCCTGGTTGGCACAGGCCGACAGCAGCATGCTGAATGTGGCTGCTGCTGCCAACGAGGTGAGGACTTTCTTTCGGTACATTTGTCTGCCTTCCGAAACAGGGCCATGCGATGCGCGTGCGGATCAATGGGGCGCTTCGGCGCCCGGAATGGGACCAGGAATTCCTGATTTAGGTTCAAGCTAGTGCATAGACAGCAGCGAAACTGAGTGACAGAGGTCACAGCCTTATAACAGTCGTTGCCTATGCGGAATTTAAACGCAGGAAGCCGCCTGCTGTGCAGGCGGCTTCCCGGTGTGCAAACCCTCAGGGCGCCGGAAGGAACCAAGGTGTACCCCAGGTGGGACTCGAACCCACAACACGCGGATTTTAAGTCCGCTGCCTCTGCCAATTGGGCTACTGGGGCGCCGGGTCCATGGTACCTGCCCGGGACGCGTTGGCTGGAAACGCCGACGGCGGCCGTTCCCTGCAAAGGGGACGGCCGCCGTCGGACGGTGTCAAGCGTGGTGGAACAAATGCGCTACTTGGCGTTGGCCGCCACGGTTTCCTTGGGAGCGGCGGTGGCCGTGGCGCTGGAGCCGCCAGCCGGCACTGCTGCGGGCGCAGCGGCTGGCTTGGGGGCGGGAGTGGCCGCCGAGACGAAGGCACCGCGCGGGTTGTCCAGGTCCATCAGCTGCGTGGTGTCGCGTCCGGCGAAGAAGCCGATGATCCAGTTCAGGATGACGCGGAACTTGCGCTCCACCGTGGGCATGGCCATGCCGTGGTAGCCGCGGTGGGCCAGCCAGGCGAGGCCGCCCTTGAGCCCGATCCGGCCCAGCAGGTTGATGTTGGCAACACCCTTCCACTCGCCGAAGCCGGCCACTGCACCAAGGTTCTTGTGCTTGTAGTCCGCCAGGGGCTTGTCCCAGCGGGAAGCCCACAGGTTCTTGGCGAGGCGCTTGGCCTGGCGCAGGGCGTGCTGGGCGTTGGGGACGCAGGTTCCGTCCGGCAGGCCCTTGCCCGTGAGGTCTGGAACTGCGGCGATGTCGCCGGCTGCCCAGGCGTTCTCCACGATGCCTTCGTCGCCTGCGATGCGCAGGTCCGGCAGGACGCGGACGCGTCCGCGGGGCTCGAGCGGGAAGTCGGTGGAACGCACCATCGGGTTTGCCTGCACGCCGGCGGTCCACACCAGGGTGTCTGCCTCGAACTCCTGGGCAGGGGTCTTGTCCGGAAGGTTGATCAGCTTCAGGGTGCCTTCGGCGCTGTCCAGCGAGGTGTTCAGCAGGACCTCGATGCCGCGGCTGCGCAGGTGCTCAACCACCCAGTCGGCCTGCTTGGCGGTGACCTCGGGCATGATGCGGCCCATGGCTTCGACCAGGACGAAGCGGACTTCCTCCTGCTTGATGCGGGGGTTGTTGCGCACGGCGGCGCGGGCGAGGTCTTCCATTTCCGTGATGCACTCGATGCCGGCGAAACCGCCGCCGACCACCACGAAGGTGAGCGCCCGGGCGCGTGCCGCGGGGTCCGTCATGGTGGAGGCAACCTCGATGCGCTCCAGGAGCTTGTTGCGCAGCGCAACGGCTTCCTCGATGGTCTTCAGGCCGATGCCCTTGTCCGCCAGGCCCTTGATGGGGAAGGTGCGGGTGATGGCGCCGGCTGCAAGGACGACGTCGAAGTAGGGAACCTCGAAGTTCTCGCCGCCGTCGGCAGGAGCCACCACAGCCGTCCGGTTGACGTGGTCGATCGACGTGACGCGGCCCTGGATGAGCTCAGTCTGCTTGAGGTGCTGGCGGTGGGAGACCACTGCGTGGCGGGCTTCGATGTTGCCACCTGCCACCTCGGGGAGGAAGGGCTGGTAAGTCATGTAGGGCAGGGGATCAACGACGGTGACGATGCCACCTGCATTCGCGATCTTCTTCTGCAGTTTCAGTGCTACGTACAGGCCGACGTACCCGCCGCCGACGACGAGTACCCTGGGACGGTCCTGGGGCTGTGGGGTGGTTGCCATTGTTCAAGGATACAGGAGTTTGTGAAAATCTTCACTAGCCGTCGGACGCCTCCGTAACCTGCTGGTTCCGGGGTGCTTGCACGCTTTCCATCACCCCGGTATCCGGTTCTTCAACGGCCAGGGAGCCGTTGCGGGCAGCCCTGCGGAGCTGGATGGCAGCGGCCGCGATGATCACCACGAAAAGGACGGCAAAACCGATCACGACGGCGGCGCCAATGGCGCTGTCCCGCTGTGACGGGGCCTTGGCGGCGGGAACGGTGGCTTCCGGCAGCGTGGGTGCGGCGCTGGGCACTGGCGTCGCGGTTGGGAGCGGGGCTGCAGGCGCGGCGTTGCCGCGCCTGTGCACGCGGATCCACTCGGCGATGGTGCCCAACGGATTGACGGTGGCCTGCGGAACGTCGGCCTTGAGGGCCGCCTCGGCATTGAGGATCCCGTAGCCGTACAACGGATCCTTGCCCGGGGCCCCGGCGTCCTGGGCGGTGGAGACGATCCTGTTGATGACCTGTTCGGCGCTCATGTCCGGCCACTTGGACCGGATCAAGGCGGCCACGCCGGCCACGATGGGGGTGGATCCGGACGTACCGGCCCATTCCGCGTAGCCGCCGCCGGGGAGGCCGCCGAGGAGGTTCTCGGCGGGTGCAGCCACCCCGATGCTGATGCCCTGCGATGACGCGTCCACGCTGGCCACGTTCTTGCGGTCAAGGCCGGCGACGGTGAGCACGCCGGGAATGGTGGCCGGGGCGCCCACCTGGGTGTTGCCGCCTACCCGGTTTCCGGCAGCGGCTACGATGACCACGTCCTTCTGTTCGGCGTAAAGGAAGGCGGCATCCCAGCTTTGCGGCCATTGCGGCGTGGTGCTGCCGAGCGAGATGTTGATGACCTTGGCGCCGTTGTCCACCGCCCAGCGCACCGCCTCCGGAATCTGGTCCTGGTCGCTTTTGCCGGACGGGTTGGCCGAACCGAGCCAGGTTGAGACGGAGAGCAGCTGCGCTTCGGGTGCCACACCCATGATGCCGTCCGGAGGAACGGCCGGTCCCGGGCTGGGACTGGGACTGGCGCTGGCGGGTTGGTGCCCGCGCCCTGCCAGCATGGTGGCTACGAGGGTGCCGTGTTCCGGCTTGGAGCCGACGCTCTTCTGGCCGTCCGGCTGGCCCGAGCCGGACGCGTCGTAGCCGCCCACAACGGAGCCTTTCAGGTCCGGGTGCTGGGCATCGATGCCGCTGTCGATGACAGCCACTTTCACGCCCGCGCCCTTCGACACCTCCCAGGCCTTGGTGATGCCCGAGTCCGCCAGCCAGTACTCCTTGTCCCGCCATTCGTCGGCACGCGCGGACGGGGCGGTAAACAGGCCGGCACAGAGGCAGCAGGCGGCCAGGAGGACCGCCACTGCGGCGGCCACGGCACGGGAGACAAGCGGGGTTGAAGCTGGGGTGGAATGCATGGACTACCCGATGCTCAGTGCGATGCCGTCAAGGATGTCGTGCTCGCTTGCCGTGGCTGCGGTGATCCTTCCACCGGTCAGCTCCCCCATCCGTTCCAGGATGCGCCGCCATACCAGTCCCCCGGCACCGATCACGTCGACCCGCCCGGGGTGCATGTACGGCAGGGCTGCCCGGCCGGCGCGGGTCATGTCCAGCAGGTCGGTGGCGGCGTCGCCAATCTTCCGAATGGGAAGCGCCACGCCGTGGATGGCCTCCGGCGTATATTCCGGCAGGCGGAGCGCATGGGCGGTGATGGTGGTGACGGAGCCGGCCACCCCGACGACGGCGGTGGCGCGTTCCAGCGGTACGTCACGGCCGGCGCGGGCCATGGCCTCGTCCACGTCGGCTTCCGCTGCGGCAATCTGTCCAGCGGTGGGCGGATCGTTGCGCAGGTGCCGTTCGGTCAGGCGGACGCAGCCAATGTCCACGGACTTGACGGCCGTGACGCCTGCGGCGGTGCCCAGGACGAACTCGGTGCTTCCCCCGCCGAGGTCCACCACGAGCACCTGCTGGCCGTCGAGGACGGGCAGGACGCTGCTGGCCCCGGCAAAGGACAATGCCGCTTCCTCGCCCCCGGAGATGACCTCCGGTTCCACGCCCAGCAGTTCCCTGACGCCGTCCACGAAAACATCCCGGTTGCGCGCGTCGCGGCTGGCGGACGTGGCAACGAAGCGGATCCGCCCTGCGCCGTGCTCCTCGATGAGGCGGGCGTAATCGGCTGTTGCGGCGAGGGTGCGCTCCAACGCCTCCGGGGCCAGCTCTCCGGTGGCGTCCACGCCCTGCCCGAGCCGGACGACGCGCATTTCGCGGTGGACGTCGGTAAGGACCGTGCTGCCGTTGCTGCGGTCGATGTCGGCGATCAGGAGCCGGATGGAGTTGGTGCCGCAGTCGATGGCGGCCACGCGGGTCACTCTGGCACCCCCGTGGTTCCGGCGGATTTCCGGACCGGGGCGGGACGGCCCACGATCTCCGGCAGCCCTTGGGGCCCGTGGCGGCTCAGGTCGCGGGAAGGTGCCTCACCGGCGGTGTCCCAGGCGCCGTCGCAGTAGCACTTGTCAGCAGTCCACCACTCGCTGATCATCCGGATCGCTTCGTCGCCCAGGGGGTTGACGCCGCTGCCCGCGGCCAGGGAGTGGCCGACCAGGACGTGCAGGCACTTGACGCGGGTGGGCATACCGCCGGCGGAGACGCCGTCGATCTCCGGCACCGGGCCGATGCCCGAACGCTGCCCAATGGCTTCGCGGGCGGCGAGGTACTCCTCGTGGGCTGCCCTGTAGGCCGTGGCCAGCCTGTCGTCACCGGCCAGCTGGTCGTTCATGCTGTTCATGACCCCGGCAGCTTCAAGCCTGGAAACCGCGGACGTGATCACCGGGTGCGTCAGGTAGAAGGTGGTGGGGAACGGTGTGCCGTTGCTGAGGCGGGGTGCGGTGGCCGCCACGAGCGGGTTGCCGCAGACGCAACGGGCCGGAATCTCCACGACGTCGCGGACGGGGCGTCCCAGCTGCCTGCTCAGTACTTCAAGGTCGTGTGCTGTTGGTTGGCGGGATTCGTCCCGGGCGGCTGCCGTGTTGTGTTCCACTGTCGCGGGCCGTCCTTCCTGTGCGGTTCAGTCTGTGGCCGCGCGCCTGATGGACTCCCACAGGGAATCCACCCACGGCAGATCGGCGGGGTCTTGTGCTGCTGCGCCGGCGGGGCTACTGCTTTCTCCGGCCGGCTCATCGCTGCCAAAAACCCAGTAGCCGGTTTCGCCCGGCATAACCATGTTAATGCGGTCACGGGCCTGCTGCTTGACGTAGTTGGGGTCCTGCCAGCGTGAAACCTGCTGCCGGAGGGCATCGCCCTCGGCCTGGCGTGCAGCGATGTCGGCATTCAGGGCGTCGATTTCGGCCTTCTTGTCGAAGAAAATCTTGACCGTGGGCGCCAGCATGATGGTAATGGCCACCATCACGACAGCCAGAGCCAGCATGCGGCCGGAAAACGCCTTGGCGGGGACGGGATGCTGTTCCTCGTCGGCGCGGCCGGGATCCTTGCCGTCAACGGGACTGCTGCCCTTGCGCGCGGCGGAGGGCTTCGGAGATCTGGCCTCCCCTGCCGTCCCAGCGCGCTGCCCGGCGGTTGTCCGCCCGTGCCGGTCCGTCGATGGTGCAGGGGCCGCGGCGGCACTGCCCTTGGCCGGCCGGAAATCCGCCCGGATGACCTCGGCGCCGGCGGAGGATCCGTCGTCGGCCGTTTCCTTGGCTGGACGGGTGGGGGCGACCTTGGGAACTTTGGGGCGGCGGGTAGCCATGACACTCCTGAAACGCAGCCTGCCGGGCCGCCACTATTTGTGCTGGACAGTCCCGGCAGGCAAACACTGCTGGAACAAATGCTGCTGTAAACAACAGCGGTGGCTATGGTCTTTCAACCATAGCCACCGCTGAAGGGATTAGCCGGTTACTAGCCCTTGAAACGCGGGAACGCGCTGCGGCCGGCGTAGCGCGCGGCGTCGTCCAGTTCCTCTTCGATGCGCAGCAGCTGGTTGTACTTGGCGACGCGCTCGGAGCGGGCAGGTGCGCCGGTCTTGATCTGGCCTGCGTTGGTGGCCACAGCAATGTCGGCGATGGTGGTGTCCTCGGTTTCGCCGGAGCGGTGCGAGGTGATGGTGGTGTACCCGGCGCGCTGGGCGAGGCTGACGGCGTCCAGGGTCTCGGTCAGGGAACCGATCTGGTTGACCTTGACCAGCAGGGAGTTGGCGGTTTTGGTGTCGATGCCGCGCTGCAGGATGGACGGGTTGGTGACGAAGAGGTCGTCGCCCACCAGCTGGACCTTGTCGCCGATGGCGTCGGTGAGGGTCTTCCAGCCTTCCCAGTCGTTCTCGTCCAGCGGGTCCTCGATGGACACCAGCGGGTAGTCGGCAACAAGTTCGCCGTAGTAGGCGCTCATGTCGCTGGCGGACAGGGACTTGCCTTCGAACTGGTAGGCGCCGTCCTTGTAGAACTCGGAGGAGGCAACGTCCAGGGCCAGGGCGATGTCCTTGCCCGGGGTGTAGCCGGCGTTCTTGATGGCTTCGGTGATGAGGTCCAGGGCTGCGCGGTTGGACGGCAGGTTGGGCGCAAAGCCGCCCTCGTCACCCAGGCCGGTGGACAGGCCCTTCTGCTGCAGCACCGACTTGAGGTTGTGGTAGACCTCGACGCCCCAGCGCAGGCCCTCGGAGAAGGTCTCGGCACCGATGGGGGCGATCATGAATTCCTGGATGTCGACGTCGGAGTCGGCGTGGGAGCCACCGTTGAGGATGTTCATCAGTGGCACGGGCAGGACGTGGGCGTTGGGGCCGCCCAGGTACTTGTACAGGGGCAGGTCGGCCGAGGCTGCGGCTGCGTTGGCGACGGCCAGGGAGACGCCGAGGATGGCGTTGGCGCCGAGCTTGCCCTTGTTGGGGGTGCCGTCCAGGTCCAGCATGGCCTGGTCGATGCTGCGCTGGTCAGTGGCGTCGAAGCCGGTCAGTGCCGGGGCGATCTGGTCGATGACGGCGTCGACGGCCTTCTGCACGCCCTTGCCGAGGTAGCGGCCCTTGTCGCCGTCGCGCAGTTCGACGGCCTCGTGCTCACCGGTGGAGGCGCCGGATGGAACCGCGGCGCGGCCGATCTGGCCGTCGGACAGCAGGACTTCAACTTCGACGGTGGGGTTGCCGCGGGAATCGAGGATCTCGCGGGCGTGGATGGCATCGATAAGCGCCATGAATTTGCTCCTTATGGGCGATTAACGGGGGGAATCAGGCAGAAAACTCGACGTACTCGTCAGGGTCCAGCCTAGTCGAGAGTGCTCCGGGTTACTCAAACCGGTCAAGGCCGGGACGTCATGATGGCGCGGGGTCACTTTCGCCCCACTGGCCACGCCGGTAGCGGCGGACAGCGTCCCGCAGGGCGCGCTCAGCGTCCATCCCGCTGTCCCGGGCAGAACGGACGACGGCGAGCAGCAGGTCTCCGAGCTCCTCCTCGCTTCCAGGCACGGGAGCCCCCTCGGGGAGCTCCAGCCCGGCGCGTGCTGCACGGTCCAGTGACTTCTGCGCCCTGGCCAGCGCCGGGAGTGCCTGCGGGATGCCTTCGAAGGGGTCCTGCCGTTCCGGCTTTTCTGCCCGCTTGACGGCATCCCACTTCTGCTCGATCTCCGCCACGGTTGCCGGGAAGGTATCCTGCAGGGATCCGTCGGCCCGGAAGACGTGGGGATTCCGGCGGACCATCTTGGCTCCCAGGCCGCGCGCCACGTCGTCGAACGTGAAGGCTCCGCGCTCCTCCGCAAGGCGGGCGTGCAATACCACTTGGAGCAGCACGTCGCCCAGCTCGCCCTGCAGTTCGGCGTCGGGGTGGCCTTCCTCGATGGTCTCGGCCACTTCGTAGGCCTCCTCGAGGAGGTACTCCACCAGCGAAGCGTGCGTCAGGGCGCCCATCCAGGGGCAGTGTTCGCGCAGTTGGGCAATTTGGCCCAGCAGTTCTTCGGTTGCAGGACTGCCGGGCCGGAAATCCGGATCAGCCAAGGTTGGCGTAGGCGTCGTTGATGTACTCCACCAGCGCTTCCTTTTCCTCCAAGGGCAGGAAGGATGCCTCGGCGGCGTTAAGGGTCAGCTCCAACAGGTCGTCAAGGTCGTAGTCGAAGGTTTCCACGAGCAGGTTGAACTCGTCGGTCAGGGTGACGCCGCTCATCAGGCGGTTGTCGGTGTTGATGGTGACGTTGAAGCCCAACTGGTAGAGCATGTCCAGCGGGTGGCTTTCAATACCTTCACCAAACTCCGCAATTGCGCCGGTCTGCAGGTTGGAGGAGGGGCAGATTTCCAGTGCGATGCCACGGTCGCGGACCCAACTGGAGAGGTCGCCCAAGGTGACCAGGCCAACGGTGTCGCCGGCTTCCTCGTCGTCGTCGAATTCCACCATGATGTCCTCGGCGATGCGGACACCGTGGCCCAGGCGGAGGGCGCGGCCGTCCACCAGCGCCGACTGGATGCTCTCCAGCCCGGCTGCTTCGCCTGCGTGCACGGTGGCGGGGAAATTGTGCTGGGCGAGGTAGGTGAAGGCGTCCCTGAACCGGCTGGGCAGGAACCCGTCCTCGGCGCCGGCGATGTCGAAGCCCACGGCGCCCTGGTTGCGGTGGCGCACTGCGAGTTCGGCGATCTCCTGGCCGCGGTCGGCGTGGCGCATGGCGGTGATCAGCTGTCCCACCTGGATCTCGCGTCCGGTCGCGGAGACGGCCTCGACGCCGGCCTCCAGTCCGTCCTGGACCGCCTCCACGGCCTCATCGAGGCTGAGCCCCTTCTGGAGGTGCTGTTCCGGCGCCCAGCGAACTTCGCCGTACACCACGCCGTCGTCCGCGAGGTCTTCGACGAATTCCTTGGCCACCCGGAACAGGCCGTCGTACGTCTGCATGACGGCCACCGTGTGGTCGAACGTCTCCAGGTAGCGGACTAGGGATCCGGAGTCGGCAGATTCGCGGAACCACTGCCCCAGGGCGACGGGGTCCGTTGAGGGGAGCGTGTGGCCAACGGCCTGCGCCAGTTCGATGATGGTGGCCGGCCGGAGTCCGCCGTCCAGGTGGTCGTGGAGGGAGACCTTGGGCAGGCTCTTCAGGTCGAAATCGATGGCAGGGGCGGCGTCAACAATAGGCTCAGTCACGTTCCCACCTTAGGGTGGGCCGCAGTCCAAAGCCAGCCGTTCGAAGCCGGCCGTTACTTGGCGGCGGGCCCGGCCTTTGCCGAGGGCACCACGAGGGCCTGCGTGCCGGGCCTGCCGTCCTTTGCTGAAGCGGAGGATTCGTCGGTCGGTTCGTCCGTTTCCGGTTCGTCGTGGCGGCCCAGCCGCTTGTGCCACCAGCGGAGCAGGTGGTCGATGGCGACGCCCAGGACAATGGCGAACACGACGGCGATGCCGGCGCTCAGCAGCGGATTGTGGTGCAGCCACGGGAACGAGCTGGCCAGCAAACCGATGCCAAGGGAGTAGCCCACCCAGGTCACGCAGGCAAAGGCGTCGAAGACGAAGAACCTGCGGTGCGAGAATCCGGTGCTTCCGGCCACGTAGTTGACGGCCACGCGGCCCCAGGGGATGTAGCGGGCGGTAAAGATGAGCACAGCGCCGCGCTTTTCGAGTTCGTAGCGGGCCCAGGCAAAGACTTTCCGGACTTTGGGCCGGCGCATCCACCCCCATCGGTCCAGGCCGATCTTGCGGCCCAGCAGATAGGCCATGTTGTCGCCGCAGATGGCCCCGACCAGCGCAGTGAGGCCGAGGATCCAGAGGTTGGGTTCGCCGCTGTGCCGCGAGAAGGCCGCAAGGGCAACGATGAGGGTCTCGCTGGGGACCACCATGGCGAAGCCGTCCACGAAGAAGAACACCAGCAGTGCCGGGTAGATCCACCACTGGCCCGCTGCATGGAGCACGGCCTCATTAATAAACTCCACGCGGTGTTGCTCCTGTATAAAAATGACACAGCCAAAGTGCCGCAGCCAAAGCGGAAATCGTTCCTAAGTGTCCCACGCGCCGGGCCCTGTCCGCTACGCCCCAATGCCCGGAATTACCTCCCTAAACGCGCAGGTTATGTCCCGGGTTCCCGGATGCGCTCCACCACGTTGGGTTTGCCGCGGAATTTGTTGATCAGCAGGTCCACCAGGATGCCCAGCGCTACAGCGCAGACAATGGCAATTGCCGCCCCCAGGACGTGGTTGTCCTCAAACCACTGCCCAAAGAAAAGCCCGATCGCCACCGAATAGCCGGCCCACAGGCTGGCCGAAAGGACGGTGAGGCCCACGAACCGCAGGTGCGGGTAGTGGGTGACGCCGGCGGTCAGGTTGACCGCCACCCTGCCGATGGGTATGAACCGGGCCACCAGGATCAGCGACGCCGGCCGCTTGCGCAGCTCCTGGCCGGCCCAGCGGAACGCGCTTTGCATGCGGGGCCCGCGCATCCACGCCCAGCGGCGGGTGCCCACCCGGCGGCCCAGGAGGTAGGCGATGTTGTCGCCGAGGAAGGCTCCCGCCGCGGCGACCAGTATCAGCAGCAGCGGATGGGGAACATCCGCGGTGGCGGCTACGGCGGCGAGGCCCACCACCACGGATTCGCTGGGAACGGGCGGAAAGAATCCGTCAATGATGCAGCAGGCCAGCACCAGGACCAGCACCCACGGCTGGCCCGCCGCGGCGAGGATGAAGTCATTGATGGCCTGCATGGGTCCCTACGCTATGCGGTCGATGATGAGCTGCTGGGCGGGCCGCGACCCTTCCGGAGCGATGACCACGGCGTGTTCCAGGGCTTCCCGGGCGCGGGCAAACCGTTCCGGGGTGTCCGTAAGCAGAGTCATCAGGGGTTCCCCGGCCCGCACGGTGGCCCCGGGCTTGGCGTGCATGCGCACACCCGCCCCGGCCTGGACGGTGTCCACCTTGCGGGCGCGCCCCGCACCAAGCCGCCAGGCGGCCACGCCGACGGCGAGCGCGTCCAGTTCCACCAGCACCCCGTCGGCGGGAGCGTAGACGACGTCCGATTCCCTGGCCGCCGGCAGGGCGGCGCGGGGGTCACCGCCCTGGGCGGTGATCATCCGGTTCCACACGTCCATGGCCCGGCCGTCCTTGAGTGCCGCTGCGGGGTCGGCGTCGTGCACCCCTGCACAGGCGAGCATCTCCTCGGCGAGCCGGACGGTGAGTTCAACAACGTCCTCCGGGCCGCCGCCGGCCAGGACCTCCAAGGACTCCTCAACCTCGATCGCGTTGCCGGCAGTCAGGCCCAGGGGCGTGTTCATGTTGGTCAGCAACGCAACGGTGTTGACCCCTGCATCCTTGCCGAGCGCCACCATGGTTTCGGCGAGTTCGCGGGCACGGGCCTCGTCCTTCATAAAGGCGCCGCTGCCTACCTTGACGTCCAGCACCAGCGATCCGGTGCCCTCCGCGATCTTTTTACTCATGATCGAGGAGGCGATCAGCGGGATGGCCTCTACCGTTCCGGTGACGTCCCGCAGCGCGTAGAGCTTCTTGTCTGCCGGGGCCAAGCCTGCACCGGCGGCGCAGATGACTGCACCGACTTCCTGCAGTTGGGCGAGCATGTCCTCGTTGCTGAGGTCCGCGCGCCAGCCCGGGATGGACTCCAGTTTGTCCAGGGTGCCGCCCGTGTGCCCCAGCCCCCGGCCGGAAAGCTGCGGGACGGCGACGCCGAACACCGCCACCAGCGGGGCCAGCGGGAGCGTGATCTTGTCCCCCACGCCACCGGTGGAGTGCTTGTCCGTGGTGTACTTCAGGCCGCCGTCGGGACGCCGGAGGCTGGAGAAGTCCATCCGCTCACCGGAGGCGATCATGGCAGCCGTCCAGCGGGCGATTTCGGCGCGGTCCATCCCATTGAGCAGGATGGCCATGTTCAGGGCTGCCATTTGCTCGTCCGCGATGGCGCCGCGGGTGTACGCATCGATGGTCCAGTCGATCTGTTCCGGGCTGAGCTTCCCCTTGTCCCGCTTGGTGCGGATGATGTCGACGGCGTCGAATGCTTCGGCGTTGCTGGTGGTTTGGGTCACCGGGTCTCCTCCAGATGTTGGGGGCCAAATGCGTCGGGCAGCACCTGGTCCATCGTCCTGATGCCTTGGGTAGTCATGACTTCCATCTCCGGGGCGCGGAATTCGTAGAGCAGCTGCCGGCAGCGGCCGCACGGCATCAGGACCGTGCCGGCGGCGTCGACGCAGTAGAAGGCGCGCAATTGGCCGCCGCCGGTCATGTGAAGGTTGCCTACCAGGGCACATTCGGCGCAGAGGGTGAGGCCGTAGCTGGCGTTTTCGACGTTGCAGCCGCTGACGATCCGGCCGTCCGTGGTGAGGGCGGCTGCCCCCACCGCGAAGTTGGAATACGGCGCATAGGCATTTTTCATGGCGGCCACGGCGGCAGCCTCGAGGGCCGCCCAATCGACGCCGGTACCGCGGCCGGGCCTGCCTTGGTTGCCGGGGACTCCGGTTTCTGTCACCTTGGTCACCCCTTGACGTACGGGATGCCGTCGGCCGCGGGCGGACGGGACCGCCCCACGAGGCCTGCCACGGCGATGACGGTCAGGGCGTAAGGAAGCATCGCCATGAACTGGCTGGGCACGGGCGAGCCAATGATGGTGATGATGCTCTGCAGGTTGTCGGCGAATCCGAAGAGCAGGGCGGCGAGGAAGGCCCCGATGGGATTCCAGCGCCCGAAGATCATGGCGGCAAGGGCGATGTAGCCGCGGCCGCCGGACATGTCCTTGCTGAAAGCGTCCACTGACACCAGGGTGAAGAAGGAACCGCCGATTCCGGCGATCGCGCCGCCCATCAGGACGTTGATGAAGCGGGTGCGGTTGACGTTGATGCCCACGGTGTCCGCCGCCTGGGGGTGTTCGCCGACGGCGCGCACCCGCAGGCCCCATTTGGTGTGGAACAGGCCGATGTAGACCACGATCACGGCCACGTACATGAGGTAGCCCACCAGGGACTGGCGGAACAGGATGGGTCCGATGATCGGGATGTCGGCGAGGAACGGGATATCCACCGCCTGGAGCCGGCCGGGCTTGTTCAGGTGTTCCGGGTCCGCCGTGAGCAGGGTGGAGAACAGGAAGCTGGTGAGGCCGCTGATCAGGACATTGAGGACCACGCCGACGATGATCTGGTTGACGAGGTACTTGATGCTCACCACGGCCAGGACCAGGGACACGAGTGCACCGGCCACCGCCGCCGAGATGAGTCCCACGTAGACGTTGCCGGTTACGGTGGCGACGACGGCGGCGGAGAATGCGCCGAGCAGGAGCTGGCCTTCGATGGCGATGTTGACCACACCGGCCCGTTCGCACAGCACGCCGGACAGCGAGCCGAACACCAGCGGTACGGCCAGCGTCACCGCACCTGCCATCAACCCGCCCAGGGAAATGGACGGTTCGGAGTCACGGCCGCCGGCGACGATCCAGATCATGAACCCGGCCAGGAAGACGACGGCGAAGAGTCCGCCCAGCCAGCCGGGGGTGCGGCGCCGCTGCACGGTCAGCAGGATGGCGTACGCTGCCATGGCGAGCAGCAGGACCGCGCAGATCCAGCCGAAGACCATCGAGGGCACGGTGATCTTCTCCACGTGGGCAACGCCGAGGGCGGCGAGGCCCAGGACGACGACGGCAGCGATGGTGGTGGCGGGAATCCAGCGGTCCACTCCCCCGCCCCCGCGGCGCTGGTTGATCCAGCGGTAGCCGAGGTAGGCGGCGGCCGCCAACGCCACGGCCAGGGTGATCCATGCTGCGGTGGAGGAGGCGTTCGGGTCCCGGGCTTCGGCGATCCGGAAACCGGCTGCTTTTGTGTTGGCCAGGAAGCCGAACAGCACGGTGCCCAGGATGGCGAGCAGGCCCAGTCCAACGCCGGCCTTCCAGCTCACCAGTTCCGTTGTCCCGGCCCGGCCTCCGGCGCTGTTGGCCCGGGGTGCCTTTCCGGCGCCCGGCTGTTTGCTGGCGGGGGATTGTGTGGTGGCGCTCATGCTGCCGCTCCGCTCTTGACGCCGCCGGTACGCGAACCTGCGGTCCCACTTGTGGTGGTCTTCTTCTTACGGGGGTTGAGTCCAAATATCGCACGGACCAGCGGCGGTGCTGCGATGAACAGCACGATGAGGGACTGGATGACGAGCACAATGTCGATGGGGGTTTGGGTCTGTGCCTGCATTGCCACACCGCCGGCGCGGAAGGCGCCGAACAGCAGGCCCGCGAAGAAGGTTCCCCACGGCGTGGAGCGTCCCAGCAGTGCGACGGTGATGGCGTCAAAACCGATGGAGGCGGCGACACCGCCGGAAAGGTACTTTTCCGTGCCGGACACCTGCGCGACGCCGGCCAGGCCGGCCAGCGCACCCGCGATCGCCATCACCAGGATGGTGCTGCGGGCAACGTTGATGCCGGCGGTGCGGGCCGCGCTCGGGTTTGCCCCAACGGCGCGGAACTCAAAACCGATCGTGGAACGGTTCAGCAGCCACCAGACGAAGGCGGTGGCCGCTATCGCGACCAGGAAGCCGGCGTGCAGGCGGAACTGCGGTCCGAGCAGCTCGGGGAACAATGCCGTGGAGTCAAGGAACGGGGAGATCGGGTTGGTGGAACCCTTGCGCTGGAAAGCCGGGGTAGTGAGCAGGAACAGCAGCAGGAAGTTGGCGATGTAGTTGAGCATGATGGTCACGATCACCTCGTGTGCGCCGGTCCGCGCCTTCAGCAGGCCCACGACGCCGCCCCATACCGCCCCGCCAACCAGGCCGGCGAGGATCACGACCAGCAGGTGCAGGCCGATGGGCAGGTGCCAGGCGAAGCCGACGTAGGCGCCGAAGAGCGCGCCGAAGATGATCTGCCCCTGGGCGCCGATGTTGAACAGGCCGGCACGGAACGCCAGCGCGACGCCGAGCCCGGCACAGATCAGCGGAGTTGCGACCGTGAGGGTCTCGGTGATCGGGTACAGCTGGGCGGCCAGGTCGGCGCCGGCCCAGTTGAAGATGGACCCCTGCACCAGGGCGGTGTAGGGGCGGATGACCTCGGTCAGGAGGTCTCCGGGCTGGGCAAAGAAGTAGCCGGCCGTGACGGCGACCTTCGGATTGGTCACCGCCATCAGGATGCCGCCGAGCACGATGGCCAGCAGCACGGAGAGGAAGGAGACCATGGCGTTGCCGGTGAAGACCTGGTGCAGGACGGATCCGCCGCCGTCCGGGACATGGTCCCGGCCGCGCAGCTGGGTGGCCGCCGGAACGGCGGACGGCGGCATCTGGCCGCCGGCGGTGTCCAGCACGACGTCGGAAGCGATGGCCTCGGAGGTGGTGCCACCGGGCACCTGGGTCGGGGCGGGCTCCGGGGCCCCGTTGTGGCCTATGGCCTGCGGTTCCGGGGTTGTCTTCTCAGACATGGGTTTCTCCTTCGTGGCCGGCAGGCTCCGATACCGTCGCTCCGGCCGTTGCGCCGGAAGCATGGGCGGAAGCGTTGACTTCGGCTTCTGCGGCCGGGACACCGGCCATCATCAGGCCCAGGACGTCGCGGGACGTCGTGGCGGGTACGATCCCCACCAGCCGGCCGCGGTAGAGCACCGCGATCCGGTCTGCCAGCTGAAGCACTTCGTCAAGTTCCGTGGACACGATCATGACCGGCGTTCCGTGGTCGCGTTCGGCGATGACCCGCTTATGGACGAATTCGATCGAGCCGACGTCCAGCCCACGCGTGGGCTGGGAGGCGATAAACAAGCGGAGTGGCCGGGAAAGCTCACGGGCCAGGACAACCTTCTGCTGGTTGCCGCCGGAGAGGGTGCCCACCGCGGCGGATACGGAAGGTGTGCGGACGTCGAATTCCTCGACCTTCCTGGCGGCGTTCTCCGCGATAACGCCCGGTTTCATGCTCACGCCACGGGCGAAGGGTGCCTTGTCGTAGAGGTCCAGGACCATGTTCTCGGAGATGGTGAATGTTCCCACCAGGCCGTCAAGGGTGCGGTCCTCGGGGACGAAGCCCACGCCCGCACCCAGGACATGCTTGACACTCTTGCCCAGCAGCTCCTCGCCGTCGAGCGTGATGGACCCGGCCACGTGCGGCTGCACGCCAAGGATCGCCTCGGTCAGCTCCGTTTGGCCGTTGCCCTGCACACCCGCGATGGCGAGCACTTCGCCCTTGGCGATGTCGAATGACAGGTCATCGACCACGTGCTGGCCGTTGTGGTCCGTCACGGTCAGGTTGCGGACCTTGAAGGTCACCTCGCCGGTCTTCGCCGGTGCCTTGTCGAGTGTCAGGCTCACGGTGCGGCCCACCATGGCGGACGCCAGTTCGGTGGGGGAAGCGGTGGGATCCGCCTGACCCACTACCTTGCCGCGGCGGATGACCGTGATGGTGTCCGAGATGGCTTTGACTTCACGCAGTTTGTGGGAGATGAAGACAATCGACTTACCGTCGCGCTTCAGCTGCCGGATGATGTCCAGGAGTTCATCGGTCTCCTGCGGCGTCAACACGGCGGTTGGTTCGTCGAGGATGAGCACCTCGGCGTCGCGAACCAGTGCCTTGATGATCTCGACCCGCTGCTGGACCCCGACGGGCAGGTCCTCCACCATGGCGTCGGGGTCGACGTCGAACCCGTACTGGTCCGAGATGCGGCGGATCTTCTCGCGCGTGGCTTCCAGATTGAGGAGGCCGGCAGCTTTAGTGGTCTCATTGCCCAGCGCCACGTTCTCGGCCACGCTGAAGACCGGGATGAGCATGAAGTGCTGATGGACCATTCCAATGCCGGCCGCCATGGCCTCGCCGGGGTCTTTGAAGACGACGGGCTTGCCATCGACCAGGATTTCGCCTTCGGTCGGATCGTACAGGCCGTAAAGCACGTTCATCAGGGTGGATTTCCCTGCGCCGTTCTCGCCCAGGAGGCAGTGCACCTGCCCCGGTTCGACGACCAAATCGATGTGGTCATTGGCTACCAGGGACCCGAATCGCTTCGTGATCCCCTTCAGTTCGAGTTTCAAAACCCCAACCAATCTGTGTGTGTATGGATCTGCTCCGGCGCGCTGTCGGCGGCAGGGCAGCGGGTAGTCCCAGCCTAGTGTCACGGGTGGTTCCTGGGCAGGGCGCGCAGGCGGCAAAAAAGACCGCCGGCATGGCGCTGGCGGCCGTGCGTTGCCAGCAAAACAGAACGCGCTGCCCTCCGGCCGGGTAGCGGCGGAAGGGCAGCGCGCCCCGCAGTTCAGTCCTTACTTGGTGGGGCTGGACTTCGACTCGACCTTAACGGTTCCGGAGATGATGTCATTCTTGAGCTTGTCCAGTTCGCTCTTCAGGTCTGCCGGTACGGCGGAATCGAGATCATGGAACGGAGCCAGGGCCACGCCGCCGTTCGCAAGGGTTCCAATGTACGGCGAGGCGTCGAACTTGCCGTCTTTGTCGTCCTTGATGACAGTCTCCACAGCGGTGGACATGGTCTTCTGGACGGAGGAAAGGATCACTGACTTGTAGTCCGGGGCCGTCAGGTAACCGTCGGAGTCAACCCAGATGAGCTTGGCGTCCTTGCCCTTGGACTTGGCGTCGAGGATCGCGCTGCCCGCGCCGCCGCCGACGGGTCCGGCCACGGGAAGGACGATGTCTGCGCCCTGGTCAAGGAAGCCCTGGGTCAGGACCTTGCCCTTGTCCACCTGCTTGAAGTCGCCGACGAACGTGCCGTCCTGCTTGTCCTTGTCCCAGCCGATGAGCTGGACGCTCTTGCCCTTCTTCTCGTTGTAGTACTTCACGCCGTCGGCAAAACCGTCCATGAAGATGGTGACGGTGGGGATGTTGATGCCGCCGAAGGTTGCGACCTTACCGGTCTTGGAGGTGCCCGCTGCCAGGTAACCGGCCAGGAACGCGGCCTGGGCCGTGTCGTAGACGATCGGCTTGACGTTCTTGGGGAATGCGGGGTCGTTGTAGTCGATGATCGCGAAGTGGCTGTTCGGGTTGGCCGTTGCGATGGACTTGGTGGCGTCGCCGAGCAGGAAGCCGACGGTCACAGTCAGCTTGCAGCCCTGCTGGACCATGGAGCGGAGGTTGGGGTCGTAGTCGGTGTCAGCCTTGGACTGGACGTGCTTCTCCTGGATGCCGAGGTCCTTGACGGCGCCCTGCAGTCCCTCGTAGCCGGACTGGTTGAACGACTTGTCGTCGAATCCGCCGGAGTCGGACACCATGCAGGCGGTGTAGTCCGAGGCGGTGGCTGAACCCGAGGGGCCGGACGCGGACGGGGCGGCCCCGCAGCCGGTCAGCAGCAAGGCGGACGCACCGAGGGTGGCCACACCGGCCATTGAACCGCGCTTGAAGCCGGCACGCAGTGATTTCTTCAATTTTCCTCCAGGGGTGATGCGAGTGGCACTACGGGCTGGAATTCAATGAGTGTCCGTTTCGGCGCTGAAATTCTGTTTTCACTGAATGCACGCAGCACTGCGCCGGAGCGCACTGATGGCACTTACTTTAGTGGCCTGCGCCACGTCCCAATAGCACGGCGGGAGCTGGCCCCGGAGATTGTTTACAAGTTGTTACCAAGCAGTAGGGGCGCCCCCAAAGGAGGCGCCCCTACTGCTGTTTGTTCTGTGGTTATGATCGCCAGGCTACAACCGGACCAGCATCTTGCCGGTGTTTGCCCCGTCCAGGAGGTCCATAAAGGCCTGCGGCGCGTTCTCCAGGCCGTCCACGATTGTCTCGTCGTACCGCACGGTCCCGTCCGCGAGCCAGCCTGCCATCTTTTCCGCGAACTCCGCCGCGTGCTGCCGCTGACCGCCTACCAGGAAGCCGCGGAGCGTCAGTTGCTTGCCGATGGCCTGCATCAGGTTATGGGGCGCCGGAGTCGGTTCGGTGGAGTTGTACTGCGCGATTGCGCCGCACATCGCCACCCGGCCGCCAACGTTGAGGACTGACAGGGCGGCCTCCAGGTGTTCCCCGCCAACGTTGTCGAAGTAGACGTCGATGCCGGCCGGGCCCGCCGCCTTCGCCAGCTGCTCCACGACCGGACCTTCGTGATAGTCGAACGCGGCGTCGAAGCCGAGCTCCAGGAGGCGCGCCACCTTGGCAGGCGAACCGGCCGAGCCGATGACCCGTGAAGCGCCCATCGCCTTGGCGATCTGGCCCACCAGGGAACCCACCGCGCCGGCGGCACCGGAGACGAACACCGCGTCCCCCGGCTTGAAGTCGGCGACCTTCAAGAGGCCGGAATAGGCGGTCAGCCCGGTCATGCCCAGGGCACCAAGGAAGGCGGAAGCCGGGGCCAGGTCGGTGCGGGCCGGGGTTGCTGCGCTGCCATCCACCACCGCGTACTCCCGCCAGCCCAGGGCATGGACGACGACGTCGCCCTCCCGGTGTGCCGACGAACGGGATGCGATCACCTCACCTACTGCGCCGCCGTCGAGCGCTTTGCCCACGGCGAAGGGCGCGGAGTATGACTTGACGTCGTTCATGCGGCCCCGCATGTAGGGGTCCACGGACATGAAGAGGTTGCGCACCAGGATCTGGCCGTCTTCGAGCGCGGGCAGCGGCGACTCTGCGAGTTCGAAGTTGTCACCGGAAGGGCGCCCCACGGGGCGGGACGCGAGCCGGATTTCCCGGGTAGTGGTTGCGAGGGCTGTGCTCATGCTGCGTACTCCAGAATCTTGAGGTCGACATTGATGTTGCCGCGGGTGGCATTCGAATAGGGGCAGACCTGGTGCGCCTTGGCCACCAGGTCTGCCGCGGTGGCCAAGTCCAGGGCGGGGAGGGCGATTTCCAGCTCGGCTGCCAGCCCAAAGCCGGCGCCGCCGTCCAGTTGCCCAAGGTGGATTTTCGCCGCTACGGCCGAGTCGGTGAGGTCTGCGCCCGCCTTGCGGCCAACCAGCCGCAGTGCGGAATGGAAGCAGGCGGCATAGCCGGCGGCAAAGAGCTGTTCGGGGTTGGTGCCCTGTCCGCTGCCGCCGAGTTCGGCGGGGCTGGCAAGGTCCACGGCCAGTTTGCCGTCATTGCTGCGTGCGGTGCCGTCACGGCCTTCGCCTGAAGCCAGCGCCTCGGCGGTATAAAGGGTCTTCACGAAAATAGTCCGTCCTGTAGATGGAATGGTGCCTGGTTCAGCGGTCAGAGGGATTCATGCAGCGCGGAGGTGAGCTTGCCCAGGGTGGAGCGGAGCTGTTCCAGTTCGTCCAGGGAGAGCCCGGCAGCGTCTGCCAACCGCTGCGGGATGGCCCGGGCAGGTTCGCTGAGGCTCCGCCCGGCCGGCGTGAGGTGGATCGCGACCCGGCGTTCGTCCTCGCCGGACCGCCGGCGTTCCACGAACCCGAGTGACTCCAGGCGCTTGAGGAGGGGCGACAGCGTGCCCGAATCAAGGCCGAGCTCCCCACCAAGTTCCTTGACGCCCCGCGGCTCGCTCTCCCACAGCACCAGCATGACCAGATACTGCGGATAGGTGAGGCCCAGCTCGTCCAGCACCGGCCGGTAAACGGCGGTGGCGGCCCGGGATGCCGAATAGAGCGCAAAACATACTTGCCGGTCCAGGCGGGGTGCTTCGGTCATGGAACTACAATAGCGCACAACTAAGTTGTGCACAACTTATCAATGGTGGCGGCACTTAAGGCAAGCATCGTCGTCGTACTTACCGGCGGCGGTCCGGCACCGCCGCGCCGGCCCGTCTTTCGCGCTAGGAAAGCGGTGTCGGCTCCAGGTCGCGGATGGTGCGCAGGGCTGCCGCGGTGAGCACCCTGATGCCGAGGCCCAAAGAGCGCTCGTCCAGGATGTAGTCGCCGCGGTGGAGGTCGTAATCCTCGCCGCCGGGCGTTTTGGTGCCAAGGCGCATCATGGCACCGGGAAGTTCGGCGAGGAACCAGGCAAAGTCCTCGCCGCCCATGGACTGGGGTGTCAGGACCACGGCGCTCTCGCCGATTTCAGCGCGGGCGGCCGCTTCGATGATGGCTGTCTCGTGTTCGGAGTTGACCACGGGCGGCACTCCCCTGGTGTGTTCCAGGTGGACGTCCACGCCGTAGGGCGCGGCCACCTGGTGCACCACTTCGTCCAGCAGTTCACCGGCGGCATGCCAGGCGTCCCGGTCCAGGCAGCGCATGGTTCCGGCCATGTAGCCCGAGCCGGGAATGGCGTTGGGCGCCGATCCGGCGGTGATCTGGCCCCACACCACGGATACCCCGCTGCGGACGTCCACCCGGCGGGACAGGACGGCCGGAACGTTGACGGCGATCTGCGCCAGCGCGAACACCAGGTCCTCGGTGAGGTGCGGCCGGGACGTGTGGCCGCCGCGCCCGGACAGCTCGATCCGGATGGTGTCCGACGCGGACGTGATGGCCCCGATCCGGGTACCAACCTTTCCCACTTCGATGCGGGGGTCGCAGTGCAGCGCGAGGATCCGGGGGACGCCGTCCAGCACGCCCTGCTCAATGCACGCGTGCGCGCCGCCGGGCATGGTTTCCTCGGCGGGCTGGAAGATGATCCGGACGGTGGCGCCAAGGGGCGATTCCTGGTGCATGCGCTGCAAAACCAGGGCAATGCCCAGCATGGTGGTGGTGTGCACGTCGTGGCCGCAGGCGTGCGTGACACCATGGTTCTTCGAAGCGAAGGGCAGGCCCGTCTCCTCGATGATGGGCAGGGCATCGATGTCGCCGCGAAGTGCTGTGGCGATGGGTCCCTCGCCCACGTCCACCGTCAGGCCGGTGCCCTCCAGGCGGCGGGGGCTCAGCCCTGCGGCTTCGAGCCGTTCGGCGAGCTTGTCGGTGGTGCGGAACTCCTTGAAGGACAGTTCCGGGTGCGCATGCAGGTCCCGGCGGAATTCGATCAGGTCCGGCAGGAGCGGTTCGAGCCAGGGGGCCACCAGGGCGGTGGGCTCGGCTTCAGTAGTGTAATTGCGCACTGTTTCACTCTAGCGAGGGTGGCGGGTTTAGCGCCCATCCCTGACGGCGCATTACATTCCGGTCCTGCCGGCACCATGGCGCCCGCAGGATTCCGGTCAGAGAACGTCCGTGTCCCCGCTCGCCTTGAGCGCATCCACGGCAGCCTTCACGCGCTGGGAATTGGCCATGGTGGTCACCAGGAGGGCGTCCGGCGTGTCCACGATGACAACATCCTGGATGCCGATCAGCGCGATGACGCGCTTGGTGTCGGTGACAACAACGCCGCTGGAGTTCTCGGTGAACACGCGGGCACCTTCGCCAAGGACAGTGACGTCATCCACTTCCTTGGCGCTGTTGAGGCGCCCAACCGAGGCGAAGTCGCCAACGTCGTCCCAGCGGAAAGTACCGGGCACGACGGCGACGTCCCCGGCTTCGGCGGCGGGCTCGGCCACGGCGTAGTCGATGGCGATCTTGGGCAGGGTGGGCCAAATCCGGGCCGTTACCTCGTCGCGCTGGGGTGTATCCCAGGCCCGGGCGATTTCCTGGAGGCCCTGGAAGAGTTCGGGCTGGTTGGCTTCGAGGTGCTTGAGCATCAGCGACACGGGCGCCACGAACATGCCGGCATTCCAGACATAGTCTCCGCTGTCCACGTACTGCTGCGCCACAATCTCGTCCGGCTTTTCCACGAACTCCACAACGTCGTGGGCGCTGGGCGCGCCGTCGATGTGCAGGGCCTTGCCGGAACGGATGTAGCCAAAGCCTGTGGACGGGTGGGTGGGCTTGATGCCGATGGTCACGATCTTGCCGGCAGCAGCGGTGTGGATCGCTTCCCGGACTGCCTGCTGGAACAGGTCATCCGGGCTGATCACCTGGTCGGCGGCGAAGGACCCCATGATGGTGTCGGGATCGCGTTCGTGCAGGATTGCGGCCGCGAGGCCGATCGCCGCACCCGAGTCCTTGGGTTCCGATTCCAGGACCAGGTCCGAGTCGCGGACCTCAGGGAGCTGGCGGCACACTGCTGCGCGGTGGGCCTGCCCTGTCACCACCAGCATCCGGTCGCCCGCGAGGGGGTGCAACCGGTCGTAGGTGGCGCGCAGCAAGGTGCTGCCCGATCCCGTGAGATCGTGAAGGAACTTGGGAGCTGCTGCTCGTGACAGAGGCCAGAGGCGGGTCCCCACTCCGCCTGCCGGAATCACCGCAATGAAGCGGTCAATGGGTGAAGCCGGGCTTGTCACTTTGTCTGTACTCATCACGGCTACTTTAGCCGAAGGCCGCCAGCCGCTCCTGTGGCGGCGGATGGGCGCTGCTTTTGGGCTGCCCACGTGCCCTGGCGCCTGCAATGATGTGGCGTTCGTCTCATTTCCCTGCAAAATCCGCTCCAGTACTGGGCACCAACAAACGACTAAATTGAATAAGCTGTTAGCGAAGCCTAGATTTAGGCCTGAGCTACGAGTGCTCTCGCAGCAGGCGTTCCCCCCGCATGGATCTCATGCCAGCGCCGCTGTGTTGCAGGGAGGTTTATCAGTGCCGACAAAACCAGCTGGCACCTTGTACCGCGGCCGTGAAGGCATGTGGTCCTGGGTAGGACACCGTATTACCGGTGTAGTGATCTTTTTCTTCTTGTTGGTCCACGTCCTGGACACCTCCTTGGTGCGTGTGTCACCGGAGGCCTACACCGCCGTGATCGGCGCCTACAAGAATCCGCTGATGGCGCTGGGTGAGACCGGCCTTGTTGCCGCCATCGTCTTCCACGCCTTCAACGGCCTGCGGATCATCGCGGTCGACTTCTGGAAGAAGGGCGCCAAGTACCAGCGGCAGATGCTGTGGGCAGTCCTGGCCCTTTGGGTTGTGACCATGCTTGCCTTCTCCATCCGCTACCTGTCCCTCGCCCTCGGAGGTCACTAAGCCATGACTGCAACGATCGAGAGCCCCCGCAGCGGCCGGGTCGCTCCCCAGTACCGCCGCAGCGGTGGTTCCAAGGGCAACTTCGAGATGATCGCCTGGCTGTTCATGCGCCTTTCCGGCGTGGTGCTGGTGGTGCTGATCTTCGGCCACCTGTTCGTGAACCTCATGGTCGGCGAGGGCATCCACGCCATCGACTTCGGCTTCGTGGCCGGCAAGTGGGCGGATCCGTTCTGGCAGTTCTGGGACCTGGCCATGCTCTGGCTGGCCATGCTGCACGGCAGCAACGGCGTCCGGACCATCATCAACGACTACGCCGAGAAGACATCCACCCGGCGCTGGCTGAAGACCGTTCTTTACGCGGCCGCAGTGGTCATCATCCTCCTGGGCACCCTGGTGATCTTCACCTTCAACCCGTGCCCCGTGGTGAACGGCGTCGCCCTTCCGGGTGGTTTCTGCCCTGCCTAGCACTGGCACATCCCCGGGCCCGCGGGCTTATCCGCGGGCCCTGTTTTGCGGAGCAGGCAAAGCCGCCCCGTTGTTTTATAGCGAATTTTGAGAGAAAGAGCGTCTGGTATGCAGGTCCATAAGTACGACGTCGTCATCGTCGGTGCCGGTGGCGCTGGCATGCGCGCCGCGATCGAATCCGGTCAGCGCGCGCGCACAGCAGTACTGACCAAGCTCTACCCCACCCGCTCGCACACGGGTGCGGCGCAGGGTGGCATGTGTGCAGCCCTTGCCAATGTCGAGGAAGACAACTGGGAATGGCACACGTTCGACACCGTCAAGGGCGGCGACTACCTGGTTGACCAGGACGCTGCCGAGGTCATGGCGAAGGAAGCCATCGACGCCGTGCTGGACCTGGAAAAGATGGGCCTGCCCTTCAACCGCACGCCCGAAGGCCGCATCGACCAGCGCCGGTTCGGCGGCCACACCCGCGACCACGGCAAGGCTCCGGTCCGCCGCGCATGCTACGCCGCCGACCGCACCGGCCACATGATCCTGCAGACCCTGTACCAGAACTGCGTCAAGCACAACGTCGAGTTCTACAACGAGTACTACGTGCTGGACCTGCTGACGGTTGAAGAGGACGCTGTCCGCGAAGACGGCACCCCTTACAAGCAAAAGCGCGTAGCCGGCGTCGTCTCCTACGACCTCGCCTCCGGTGAACTGCACGTTTTCCAGGCCAAGTCCGTGGTGTTCGCCTCCGGTGGCGCCGGCAAGGTCTTCAAGACCACGTCCAACGCCCACACCCTGACCGGCGACGGCATGGGCATCGCGTTCCGCCGCGGCATCCCCCTGGAAGACATGGAGTTCTTCCAGTTCCACCCGACAGGCCTTGCCGGACTGGGCATCCTGCTCTCCGAGGCCGCCCGCGGTGAAGGCGCAATCCTCCGCAACTCCGAGGGTGAACGCTTCATGGAGCGTTACGCCCCCACCATCAAGGACCTGGCGCCGCGCGACATCGTGGCCCGCTCCATGGCCAACGAGGTCCGCGAAGGCCGCGGCTGCGGCCCGAACAAGGACTACGTCCTGCTGGACCTGACCCACCTGGAGCCGGCCCACATCGACGCCAAGCTCCCGGACATCACCGAGTTCGCCCGCACCTACCTGGGTGTGGAACCGTACACGGAGCCCGTACCGGTGTTCCCCACCGCGCACTACGCCATGGGTGGCATTCCCACCAACATCAGCGCCGAGGTCCTGCAGGACAACGACACCGTGGTCCCGGGCCTCTACGCCGCCGGTGAAGTGGCCTGCGTGTCCGTCCACGGCTCCAACCGCCTGGGCACCAACTCGCTGCTGGACATCAACGTCTTCGGCAAGCGTGCGGGCATCGCCGCCGCGGAGTACGCCAAGACCGCCGAGTTCGTGGAACTGCCGGAGAACCCGTTGGGCTACACCACCGAACTGCTGGACATTGCCCGCAACGGCACCGGCGACGAAAAGGTGGCCCAGATCCGCAAGGAACTGCAGGACACCATGGATGCCAACATGCAGGTGTTCCGGACGGCGGACACCCTGAACCAGGTGCTGCGCGACATCGCATCCTTCGAGGAGCGCTACAAGCGCATCAACGTCCAGGACAAGGGCAAGCGCTTCAACCTGGACCTGCTCGAGGCCGTTGAACTCGGCTTCCTGCTGGAACTGGCCAAGGTGATGACCGTGGCCGCCCTGCACCGCGAGGAATCCCGCGGCGGACACTTCCGCGAGGACTTCCCCGAGCGTGACGACGAGAAATTCATGAAGCACTCCATGGCGTACAAGGATGACCATGCGCCGGCTGACGGATCGGCGGAATCAATCGCCGGTATCCGGCTGGCCACCAAGCCGGTTGTCTTTACCCGCTACGAGCCGATGGTGAGGAAGTACTAAGATGACCGCTGAAATCGCTGAGCCAGCCTCAAAGGTTGAACTTCCTGCCGGCGTTGGCGGGGCCGGGGAAATCCCCTCGTTCGACGTCCACCTGCGCGTCCGCCGCTACAACCCGGAGGTTTCGGAGGAAGCAACCTGGGACGACTTCCACCTGACCATGTACGGCACGGACCGTGTCCTTGACGCCCTGCACAAGGTGAAGTGGGAAACGGACGGCACCCTGTCCTTCCGCCGCTCCTGCGCACACGGCGTGTGCGGCTCGGATGCCATGCGCATCAACGGCCGCAACCGCCTGGCCTGCAAGACCCTGCTGAAGGACCTGGACACGTCCAAGCCCATCACGGTGGAACCCATCAAGGGCCTCCCGGTGGAGAAGGACCTGATCGTGGACATGGAGCCCTTCTTCCAGTCGTACCGCGAAGTCATGCCCTTCCTCATCAACAAGGGCCACGAGCCCACCCGGGAGCGCCTGCAATCCGCAGAGGACCGTGAGCGCTTTGATGACACCACCAAGTGCATCCTTTGCGCCGCGTGCACGTCATCCTGCCCCGTGTTCTGGACCGACGGGCAGTACTTCGGCCCCGCCGCAATCGTGAACGCACACCGCTTCATCTTCGACTCCCGTGATGACGCCGGCGACATGCGCCTGGAAATCCTCAATGACAAGGAAGGCGTGTGGCGCTGCCGCACCACCTTCAACTGCTCCGAGGCATGCCCCCGCGGCATCCAGGTCACGCAGGCCATCGCGGAGGTCAAACAGGCCATCCTGGCCCGCAAGATCTAGCACCTTCAACTCCACGAAGACGGCCGACGGCGTCCCTCACCACACGTGGTGGAGGGCGCCGTCGTTCGTTTTCAACACTCATTCACCCCGGATGCTCTATCAGCAAGCTGTCCGCCCGCAGAAAGGGCCCCCATGTCCCGCACCGAAAAAGTGTCCTTCGCCGGCTCCACCGGCGAAATGCTGTCCGGCATCATTGACCTTCCCGAAGGGCCCGTCAAGGGCTGGGGGGTGTTTTCGCACGGCTTTACGCTGGGCAAGGACAGCCCCTCCGCCTCCAGGATGTGCAAGGCGCTGGCGGACAGCGGAATCGGCATGCTGCGCTTCGACAACCTGGGCCTCGGCGGGTCCGCCGGGGAATGGTCCGCGGGATCGTTCAGCCACAAGGTGGCTGACACGGTGAAGGCTGCGGAGTTCATGCGCGGTGAGGGCAAGGAAATCTCGCTGCTGGTGGGCCATTCATTCGGCGGCGCGGCCGTCCTTGCCGCTGCCAGGGACATTCCCGAACTCGATGCCGTGGCCACGGTGGGGGCTCCGTTCTCGCCCAAGCACGTGGCCCACGTGTTCGATGCCGCCCTGGACAGGATCCTGAATGAGGGCAGCGCTGAGGTGGACCTGGGCGGCAAGCGGGTGGAGATCCGCCGGCACTTCGTGGAGGACCTGGAGAACGCTAACCTGACGGACTGCATCCGGCAACTGCATAAGCCGCTGATGGTCCTGCACTCCCCCACCGACAACACCGTGGGGATCGAGAATGCGAGCACCATCTTCCAGACCGCCCGGCACCCCAGGAATTTCGTCTCCCTGGAGGGAAGCGACCACCTCCTGACCGGGAAGGGCCAGGCTGCCCGTGCTGCGAGGATCATCGCAGCCTGGGCCGACCAGTACCTTGATGCGGCCTCCGCCTGACCCAAGCGCCTCCCGCCTCAGAATGGCTGCGGGTCAGGTCTGGGGCGTTGCCCGCCGGGCCCCGAGGATTGCCTTCCGCGGGGCTGAGCCGGACTCCAGGTCGGCCTCGCGGACGGCGGACCACCCCGCGGACACAAGGTAGACCTGGCTGACCAGATTGAACCAGATGAGCAGGCCGATGATGATGGCGAACGGCGCCAGGATGGGATTGCGGCTGGCGCCGCCAAGCAGCTCGGTGCTGAAGATCTGCAGGACGGTGGTGCCGACGGCGGCCAGGATGGTCCCTTCCAGCAGCGCCTGGCGGGACAGCTTCAGCCCCGCGGCCAGCCGGAACATGACCAGTGCCGTGACCCAGTTCAGGACCAGCGGCACGACGATCTTCACGGACGTGGTGAGGGGGCCGGCGAGGGCATCGCTGAGGTGCAGGAAGTCCGAGACCCATCCGGCAGCGGTGCCGAAGACCAGGGAGGCGCCGGCACTGATGACCAGGGCGATGCCCAGCAGCAGCAGGGTGCCGGAATCGCGCAGCTTCATCAGGATGGGGTTGACCATCAGCGGCGGCAGCTGCAGCACGCCGCGGAGGCCGTCCCGGAGCCCGTTAATCCATCCCAGGGACGTGACGACCGTGACCACGGCACTGATCAGCGCAGTCCAGCCAAGTCCGTTGGGATCGAGCAGGTCCTTGGGATCCACCAGTCCCTCCCCGCCGTTGACCTTCAAAAGTCCGGGGGCGCTTGTTGCCACGCTGCTGATGATGGTGTCAAGCAGGGCCGGCTGGCCCCTCAGGACAAGTCCCGCAACCGAGAAGCCGGTGGTCAGGAGCCCGGTGATGGAGAAGAACATCCGGAAGCCAATGCCGGCGCTCAGCAAGGGGCCGTGCTGGAGGTTGTAATGCTGGAACGCGCGCATCGGGCGCAGGGTGTTGAGCTTGGCCTGCAGCCACAGGATCATGGCCATCAGGCGTGGTAACAGCCCGACGCCGGATCTCCTGGCTTTGCCCCAGGCCATCCTTTTCTGGATGGCGGCCAGCTTAAGCTGGGCATGCTCAGTGGGCAGCGGCTGCTGGTCAGGCGCCTTCGGTTGTGGTGTCCGCGGCAGCGTCCGTGAATCGGGTGCCGTCGTGGTTGTCAGTTTCGGTCCCAAAATCCAGCTCTTCCCGTAGCTGCCAGATGCCCTCGGCATCATGCTCATAGAGTCCCATGCTAACCACCGGGAAGGTGGCTTTATAGTTCTTGAGCACCGTTTCGGCCTCATCCAGGCTTTCGGGGGCGACATCGTGGGCGATGGTGACGTGTGGGTGATAAGGGAAGGGCAGTTCACGGTGGAGGGGTCCCTGCTGCAGCTTGCGGTGCAAGTCCACGCAGTGCTCGAACCCGTCCTCCACCCGGATGAAGACCACGGGCGAAACGGGCCTGAAGGTTCCGGTCCCGGCGATGGTGACCATGAAGGGGCTCTGGCAGCGGGCCACCTCGCGGACATGCCGGCGGGTGGCCTCCCAGTCCTGGGTGGGGGTGGTGGTCACCAGCGTGATGTGCGCGGGCACCACTTCGGCCAGGGGATCGCCGAAGGACGCCCGCCAGCGCTGCAGTTCCCCGGCAATCTCGTCGGGAAAGCCCAGGATGACACCCACACTGATCTCATCGCTGCGGGCCGGCTCATGGTCAGCAGCCGCAGCGTGGCCGGACTCGTCTTCGAAGCGGTCGGCCAGGGTCCGCTCCACCTGGCCGGCAGAGCAGGCACCTCCCCTGGCGGTGACGTTTCCCGAAGACATGGCGCTAGCGGACCCCTGCGAGGCTGAGGGACGGCAGGAAACCCATGCGCTGGTACACCTGGCCCAGGGTGGCCGAGGCGATCTCCCGGGCCCGGTCCGCGCCGAGGGCCAGCAGCCGGTCAAGCTCGGCGGGATCGGCCATGAGCTCGTTGGTCCGGTTGCGGAGCGGGGTGATGAAGTCCACCACCACCTCCGCGAGGTCCACCTTGAGGTGCCCGTACATCTTCCCCTGGTACTCGGCTTCAAGGTCCGCCACGGACTTTCCGGTGAGGGACGAGTAAATGGTGAGCAGGTTGGAAACCCCGGGCTTCTCCTCGGCGTCGAAGCGGATGTCCGTGCCGGCGTCGGTCACTGCCGACTTGATGCGCTTTGCGGCGATCTTGGGATCCTCCAGCAGCTGGATGGCACCGTTGGGGGACTCCCCCGTCTTGGACATCTTGGCGCTGGGATTCTGGAGGTCGTAGATCTTGGCGCTTTCCTTCACGATCGTGGCCTCCGGAACCGTGAACGTGTGGCCAAACCGGGTGTTGAAACGCTGCGCGAGGTTCCGGGTCAGCTCCAGGTGCTGCCGCTGGTCCTCGCCCACCGGCACCAGGTCGCTCTGGTAGAGGAGGATATCGGCGGCCATCAGCGTGGGGTAGGCGAAAAGGCCCAGCGTTGCGGCGTCAGCGCCAGACTTCTGGGTCTTGTCCTTGAACTGCGTCATACGGGACGCCTCACCGAAGCCGGTGATGCAGTTCAGCGCCCAGGCAAGCTGCGCGTGCTCCGGGACATGGGACTGGACAAAGAAGATGCTCTTGTCCGGGTCGATGCCGGCGGCAATGTACTGCGCCGCCACGATGCGGGTGCGCCTGGCCAGCTCGGCGGGGTCGAAATCCACCGTGATGGCGTGCAGGTCCGGGATAAAGAAGACGGCGTCGTATTCCGCCTGCATGTCCACCCAGTTGCGCACAGCGCCGATGTAATTGCCCAGGTGCAGGGAATCCGCGGTGGGCTTGGCGCCGGAAAGGATGCGCTTCTTGGCAGTGGAGGAAGTCTGGGTGGTCATGGAAAAACTTTCGGGCTCAGAGCTGGTAGTCCACTACCAGCGGGGCGTGATCGGAGAAGCGGGTATCCCAGGAGGCTGCACGGTCAACAACGGCCGAAATGGCGGACGCTGCCAGTCCGGGGGTGGCCATGTGGTAGTCGATGCGCCACCCGGTGTCGTTATCGAACGCCTTGCCGCGCCAGGACCACCACGTGTACGGCCCGTCGACGTCGCCGGCAAGGTTCCGGTGGACGTCATGCCAGCCGATTTCCTCACCAAAGAAACGGTCGAAGTAGGCGCGTTCCTCCGGCAGGTGGCCGGCTTTCTTGAGGTTGCCCTTGGAGTTCCGAATGTCCCGGGGCGTGTGGGCGACATTCAGGTCCCCCACCACCAGCGCGTGGTCGCTGTGCTTGGTCAGCTCCGGAAGCCGGGTGCTCATGACGTCAAGGAAGCGGTACTTGTCGTCCTGCTTGGGTGTCCCTGCCTCACCGGAGTGCACGTAGGCGCTGGCAACGGTGAGCTGGACGGGGTTCCCGGCGGCGTCCGGAACGCGGAAATCAGCCTCCACCCAGCGCCCGGCCGTGGCGAAGTAGTCGTCCCCAATGCCGTTCCTGGTTTCGAGCGGCTCCTGGCGGGAGGCGATGGCGACGCCGGCACGGCCTTTTGCTTCCGCCTCGGCGTGCAGGATGTGCCATCCTTCCCCGAGCAGCTCCCGGACGATCGCGTCGGGGGCGCGCACTTCCTGCAGGCAGAGGATGTCCACTTCGCGCGGCTCCAGCCACGCCGCCATGCCGTTTTTGTAGGCAGCCCGGAGGCCGTTGACGTTGACTGATGCGATGCGAAGGTGGTCCTTGTTCAATGCCGAGCTCACCCGCTCCACTCTAGTCGATGATGGTTCCGGTCACCGGCTCGCCGCTGCCGCCGGAGGACTTGATCATGTCCCGGGCGTTGGTGGCCGTGATCTCAATCGTCTCGAGGGCGCGGTTGATGGTGTCCTGGTTGGCCGCGGCGCCCTTGGCCCGTTCCTCTTCCACTACGCGGATCTGCACCTGGACGATTTTGAACGAGTGGTCCAGTTTCAGGTCGCGCACTTCGTCGGCCTCGGTCCGTTCGTAGACCACCCGGGTGCCCCCATGGTCCGCTGATGCCTGCACCGGGGCCCGGCCGGTTGCGGTGTGGAAGGCGCTTTGAGCCTCGGACAGCTTGGCGCCGGCCTTCTTGGCGGCCCGCTGGATGCTGAAGACCACGAACAGGGCCAGTGCCAGCCAGAAGGCGGCGATGACGGCAACAACCCAGCCCACGACGTCGTTCTGGTTGGCGGCGAAGATGACGGCAACAACGAACGCCGTCACCAGGACCATCAGGCCCGGCCCGCTGATCCGGAACATCGAGAAACCGGCCCTGGCGGGTTTGGCGGATGACGAGGAGCTGCCCAAAGTTCGCATGCAGCTATTGTCTCAAACACCGGCCTGTGCTTCGGCCGCCTTCCACCCCCGGCGAACAGCTCCGGCGTTCAGCTCCGGCGGGTCCGGTCACTTCTGCCGTCGGTCCCCGCTGCGGAGGACCTCCAGCCGTCGCCGGTACTCGGTCTCGTCCACCTCCCCCCGGGCGTAGCGTTCGCGCAGCACGCCTTCGGCCCCCTGTCCGGCTGCCCGGTGCTGGTTCCGGCGCCAGGTCCTGCGGGCCACGAAGATGAACAACGCGATCACCAGGATCCAGAAGAGCGGGAACAACAGGAACCAGGGGGAAAAGGCACCGTGCCAGGGGCCGTAGACGACCGTATCGGCCGGCACCTGCGTAGCGGTGGTCAGGGCTGAGGTGGACACGCCCGCAGTGGACAGCGCGGTGGTCAGTGATGGCAACATTTTCGTTCTCCAGACTCTCTCGACCGGCCGGGGATCCGGCCTTGTATCGAGTGTCGTTGCCGCGGCCGGCCGGCGCGTCCGGCGGCGGGAGTCACCTTCACCGGGCCACGTGCTCCCCCGGGAGGCCTGCGGCTGCACCTGGTACGGGCCTCAGCCTGCCCAGCCCGGCCGGACCAGTCCGGATTCGTAGGCCAGCACCACCAGCTGCGCCCTGTCCCTGACCATCAGCTTCGCCATGATCCGCGAGACATGCGTCTTTGCCGTGAGCGGGGTGATGAACAGGCGCCCGGCGATTTCCGCGTTGTTCAAACCCTCCCCCACAAGCTGGAGGACTTCCCGCTCCCGGTCGGTGATGCGGTCCAGTGCCACGGGCCGTTCGGCGCGGGAGTGCCGCGCCAACTGGGCCATGATCCGCCGGGTCACCGAGGGCGACAGCAGCGCATCGCCGTCGTGCACAATGCGGACGGCGCGCAGGAGCTCGGCCGGTTCAGTGTCCTTGACCAGGAAACCGGCGGCGCCGGCCCGCACGGCCTCGGCGATGTATTCGTCCAGCTCGAAGGTGGTGAGCATGACCACCCGGGTACCTGGCAGCGCAGGGTCGGAGAGGATCTGCCGCGTTGCCTCCAGGCCATCACCGTCCGGCATGCGGATATCCATCAGGACCACGTCGGGTTGCCACTGCCGGGCAAGCCGGACCGCGTCGCGCCCGGTCCCGCACTCGGCCACGACCTTCATGTCCGCTTCGGCGTCCAGCAGCGCCCGGAAGCCCGCCCGGATCAGGTTCTGGTCATCGGCCAGCAGGATCCTGATCATCCCGGTTCCTGCCCTGCACGGGCGGCCAGCGGGAGGACCGCACGGACCCGCCAGCCCGTACCGGAGTGGGCCGGCCCCAGCTCAAGGATGCCGCCCAAAGCTGCCACGCGTTCCCGCATGCCGGTAATGCCGTTACCTTCGGGCGCTGTGCCGGCCCCGGCGCCGTCGTCGTCTATGGTCACCAGTAACTCCCCTTTCGCCGCGTGGATGGACACCTGGGCCGAACGCGCGCCGGAATGCCGGACCACGTTTGTCAAGGCCTCCTGCACAATCCGGTACGCCGCTTCCTGGGCTGCAGTGGGAACGTGGTCACTGCCGGGGCCGGCCAGGAGCCGGACATCGAGCCCGGCCCGCCGCGCGTTCTCTACGATTTCCGGAACCCGGGCCAGGCTGGGCCGGCTGGTGGGGCTCAACGGCGCATCTTCCCGGAGCACGCCCAGCAGCTGGCGGACTTCAGCCAGTGATTCCCTGCTCGCTGCCTTGATGGTCTCCAGGGCAGGGCGGAACTGCGCCGGATCCTTCTCGCCCAGGTGCAGCGCCACCGAGGCCCGGACGTTGATCAGGGACAGCGAATGGGCCACCACGTCATGGATGTCCCGCGCAAGGGCAAGCCGGTATTCATCGCGGGCAGCCTGTTCCGCCGCGGCCGCCTGGCGGTGCCGTTCGGCAACCCGTTCGCCGCGGAACCGCACCCCTTCCCCGACCAGGACCAGGATGGCCAGCCATGAGGACCCGGCGAAGGCGCGGACGAACGCCGCTTCATCGCCGCTGCGCGCAGCGGCAAGAAACAATGCGAGGATTCCCGCGGCGGCTCCCGACCATGCCACAGCGCGCTTCCCGGCCGCCGCCGTCAGGATCAGGGCCAGTGCGAAGGAGAGGACCACCGGGCCCCAGGCGTAGCCCAGGACAAGGTAGGCTGCGGTGGCCCCGGCGGCAACGGGCAGCATCACCAGCGGCGCGCGCCGGCGGAAAGCCAGTGCGGCCGGCCCCAGCAGCAGCAACGCGAGCGCCAGGGGGTCCAGGGGCGCGTGTCCGGGCTGCCGCAGGGAGGCGAACGCCGATCCCGCCACCTGGATCACGGCGACCACCACCACGATGACGGCGGTGGGTGGTCCCCGGAAACGGCGCTGCATGGTCCGAGCCTATTCCCGCGCACGGTGAAAGTCGTCAGGTGGGCGGCGTACCGCTTGTACTCCCCCGGGAGTACAAGCACGGCCGCGCCTGGCTTACCCCGCGCTGCGCTTAAATGGCCGACGGCGGCACGGCGCCTTCCATACGGAAGGTGCCGTGCCGCCGTCGAGCGTTCGGGGCCGGTGCTACTCTCCGACGCCTGCTGCGCGTTCCGCGGCCTCCACCACGTTGGTCATCAGCAGCGCCACCGTCATGGGGCCCACTCCGCCGGGGTTTGGCGAAATCCAGCCCGCCACCTCCGCGGCGGCGGGATCGATGTCGCCGTAGACACGGCTCTTGCCGGTCTCCGGATCGGTCTCCCGTGTGACGCCGACGTCCAGCAGGGCAGCGCCCGGCTTCACATCAGTGGCCTTCACGATGTGCTTGACGCCGGCGGCACCCACGATGACGTCCGCCTGCCGCAGCAGTTCGGACAGGTTGGTGGTACCGGTGTGGGTCAGGGTCACGGTGGCGTTGACCTCCCGCCGCGTGAGCAGCAGGCCGATCGAGCGGCCGATGGTGACGCCGCGGCCCACCACCACCACGTGCTTGCCGGCCAGGCTGTATCCGTTGCGCTCGAGCAGCTCGATGACGCCGCGGGGCGTGCACGGCAGCGGCGTGGTGATCTTGTTGTTGACGTTGAGCACCAGCCGGCCCAGGTTGGTGGGGTGCAGCCCGTCCGCATCCTTGGCGGGGTCGATCCGCTCCAGGATGGCGTCCGTGTCCAGGTGCTTGGGCAGCGGCAGCTGAACGATGTAGCCGTGGCAGGAGGGGTCTGCATTGAGTTCGTCAATGAGGGCCTCCACCTGTTCCTGGGTGGCGTCCGCCGGAAGCTCGCGCTGGATGGAGTTCATCCCGATCTGCACGGACTGCTTGTGCTTCATGGAGACGTACAGCTGCGAGGCGGGGTCAGCGCCCACCAGCACAGTGGCGATGCCGGGGGTGACGCCCTTGGCCTTGAGTGCGGCCACGCGTTCGGTCAGCTCGGCCTTGATGGCAGCAGCGGTGGCCTTGCCGTCAAGGATCTGTGCGGTTGTGGTTTCAGCCATGGGTTACCACTGCTCGTGCTGGGGGTACAGCGGGAAGTCGGCAGCCAGCTTGTCCACGCGGGACTGGAGGGCCTCGACGTCGGCGCTGGCGCCTGCCTTGAGCGCGGTGGCGATGATCTCTGCCACCTCGGTGAACTCGTTGGCACCAAAGCCGCGGGTAGCCAGGGCCGGGGTGCCAATGCGCAGGCCGGAGGTGACCATCGGCGGGCGCGGGTCGAACGGCACGGCGTTGCGGTTCACGGTGATGCCCACGGAGTGCAGGAGGTCCTCCGCCTGCTGGCCGTCCAGCTGCGAGTTGCGGAGGTCAACCAGTACCAGGTGCACGTCGGTGCCGCCGGTGAGGACGGAGACGCCGGCTTCGGCGACGTCGGCCTGGTTCAGGCGGTCAGCGATGATCCTGGCGCCTTCCAGGACGCGCTCCTGGCGCTCCTTGAATTCCTGGGTGCCGGCGATCTTGAAGGCCACGGCCTTGGCAGCGATGACGTGCATCAACGGGCCGCCCTGCTGGCCCGGAAAGACGCTGGAGTTCAGCTTCTTGGCCCACTGCTCCTTGGCAAGGATCACGCCCGAGCGGGGACCGGCCAGGGTCTTGTGCACGGTGGAGGTGACGACGTCGGAGTGCGGGACGGGGCTGGGGTGCAGTCCGGCTGCCACCAGGCCGGCGAAGTGTGCCATGTCGGTCCAAAGGAGCGCGCCCACTTCATCGGCGATGGAGCGGAACGCGGCGAAGTCCAGGTGGCGGGGGTAGGCGGACCAGCCGGCGATGATGACCTGGGGCTTCTCGGCGATGGCCTGCTCGCGCAGTTTGTCCATGTCGATGCGGAAGTTGTCTTCCTCCACCTGGTAGGCGGCCACGTTGTACAGCTTGCCGGAGAAGTTCAGCTTCATGCCGTGGGTCAGGTGGCCGCCGTGGGCCAGGGACAGGCCCAGGATCTTGTCGCCGGGTGTGATCATGGCGGACAGCGCGGCGGCGTTGGCCTGCGCGCCGGAGTGCGGCTGGACGTTGGCGAACTCGGCGCCGAACAGGGCCTTGACCCGGTCAATGGCCAGTTGTTCTGCAACGTCGACGTATTCGCAGCCGCCGTAGTAGCGGCGGCCCGGGTAGCCCTCGGCGTACTTGTTGGTGAGGACCGAGCCCTGGGCTTCCATCACGGCGCGGGGCGCGAAGTTCTCGGAAGCAATCATCTCCAGGGTGCCGCGCTGGCGGCCAAGCTCCTGCTCAAGGACTGCTGCGATTTCGGGGTCAAGCTCAGCCAGCGGCTGGTTGCTGACGGCGGTGGTTGAGGTGGCTGTAGTAGTCACGAAGTACTCCTGGCTGGGGATACGGGCACTGCTATAGGTCAGGCTACCGGCTGGCGCGCTTCCGCACCGCGTTGATGACAGGGCGTGAAAGCCCGGCATGGTGCTGCTGTACTGACGCAGGAGCAGCCCCAATTCCGGCAAAACATGACCCTCGGCCCAGGCGTACGATCCGTGGTCTTCGTGATTGCCGCTCCCTGGTGGTTAGCCACCCAACGCCAGTTGCGACCCTTCCAGCGTACCAAAACCGGCACCCGCGGCGCGGGTAGGCTGTTACGCGTGAATCATGAGCAGCTGAACCAAGCGTACGTCGTCACCCTGTCCTGCCCGGACCGCCCCGGAATCGTCCACGCCGTGGCCGGAGCCCTGCTCGTGGCAGGGTGCAACATCATGGACTCGCAGCAGTACGGCAGCCCTTCCACCGGCAACTTCTTCATGCGCGTGGAAGTGACCACGGCGGCTCCGAAGTCCGAGCTGCGCGCCGCGCTGGAACCGGTGGCGGAAGCATTTTCCATGCAGTGGAACCTCGATACCGTCGGTGACAAGGTGCGCACGCTGGTCATGGCCAGCACCTCGGCCCACTGCCTCAATGACCTGCTCTTCCAGCAGCGCTCCGGTACCCTTCCCATCGAAATCCCCGCCATCGTTTCCAACCACCAGGATCTGGCAGGCCTCGCCGAGTTCTACGGCATCCCGTTCCACTACATCCCTGTGACCCGGGACACCAAGGTGCAGGCCGAGGACAAGCTGCGTGCCCTCATCGCGGAGCACGACATCCAGCTGACCGTCCTGGCCCGCTACATGCAGATCCTCTCCGATGAGCTCTGCACCGACCTGACCGGCAAGGCCATCAACATCCACCATTCGTTCCTGCCGTCCTTCAAGGGTGCCAAGCCGTACCACCAGGCGCACGCACGCGGTGTGAAGCTGATCGGGGCCACCGCGCACTATGTGACCGCCGCCCTGGACGAGGGTCCGATCATCGAACAGGAAGTCATCCGCGTGGACCATGCGCGAACGCCCGAACAGTTCGTCCAGATGGGCCGGGACGTGGAGGGCCGCACCCTGGTGCAGGCCGTGCAGTGGCATGCCGAGCACCGGGTGCTGCTGGACGGCAACCGCACGGTGGTCTTCAACTAGGTCGCAGCAGGTGCCGTTTTGGGGCTTCCAAACGACACCTGCAGCTACCCAGTTCGGTGCAGGGGTGGCTTAGGGTGAAGCCATGGCTCCTCTTTACCCTTTCGCCGGCAATTCCCCGGCTGTCCATGAATCAGCGTTCGTGGCCCCGTCGGCCTCGATCATCGGCAATGCCACCCTGGGCGCGGACGCCAGCGCGTTCTATGGTGTCTCGGTCCGGGCTGATACCGCGGCCATCACCGTGGGCGCCGGAAGCAACCTGCAGGACAATGTGGTGCTGCACGCCGACCCCGGCTTCCCCTGCACGGTGGGCCAGCGGGTCAGCGTGGGCCACGCCGCCGTCGTGCACGGCTGCACCGTGGAGGACGACTGCCTGATCGGCATGGGCGCCACCGTCCTCAACGGGGCAGTGATCGGCGCCGGCTCGCTGGTGGCAGCCGGCGCCGTGGTCCTGGAAGGAACGGTGGTTCCGCCCCGCTCGCTGGTGGCCGGAGTTCCCGCCAAGGTGCGCCGCGGGCTCTCGGATGAAGAGTTCGACGGCGTGCGCGCCAATGCGGCGCGCTACGTGGAGCTCGCGGCGAAACACCGCGAGCTCCACGCCTGACCAAGTCCGGCCTGGATCAGTCCAGGCTGATCGGACCGAACTCGTCCAGCAGGTCGCCCGGGCCGGGATTTCCCGGCGCCGAGGACCCGCCCAGGTGCTTCACCACGCCCCACACCGCGTTCAGCCCCGTGGTGACCGCGCCTTCCGCCCAGCCGGCGGTGAAGGAGACGTCGTCGCCGGCCAGGAAGATGCCGCGCTGGGACTCCGGCAGCTCGTCCTGCTTGAAGTGGGTGAACAGCCGCTGCTGGTAGCGGTAGTGGCCGGGGAGGTTGGCCTTGAAGGCGCCCATGAAGTTGGGGTCCGCCTCCCAGGACACGGTGATGGGCTGGCCCACGATGTGCCCGGCGATGTCCACGCCGGGGTAGATCTGTTCAAGCGAGTGCAGCATCAGTTCCACGCGTTCGTCGGCGTCCAGGGCCAGCCACTTCAGCGCGTCGTCGTTCCAGGTGTAGGAGAGCAGGATGACGGCGGGCTGGTCCGGGCCGTTGTCCAGCAGGTAGGTGGCCCGGTTCAGCCTGTCGGTCAGGGTCATGGACAGGACCTCGTTGCCCGTTTCCGGGTCGATGTCCTTCCAGAACGGCCGGTCCACCATCACGAACGTCTTGGAGGACTGCATGTAGTGCGATTTCTCCATTGCGGTCCAGAGCTCGGCCGGGAACAGGGCCTCCTCCGTGTGGATCCGGGTGGACAGCAGCCACGACTGGCAGGTGGTCACCACGGCCGGGTAGCTGGCCTCGCGGCCCCAGCGCTCCCGGACCCGCAGGTTGCCGTCAGGGTCCCTGCTGATCTTCCCCACGGCGCCGCGCGGCGAGCCCGAGTGCAGCGAGGCCAGGGAGGTGCCGGCAGGCCAGTGCACCAGGTCCGACGGCGCGTGCTGCCAGAGTGCCTCGGGCAGGCGTTGCGCTCCCCCGCGGATCAGCCGGTGCTGGTCGTCCGCGTCGGTGTAGACCACGCGAAGGATTTCCAGGATGGAGTTGGGGAAGTCGGTGTCCCAGCCGCCGGTGCCGAACCCCACCTGGCCGAAGGCCTCCCGGTGGGCGAACCCTGCCTTCTTGAAGGAATCGCTGGCGGCGATGAAACCGTAGAAGGTCTGTTCATCCATGAGCGGGAGCAGTTCGTTCCAGAGTTCCTTGATCCTGGGCATGTCCCGCGCCTTGATGGCGTCCTGCATCTGCACGAACTTGGCGCCGTCATTGACTGCTGCCTTCCAGGCGTCGGCCACCTCGCGGAAGAACGGCGGCAGGTCGCTTGGCTTTTCGGCATAGTGTTTCTTGCCGGCCAGTTCGATTACGGTGCTGGACGTTGCCTCGGCGAGGGGGTTGGGGAAGTCCTGCGTTTCCAGCCCGAGCAGGTCCACGTAGTGGTAGAACGCCTTCCCAGAGACCGGGAACCGCATTCCGCCCAGGTCCGCCACCACTCCCGGCGCTGCGGGGAAGGCAGCTGTTCGGAGCCGCCCGCCGATCTGGTCCGCCTCGTAGACCACCGGCCGGAGCCCGAGTTTCATGAGTTCATAGGCGGTCACCAGGCCGGAGAGCCCGGCGCCGATGACGGCCACCTCCGCGCCGTACAACTCCGGCGGGACGGTGCCCAGGCCGTCCGGGTGGGCCAGGTAGTGGTCGTAGCTGAACGGGAAATCGGGGTTCAGCATGGTGATGGGCGCTGCCTGCCCGCCTGCGCCGCGTCCGGCCGCGTCCGCCGGCGGCGTGGAGGTGCTGGAGGGGTCGAAGGCAGGCAGTTCGGTGGCGATGGTCATGGTTGTTCTGCTTTCACAGGTTCCTGGCTCGGGGCCTTGGCGGTCAGTTCACGGTAGTCGAGCTCACTCAGCGCCGCTACCTTGGAGTTCCGGCGTCCATAGCCGAAGTAGATGGCGATGCCCACCAGCATCCAGGCCCCGAAGACGACCCAGGTATCGGCTCCCAGGTTCGCCATCAGGTAGGCACACATGAGCGTGCCCAGCACGGGAGTGATGGGGTACAGCGGCACCCGGAAGCTCCGCTTCAGGTCCGGGCGGTTGCGGCGCAGGTGGATGACGGCGATGTTCACCAGTGCGAACGCGAACAAGGTTCCGATGCTGGTGGCGTCGGCCAGGGCTCCAAGCGGCACCAGGCCTGCGGTGAGCGCGACGGCGGTACCCACAATGAGCGTTCCGGCGGCCGGGGTGCCGGTCCGGGAGGAGACGCGGCCGAAGACCTTGGGGACCAGCCCGTCCCGCGACATGGACAGCAGGATCCGGGTTTGCCCGTAAAGGACCGTGAGCACGATGCTGGCGATCGCGAGGACAGCGCCGACGGAGAAGACCAGGGCGATCCACGGCTGGTGGGTGGTCTCCTCCAGGATCTGGACCAGGGCGGCCTCGGTGCCGTCGAACCAGCCCCAGGGGCGGGCACCGATGGCAGCAACCGCCACCAGGACGTAGATGCCGGTGACGATCACCATGGACAGCAGGATGGCGCGGGGAAGGTCGCGCTTGGGGTCCCGGGCTTCCTCGCCGGCAGTGGAGGCGGCATCGAAGCCGATGTAGGAGAAGAACACCCTGGAGGCCGCGGCGGAGACACCGGCCGCGCCCATGGGCAGGAGCGGCTGGAAGTTGCCGGCATTGAAGGCGGTGAAGGCAACGGCGCAGAAGAACAGCAGGATGCCCACTTTGACGATGACAATGGCCGTGTTGATCCGGGCGCTCTCACGGGCTCCGCGGACCAGCAGGACCATGGCCAGCACCACGATAGCCACCGCCGGAACGTTGACCAGTCCCCCATCGCCGGGCGGCTGGGCTACTGCGTCGGGCAGCACCTGCCCGAACGCCGCCAGCGTCTCGTTGACATACTGGCCGGCGCCCACCGCCACCGCGGCCACAGACACCGCGTATTCCAGGACGAGGCACCAACCGCAGATCCACGCCATGCCTTCGCCCAGGGTGGCGTACGAGTAGGAATAGCTGGAGCCCGCCACCGGGACCAGGCCCGCCATCTCGGCATAGGAGACGGCGGAGAGCAGGGCGGCAAGGCCGGCAATGACAAAGGAGATCCAGATGGCGGGCCCGGCAAGGGGCACCGATTCGCCGAGGATCACCAGGATGCCGGTCCCCAGGGTGGCCCCCACGCTGATCATGGTCAGGTGCAGGACGCCAAAGCTGCGGAGCAGCCTTGGGGCGCCTTCGCCGCCTTCGGCTTCGCTGACCATTTGTCCTATCGGTTTACGCCGCAGCAGCTGGGCCTGGAGGCCGGGCCGTACCGGGCTTGGCGCAGTGGGCTTTTCGGTGGTCACAGGCACAGTCACCGTTGACGTCCCTTCAGAGTAGTTGTCGGTTTCCCCTCACCAACACTCGCATGTGAGCCAACTCTCAACCTGGTGCAAAATGACTTATAGTGATCCACCGTGAGACTTTATGCACAAGCGCGGCGGATCCCGCAATCCGGCACCTGCGGCCGCCGGAGGCCGCGGCTGCCGGGATCCGGCCCGCGCCGGAGGCACCCATGACGGTTGAGCCAGGGGAGTCCGGACCGCTGAGTTTTGTCACGCTGCAGCAGTTCCTTGACCAGCTGCCGCCGTTATTGAAACTCCTTCACGACGGCGGCAGTGGCGGCCGTCTCCTGCGCTGGGTGGAGCCCAGCGAGCTGGAGGACCCCACTCCCTACCTTCCGGAGGGTGAGTTCCTGCTCACCGCCGGACTCCCCTTCCTTGGCGGGGGCGGCACGCCGGCACGGGTGGATGCGTATGTCCGGCGGCTGGTCCAGGCCAAGGTGGCGGCGCTGGGATTCGGGATCCGGCCCTATTTCGATGCCGTTCCCGACGTGGTGGTGGAGGCCTGCCGCCGGCACAACCTCACGTTGTTCGAGGTGCCGGAATCCCTTCCTTTTGCCGCGATCGGCCTCCAGTTCTCACAACTCCTGGAAACCGACAATGCCCGGGTTTTCCGGCAACTCGCGGAGACCAACCGGCAACTCATGCGTGCCGTCCTCTCCCCCCGGCCTGAGCATGAACTCCTGGCCGCGCTGGTCCAGCGCGTCCCCGTGTGGGCGGTCCTGGTAGGCGCGGACGGCCGGGTCCGGGCCCGGGGCACCAGTGACGGCGGCAGCACCGCCGTCGACCTCTCCCTCCTGGAACCCATGCTCGATCGGTTGCTGTCCGGCCGGGGGCCGAGGGTGGAGATGGACGGCTTTGACCAGCCGGGATCTGCATTGGTGGTGGGCCATCCCCTGCGCAGTACCAAGGACGCCAACCTCGGCGCCCTGATTCTCGGCTCCGACGCTCCGTTGACGCCTGCGCAGAACAATGTGGTCCAGTCCGCCGTCGGACTGCTCGAGCTGCTGGTGCGGCAGCGCACCAGCGGGTCGCTGGCGCCGAGCCAGCTGGCCACCGCCGTCCTCCTGCACCCCGAAAGCCTCGCTGCGGGCAGCACCCGGCACCTCAACGGCCTCAAGGACCTGCTGGCACAGAGCCTTTCCTCCACCCGGTCCGCGCCCATGCGCGTCGTGCAGGGCATCAATGTCGAGGCGCCCCAGTGGCCTGCGGGTGACGGCCCGGTCCGGGAGCTGCTGCAGTGGCGCCGGATGCTTGACACAAAGCTCGTGGAGGTCACCGACTACGGGTTCGCCGCCGTGACCCGGCTCAGGGTGGACGATGCCCTGCTCGCAGATGTGGAGAGGCTGGGGTGGCGCCTGGTGATCGGCGAACCGACCGAGCTCACCGGATTGTCTGCCGCGTACCAGCGCGCCACCTCCCTGCGCAGCCAGGTCCAGCGCAGCGGCCGGAGCGTCCGGGCCGATGAGGTGTCCTGGTCCGTGACCGGGCTGCTGGGCCGTGAGGCCGGCACGTTGCTGGCCGAACGCCTCCTCCAACCGGTCCTGGCACTGGAACCTGACCGGCGCCACCCACTGCTGGCCGTCCTCCGGGGCTGGCTCAGCGAGAACGGCAGCTGGGATGCCTCCGCCAAACTGCTGGGACTGCACCGGAACAGTGTGCGCCGGCAGATCGGCGTCCTGGGCGAACTGCTGCAGATGGACCTTAACCAGGCACAGGTGCGCGCAGAACTGTGGATCGCGCTGCAATACGCAGACGGCGTGGCCGGGGCGGACTGACCGCAGCCTAGGTGTACTGAGTCAGGACGTTGGTTACGTCGTGAATAGGTGAAGACCTCTTAGGTTGGTGGTTACCACACAC
>NZ_JARDJH010000032.1:0-58198 GCF_039907755.1 Pseudarthrobacter sp. CC12 | reverse complement strand
CACCATCGGGCAGTTTTACTGGCCGTCAGTGGGCACTTTCGTGGCCGCCTATGGGCAGTTTTTCATGGCCGCTAACACACCAGTACGGGTCCAGCGCGCTGGGAATAATCGCAGTCGTGATGCCCAGCGCGCGCCCTGCCGCATAGAGCCCCAGGGAGGGGACACCGATCAGGACGGCCAGCCCAAATCCCTGAATCAGGTCCCTTCCCGGGCGGGCGAAATTGAAGCCAAGCTTTTCGAACGCCGAACCACTGCGGTGACCGGTGACGGTAGGTGATGGGCGCTGGTCAGTCAGGAAGTAGATCACGAGCAGGACGGGCATCAGCGCGAAGAAGATTTCCAGCAACTGATACGTCAGGTCGAAGTATTCGCGTGTGCTCTGCGACCGGTTGAGCGTGGAAGTGCCCTGGGCCAGCGGCGCGCTGGTCAGCTTGTCCAGAAGCTGCACCACAGAGTACACAGCCGACTGTCCCAACGACAGCGCCAGAACAATCAAGACTTCGATCCGCAGACGACGGCGGGAAGGTACCAGCATGGTCCTATCTTGCCTGCAGTTGCCGGGCGCTATTTGTGTTGTGCACGAAGACGCCACCCGAAGCGCGCCGGAGACGCGGACCCGCTGTGCTCACCGCAGGGGCCCGCACCACCCGGTACTCAATCAGGTGTGGTCCATCGTGTCCCTCAACAGCCGGGATAATGAGGCCATGTCCAAGACACCCGCCCAGCGCATCAAGAAACACGGCAGCAAAGCATCTTTTCCGCAGCACCAGCTGCCGCCTGTGATTACCCCTACCGCGGGCAACCCATCGAAGAAAACGCAAAACAACGGCAACGTGATCCTGATCGCCGGGGTGGCAGCCAGCCTGTTCCTCTTCTGGTACCTGCACCTGCTCACGCTGAATCAAATGACGCAGCTCTCCGGCGGCCTGGCGATGCCGGATTCCCTGATGGGCGGCTTCTCGGTGGACTACGTCGGCGACCTGCGGGCGAGAATGAACGAGGACGCCCTCGGGCAGCTCAGCTATATCCACAAGACTGCCGGCACCCTGTTTCCCATAATTTTCGGTTTCAGCTGGCTGCTCTTGATCGGCACAAACGTGGCCAACAGGGTCCTGCGCGGGCTGCTCGGGGCACTGCTCCTGCTCTTCATCATCATTCGTTTATCGGCCAACGTCGCGGTCGATACCGCCTTGGCTGCCCAGAGCCTGGAACCCGGCACCGTGGTTCTCGCCTCCGCCCTCACCGTTGCCGGCTGGGTGCTGCTCCTGCTGAGCGTGACTGCAGGCGGGGCTGCTGTGGTTCTGCGGCGATGGGCCCGCCGGCAGGGGCGACGGCCCTGACCCAGGATCCCCAGCCAGAACTCCCGGGAAGGACTCGTTTGAGCAGGCTGCCTAAAACTCAAGATCAGTGTCAGAGTGTGGAACACCAAGGAACGCTAGGCCTGTTTTTCAGGAGCAGTCTTTCCGGGGAGAGGCCCTGGATCCCCTGACTCTTCAGGATGAAGGACATCGTTCCCTTCATCAGTGAGGGGTGCATCCGTGTTCCCGGGCCTTTCGGCTGCTTGCGCCCGGTACCGGACGCGGCGTATGCGTCGGGTCATGGAAACCATGAGCGCGACAACTGCGACGACCATGAAGGCTGTCATGACGAACCCGAGAAGTCCGGGGGTCACCTGATCTGCGCTCAACCCCGGTCGTAATCCATTCTGGCCGGGGCCCGGTGCCGGGCTCGGAGTCACCGTCAGGTACGTGAGTCCACGCTCAGCAGACGTCAGCAGCAAGTAATTCATTTATCCCTAACCTGGTAGGTGCATTTTGCAGACAACCTGCACCTAAGCCCACCTGAATTTTGAGGTGGGGAGAACGTTCGGCACTAAGAGCTTTGCTTTCGTGCCAGCGCGTGGCCAGGGCCAGCGGTTCCGCCGGCTGAACAGCCTCCGCGTACTCCCTTCCGGACGGGTGTCTCCACTATCGTCCACAGGTTCGCTCTCTAACTGAGATCATTTGCGGGTCACCGGCCGCATGGCGCGGCCACCGCTTCTGACGGCCGAGAATATCCCCCGTCCGCTCGGACTTTCATGAGCCACCGCCACGGGCGGGAGGGGCTGAGGGCTGGCTGCCCACTTTTAGTCACTTTGGGATGCTTTTGCGCACCTTATGACCGCGGACCACTACACCGAGACTGTGGAGGACCAGTCCCAGGCCAATCAGGGGCAGGGAAGCCAAGGCTGCCCACTCCTGCCGGGCTGTGGAACCGATAACAGTGAACACGATGCCGACCGCGATGATGCCCATGGCACTAAAGACCAGGACCTTATAGGACTTCGGCGCGGTGGCCCAAAACTCATTCAGCACGACCACAAGCATAGGGCAAGCACTGCAAGGCGAAGAGAGAAACACCCGTGATCGGGGCCGGGGCCTGCAACCTGGTGGCCGGGCACTCGTTTGAGCTCCTGCGGCCACTCTTCTTTTGTCACCGTAGCGCCCTTGGGCTTGCCGGACTCGGCTGGACCCAGGATTCCTGCTCTAATCGCCCTGAAGCCGTGGCGGGAACCTCTATCGCGTCCAGGGCGTTCCTTTTACTGGAGGAGTCGTTAGTTGGAGGTCTTCTGGCGAAGAAGGACCCTTGAACGATTTACAGCAATCGCTTGAGCGATACACGGCAACCTCGGCAGGGCAGGATGCTTCAATCCGGAAAGGTTTTGCGATCGGCGGGATAGAAGCAGCTGGGAGGGGCCGGGATCCGGATGTCGACCATATGCTGGCCACCCATGTGCATTGCGGCAAGCCGATGCGCTTAATAACGGCCGAAGAGATGCCGTTATCGCCAAGAACTGAACCGCAGAACACCGCACAGGAACTGCTCCGAAGTGTTATGACGTACCAGTGTGCCTGTGGTTTCTCCTTTGACCGGCCCCTTTAGCCAGGCCGTGGGCACCGGTGGCCGGCGGCCGCTTTCCCTTCAAGACCGGCTACTGAAGAAGGGACGAAGAATGCCAGGGAAACAGGAAAGAGCGCACGGGCCAGATCGACGCAGCGCTAAAAACACGCCGCGGACCCGTCAGGGATTAAGGGCAGCAAAAGCTGCGTCCGGCAAATCCGGCCCTCACCGGGCCACGGCAGCCTGGATCAGGGAGATTGGATTGGTGGTGCTGGCCGCCGTCGTCCTGTCCTTTCTGATTAAAACCTTCTTCTTCCGCGCATTCTTCATCCCCTCCCTTTCAATGGCGGACACACTGAAGGTCGATGACAGGATTATCGTCAACCTTCTCATCCCGGAACCGTTTGGCTTAGCGCGCGGAGACGTCATCGTGTTCCGCGATACCAAGAACTGGCTCCCGGAGACCTCTCCTGGCCCGGACCGCGGCCTTGGCGGCGTCGTTGAGGACACCCTCGGCTTCGTGGGACTCCTTCCCGAGAAATCGGGCAACTATCTGGTGAAACGCGCCATCGGCCTCCCCGGTGACCGGGTGACGTGTTGCACGGCAGCCGGACAAATCACCGTCAATGGTGAAGCGTTGAATGAGACCTACCTGAATGCCGCGGAGCCGGCCTGGGTTCAGCCCTTCGATGTCGTGGTCCCGCCCGGAAAACTCTGGGTGATGGGTGATAACCGCAACTACTCAGCCGACTCACGCGCGCACAGGGGCGCAGACGGTGGATTTGTTAACCTGTCCGATGTGGAGGGCAAGGCCAGCGTGATCGCGTGGCCGCCGAACAGGACCGGGCCCGTGGACAACTACCCGGGCGTATTCACCGGCGTCCCGGCCCCACGCACCGCTGATTGACCCGCATCCGTCCCGGGCACTGGGACAACCGCCCGCGTCCTGACCGTCAACGCTGCCCGGCCGGCACCGGGTCACCGCACTCCATCCACCCGTCCACTCCATGCGCCCTACCGCCTGGCTGCACCACTACAATCGCCACAGGCCCCACACCGCAATCGGAGGCCACCCGCCCATCTGCCGCTTAACCAACCTGCCTGGGCAGTACATCCAGGCCGGCTTACATCCTCGCCCGGGCCGCACGTGGCGGGCGCGGCAACCGCTCGGCCTGGCTGTGCATCATCGGATTCGCCGCCGTAGTGTTCAACTTCACGGTCGTCAACGTGTACTTCCCCGGCCTGCACTCCTACTCCAGACGCACCTGTCCCCGGCACCGCGGCGGCCAAATAACGATGTATCATCGCTTCGATGAAGGGAACCTGCCATGCCACCGATTGACCAGTGGGTCGCCTTCGAACCCCTCGCGGGCTCGCCAATCGCCGTCGCCGCCCTGCTGCTCGCGGCGCTATACCTGAGGGGGGCGATCTGGATGTGGCGGCATCGCCGTCGCTGGGCAATCGCCCGCACGGCATCGTTCTTGACCGGATGCGTCCTGATCTTTGCCGTCACGACGTTCGGCGTGAACGGCCTGGCCGAGGAGTTCGTCTCGGGCCTGGTGTTCCAACAGATCACCCTGTTGACCGTCGTCCCGCCGCTTCTCATCGCCGGCTCGCCGGGGCGTCTTCTCCTGCGCAGTACGCCGCACACCGGCCTCGGACGACTCGTGCTCCGCGCCGCGCACGCGGGACTCCGAGCACGATTCTGGCGCGCCGCACTACACCCCGTGGTCGCCATCGTCGCCGCGATCCTGCTGTACCCGGCTCTCTATCTCATAGACGTCATCAGCATCATCATGCGCATCCCCTTCGGCCACGACGCCCTGTTGTTCATGATCCTCGTCCTCGGCGTCATCTCGGCGATACCGCTATGGTCGTCCGACCCCTTGCCACGTGTCCCATCCTTCGCTGTGCGGTTCGTCGACATCGTCGTCGAGCTCCAAATCCATGCCGTCTTCGGCCTGATCCTGCTCCGAACCGGGACACCGCTTTTCAGCGCATACGCCAACCCCACCGGCGACCATGATCCGATCCTCGATCAGGCGATCGCCGGGACCCTGGTATGGACCTATGCAGAACTGCCGCTATTCGTGGTACTCATCGTCTGCCTTTCCCGCTGGCGCACCCGGGAGATGCGCACCTCGAAGCAACGACAACGCGTCGAGGATGCAGAGCTCGACACATACAACGAATACCTCGCAAGTATGGCCCAGGGGCGCCTTGAGAGGTAGTGGGATCCTCGTGTGTCGCGGCAAGCGCATCAGTCCACGCTTGCCCATCTACTCGGAGGCCCCGGCACTCCCGACGTTAGTGTGAACCGATGAAAAGTCATCAGCCACATCGAACGAGGGTGCAACAACCGTTGCCGCGACAATTGCTGAAGGGTCCTGCAGCCCACCCCCGCTGCGCGGAAAATATACGACGACGATGCCGCCCTTTGGGATTTCCTCGCCGACCGTCCGCGAGCCACCCAGGCGAGCGGGTTCGTTGGCCAGGGGTGTGACGATGGCCAGTCCTTCGGTGGTGTTGTGGGATCGCGAAACCCGCCCCTGGGCTGGGAACACATCAACCTCACCGGCGACTACACCTGGCCCCGCGCCAACCAGATCAAACCCGACAAATACAGGCCACTACGCCGCCCGCAAAACCTTAGCGTCGGATGTTTCACTTTTTCACAAGCCACCTTCACTAAAGCCTAATATTTGCCGGGCGCCCTACCGAAGTGCACTTGCCGAATATGCGCGGATCCCAGGAGCTAGAGGCCGGCCATGACATAGATGGTAAGGAATCCGAGGAAGAACATCGCACCCAGGAACGCGGTTTCGGTGTGTTCATGGGCCTCAGTCAGCAATTCCTCCACCACCAGGTACAGGAGTGCGGCCGCCCCGACAGCCAGGACGAAGGCGAGGACCTGATGACTAGCCCCGCCGAGTGCGGCCGCCCCGCCGAGTGCCCCGACACCGGTGAGCAGGCCCAGGGCGGTGGTTATGGCCACCGCCCGAGTCCGTGACAGACCGTTCCGGATCAGGGTGATGGTGACGGACAGCCCTATGAAGAGGATCTCGATGGTCAGGGCAATCGTCAGGATCAGGCCCTGCTGTGCCCCCAGCGCCGCTCCGAGTCCCACGAGGAGGCCGTCCAGAAGCAGGTCGATTCCCACGGCGACGAGAAAGCCCACAGGGAGCCCGGTTCCTGATGATTCCTGCTTCCGCTCCAATGCCCGGCCGAGCGCGCCAAGTGCCAGCATGATCGCGGTACCGACGACGAAGCCGGTGATCGCCCAGGGCAGGCTTCCTTCGTTCCGCAGGTCCGGGAGCACCTCGCCTGCCAGTGCGGCCATTACGACCCCGGCCGCGAAATGCTGCACAGCGCTGGTGGCCTTCGGTCCCGGCGGACGCAGGACGGCGATGATCGAGCCCAGAATGGCCGCCGCAACGGGAAAGGCCACGAATACCGCGGCCTGGGCAACGGCTGATGGCCCTGTCATCATGTCAGCTCCTGAAGCTTCGGACCCGGGGCCCTTCGGGCCCCAGGGTGTGATGGAGCGGTACCTTTACGGTATTCCTCCGCGGCACGCCGACCGCGACGCAAGGGCGACAACGCCCGGTCGAGTCGTCCGGCTGGCCTGGCACCACTCTAGACAACGCAGCAGCTGCCCGGAATGGAGAGCCACATGAGGACCGCAGAGACAGCCGCCGCCAGCTTCGCTTTGCAGCAGCGGGGGAACGCTTCTGGACGTCACGGGAACAACATCACGCTTCAAGGCGAAGCCGTCCAATTGGGCGCGGACGCAACCGGCAGACCGGAAATGCCGCGTCATCGGAGCACGTTTGCCACCCGCCCCGACGTGGGATCTCGCGAATAAGGGCCCCTCGACGAGCAGGGCCGCCCCGCGAATCCTGGGCCTACACCAGAAGGTGCGCCAATCCCGAACCTTGCCCAGGAACACGGGCTGGCTTCCGGAGTTTGCGGATACCCTGTGCGGGGCGGCTGCGACCGCGTTGCCTTGCAGGGCGGGGTCGCAAGTGCCGCCATGCAGCCGGTCAGGAAGTAATTAGAGGATAAAACTCGCCGGAATCGCACCGCCAAGTGGACGTCGTAGAGCTGTAGACCACCTCGGATTTTCCCCGTGGGCCCGGGGGTCCTTTAGTCACCAGGCTCTCTGGAGGTGTTTCTGTGCTGGGCTGGTTCATCTGACTCTGAGAAGCCGGCATCAGACTCAGCCGGTCCCTCTCCGCGGCCCTCACTGACCTGCGCCCGGTAGCGGACACGGCGGATCCGGCGGGTCATCGAAACCATGAGAGCCACGACAGCTATCACCATAAATGCCGTCATGACGAATCCGAGAAGGCCTGGCGTTACCTGGTCGGCGCTAAGACCCGGCCGAAGTCCGTTCTCACCCGGACTTGGCGAGGGGGTTGCAGTGAAAAAAGCCAGCCCTTGAGTAAAGGCAGCAGCCGACAAGAACTTCATCTATTCCTCACATTATCTGCACACCTGCGTAGCACAGGTTACGGGGCAAAGGCTCGTCCGGATACGTCTGTTCGAACGCGTGGTTTCCGTTGTTCAAGACGATGCCTGCCGGGGACGAGTGCCCACCAGTAGTGAGCGACAGCGGCAGAAGAAAGTGCAGAGTTCCGGTCTCCCGGACCCCGTTATCAACCGGACAAGCCTACCAAGGGACTTTCGAAAAACGGCAAGACAGCTATCCGGCCCGGGCATGGGTGAATACCAGCGTGCGGGAAACCTGGCAAGGCAGGCCGTCTCCAAGCCAAGGCAGGGATCCTCCGCGGTACTGCCGGATGGTTGTTACTTGATCAGCCTGCGAACCTGGTGCCCGCGGATGACGACTCCTGCCGCATGCAGTACCAGGCCCGCTCCCATTACCGGCAGTGAGGCGAAAGCAGCCCCTGGTTCTGGGTCGTGGTCCCCAGGATGCTAAGCACGATGCCGGCAGCAATAAGCCCCATCGCACCAAACACCAAGGCCTTATAGAACTTCAAGTCAACATTCCAAAACTCATTCAGCACGGAAGTCTTCTATCTGCGTGCGTCTCAAAGCCCTTCGGCCTGCCCGCCACAGTTTGTCTGGGTACATTCACGGCTGTACTTTGAGGTATGGAAACGCTCACTCCGGCGCCCGCGCTGGCACGGTTCGGTTATGCGGCCTCGGACCCGACACGGGCCCGGGTCCTCCTGACCCTGTCAGAAGCGCCGTCCTACCCGTCAGATCTTGCCGAGGCTCTGGGTGTGTCACGGCAGAGCATGTCCAACCACCTGACATGCCTGCGAGGATGCGGGCTCGTCGTCGCCGTCCCGGACGGGCGCAGGACCCGGTATGAACTCGCCGATCCCCGGCTGGGCCATGCGATCAGGGACCTGCTCGGCGTTGTCCTGGCGGTGGATCCGTCCTGCTGCGCCCCTGACGGGGCGTGCTTCGCGTGACGGCCGTGCCTCAGGCGCCAAGCACGCTGCGGCGGGCGGTCCTGTTGCGGCGGATCCGGCTCTTCGCCGCCGCGACCATCACCTATAACCTCGTCGAGGCCGTGGTGGCGCTCTGGGCCGGTGGGGTGGCTGACTCCTCGGCACTGATCGGCTTCGGCCTGGATTCGGTGATCGAGGTGGCCTCAGCGCTGGCGTTGTCGTGGCAGTTCTCTGCCAAAGAGCCGGAACAGCGCGAACACCGGACCCTGCGGATCATCGCCATCTCCTTCTTCGCCCTCGCCGCGTTTGTCACCGCGGACGCCCTCCGGTCCCTCACCGGTGCGGGGGAGGCACAACACTCAACGCCCGGCCTCATCATCGCGGCAGTGAGCCTGGCCATCATGCCGGTGCTGTCTTGGGCGCAGCGCCGCGCTGGCCGGGAACTCGGATCCCGCACCGCCGTCGCGGATTCCAAGCAGACCCTGCTGTGCAGTTACCTGTCGGCGGTGCTGCTGGTCGGCCTTGTCCTGAACATCACCCTGGGCTGGTGGTGGGCCGACGCTGGAGCCGCCCTGGTCATTGCCGGCATCGCGGTCCGCGAGGGCATCAACGCCTGGCGCGGCGATGTCTGCTGCACCGTCCCCGGCCTGGACACGCACGACAGCGACGAGTGCTGCGCCCCGGAAAACAAAGACATTACGAATGAAACCGGTCCTCACCGTGTGCTCACGGCCGCTTCCACAGAAGAAGCCAGGAACGGCGGAGCGTGCTGCGCAGGCTGCGGATCGGACCCGAACCGGGCGCCGGTGGCGGTTACCCTCGGGCCGGGACCGGGGCGCCGATGATCGGACCGCTTCGCTGGCAGGTGCAGGAATGAGCTGGTACGACCACGCCCACGGTCAGGGACGGTGAGCAGCCAACTCCGGGTCGCCGACTTGACCGCCGCCGCGCAGGACTATCTGAAGCTCATTTACACCGTGGGGGAGTGGTCCGATGCCCCGGTGACCATCGGGGTTTTGGCCGGCCGGCTCGGTGTCAGCATGTCCACGGCCTCTGAAGGCATCGGAAAGCTCGCGCGTCAGGGCCTTGTCTCCCATGCCAAGTACGGCAGCGTCGAACTGACAGGACCTGGCCTGGAGTGCGCACTGATGATGGTCCGCCGGCACCGGATCCTGGAAACCTACCTGGTCCGTGCCCTCGGCTACAGCTGGGACGAAGTCCACCCGGGAGCGGAAGCGCTGGAGCATGCCGTCTCGGAGGACCTGATCGACAGGATGGATGCTCAACTGGGGCACCCGGGGGCGGACCCCCACGGCGACCCGATCCCCACCGCGGACGGGCAGGTCACCCGCCCGGACGCCATCCCTCTCAAACTCGCACCACCGGGCGGGAAACTCGTTCTGCGCCGCGTCGCGGATGCTGATCCGGCCCTGCTGCGTTACCTTTCCGGACTGGGGCTCGTTCCGGGCACGGAGCTCACGGTCGCTGACCCGAAACCATTCGCGGCCGGGACAGCGGTCCGGGTCGTTGGATCCGGCGAGGACATTATCCTTGGCGATGCGGCACTTGAGGCCTTATGGGCAGGACCGGCAGGGCGGGACTGAACCAGGGGATGGGACTGCTTCTGCCTTAGGACTGACCGGTGAGCGTGAGGGTAATCAGCACGATGTTCAGGCCCACGATCAGGGTGGCGCTTGTCCAGCCGGCGATCTTCAAGGGTTTAGAGTCCGTGTGGATGCCCATGATTTCCCGCTTGCCGGTCAGGCGGATCAGCGGGATCAGGGCGAAGGGGATACCGAAGCTGAGCAGCACCTGGCTCAGCACCAAGGCGAGGGTTGGCTCGATCCCGGCGCCCAGGATGATCAGGGCCGGGATCAGGGTGATGACCCGGCGGGTGAGCAACGGAATGCGGACCTTCAACAGCCCACCCATGATGGTGGCGCCGGCGTAGCAGCCCACCGAGGTCGATGCCAGGCCTGAGGCCAGCAGCCCGATAGCGAAAATAACGCCGATGGCCGGGCCCAGGGCGGCTGTGACGGCAGCGTGGGCGCCGGCGATCGTGTCGGTTCCTTCAATGCCGCGGAGACTGGACGCAGCCAGCAGCAGCATCGAAATGTTCACCACACCCGCCAGCAGCAGGGCGCCGAGGACGTCGAAACGTGTTGCGCGGATCAGCCGGGTCCGGATGGCTGGGTCCTCGGCGAACCCGTGCCGGTCCCTGGCCAGGGCAGAGTGCAGGTAGATCGCGTGCGGCATGACGGTGGCGCCGAGCATGCTGGCCGCGAGCAGAACGGTGTCGGTGCCCTCAAAACGAGGCAGCAGGCCGCCCAGTGCGCTTCCGCCGTCGGGCGGGTTGACGAACAAGCCGGTCATGAACCCGACCGCGATGACTCCCAGCAGCACCAATATCGCGTACTCAAAGGACCGCTGGCCCCGGTGTGACTGCAGGGCAAGGAGCAGCATGGACGCGACACCGATGATGAAGCCGCCGGCCAGCAGTGGCAGCCCGAACAGCAGGTTCAAGGCCACGGCGCCGCCGATGACCTCGGCCATGTCGGTGGCGCCGGCGACAATCTCCGCCTGGGTCCAGTACAGGCGTCGCCGTTTGGTGCCCAGCCGCTTGCCGAGGATCTCGGGAAGGCTCATGCCCGTGGCCAGGCCCAGCTTGGCCGACTGGTACTGGACCAGGACTGCCATGGCGTTGGCCACGACCAGGACCCACACCAAGAGATACCCATAGTTGGCTCCCGCGGTGAGGTTGGCTGCGACATTTCCGGGATCGACGTACGCGATCGCGGCGACAAAAGCGGGGCCAAGCAGCAGGAGCCGGGACCACACCTTACGCGGTGCCGTCCGGAGTTCAAGAGTGGGTGCAGCCATCGGGTCAGTCCTCATCATCGGGGCATTCTGATACGAGGATAACCGAAAGTTAGGCATACCGAAAAGTAGCTTTTAGGGCCGCCGACCTATGCTGGCTTTGGGGGGAAATGAGGCCAGCCCGCCGTTTATTCTGAAGCCCCACTGCCGGTGCATGATGACCTCTTGGTCGGGCCGGGAAGCCTGACAAGGTCGTCGACGGTCAGGCTTCCCGGGACCATTGTGCCGTGAGGATCAGCTCTTTTTGGTCCTACCGGCGCGGAAGAACGCAGCAACTCCTGCGGCGAGCCCGACCAGACCTGCTGCCAAGGCCGCCCAAATCGGCCCTGCAGCGGGCGCATCGGTGTTCACCGCGGCAACCGGCACGGTGGCTTGATTTGCCGCGGTGGGGCTGCCGTGGCCGTCTTCTCCTTGCTCAGCGGCAGTGGTCACAAAGGATGGGGCAGGGTCTTGGGGTTCGGCCTGGCCGTCGACGACAGGGTCGTCCCAGTTCCGGACACTGCCGTCCGAGTAAGACTGGGCAACGGGCAGTGTGACCATGGTCCCGGACTTCGGAAGCCTACCCACGTATACCGAGAACATTTGATACTGATCGGCCGTCAGCTCACTTGCTGTGTCGCTGGCGGTCCAGGTCACGGAGAGCGGCGCTTCGGTGATTGTGGCACCGTCCACGGTCACAGGCTGAGGCAGCTGTCCTCTGACAACTTCGGCGCTCCAACCCGGGACAGGCTTTACCCGGACCGAGGTGAACGGAGTAGCAGTGGGCAGATCGACCCTGATTTTGGTGGTGGCGGCGGTCTTGGACTCGCCGGGGACCCTGAAGATCACCTCTGTGGAGCCACCCTCGGCGGGGGCGACCGGAGTGACCGAAACGTGGGCGGAGGCCGCACCTATGCCAAGGGTCATGAGGGTTGCCGTGGCCGCCCCAACGGCAGATGCCTTGGAGGGGAAAGGGAATTTGTTTTTCATGGGATGTCCTATGCTGGGGCCGCTCAGGACTGGAGTGATAGTAGGCGGCGCAATGAGGGATTGAAGGGGGCAGCGCTCCCTTATGCCTATGCACGCAGGATGGCAGGCAAATGGGAGCGCTGTGCGCCGGTGGCCCGCGGATGCCTCCGGGGCGGCGATTCCACCATACTGAGGGTCCGGTCTTGGAACTGGACGCAACACAGGACTGTCCATTGCCAAAAACATTGACTGGTTGGAGGGCATGCGTCAGAGGTCGAAACCAGCCAACGAGCCGACGGAGTGCCGCTTCGGCCTTGTGAAACAAGGCTGCAACCAGGATTGCAGCCAGAGCGTGGGCCAACGACATGGCCAGTCCAGGGGCTGTGTGCGTAAGAGCGGAATCCTGGGTCTGGGCCAGGCATGCACCGATCCCATTGGCGTGATGGTGGCTGGCCGGCAGCGGCGCCCCGCATTCGGTTTCAGCGGAAAGAAGGCTGAACGCCTGATGGAGCACTACCTGCCCGATTCCAACGACGGCGGCAATTCTTTCCATGGACAGATGGCGGCCCAGGACCAGCGTCACGGCCGTCAAAACCAGCGCGATCAATGGCACCGAAGTCGCCGCAACAGGGAGAGTCCCCCCACCGAGGACATGGGCACCGGCCGCGGACAGCCAAACTATCCCGGTAACCAGAAGAGGCAACACGAGACGCGGTATGCGTGGGATCATCTTGTCCTCCAGTTCTTGTCCGTGCGGTCCGGTTCCTTATCGAAACTGCCAGTGACCACCGCCGAATACACGAGCGGGGTCCCCCCTGATCCCCTGCGGCTTGGGAGAGCGTCGCAGCAGTCTGGGGGCAGCCCATTTTCGGACGGGGGGAGTGGTTAGCTTGCCATATCCATATGCAGGTCCCGGCCGGGGCCGTTAGCGCGGCGGGCATCTGCGGCCCGTGGACCTCGGTGATGGTGCTTGATGGCCATAACTGCAGTGACGGCGAGCCAGAGGGCTGCAGTGGACCACATCACGGGGCCGCCTATTTCCGCGGCTGCGGCCGGTAACGGACCCCAGGGTCTGCCAACGGCTGTGTACCAGGGCAGTTCCATCGCCGGTGCCTGCTCCGTGATTTTCCAGCCGCCGAATGCGTAGAGCGCGGCGGTTCCTGTCAGGACCAGCAGCCGCTGGCGGGCGAGGCCGGAATCCTGGGTGCCGGTGAGGGCGGCGGTGGCCAGGCAGCCGCTCAGGAGGGCGAGCAGGCTCATGGCGCTGTACCCCACCTGCCCTGTGGCTGCCCAGTCGAGGAGCGGGGTGTAGTAGATGGTGATGAGGGATGCGGCGAGGATGAAGATGGCCAGGACGGGGTCTTTGTTCAGCACTGCCAGTCCGGGCTGGACGGTGTGTTCCACGAATTCATTGATACCGGTGCTGCCGTCCGTTCTGGCCCTGACGGTTCGCCGGACCAGCGTTAGGGGAGCGGCGGGGACCAGCAGCAGCGGCACCACGGCCGTGAGCATCATCTGGGTCAGCACGTGGGCGTTGAAGAGGTAGCCCTGGTAGACGTGCACGCCGCCGTTCGTGACGACGAACAGGACCGCTACCCCGGCCAGCCACAGCACCGTGCGGTACAGGGGCCAGGACCGGCCGTCCGCGCGGAGCCGCCGGACGCCGGCCAGATACGCGAAAACCGCGAAGCCGCAGACCAGGCTCCACAGCGGATCCGGGGCCCAGCCGGAGATGTACTCCAGGAGGCCTGGCTCGGGCAGTACGGTGGCCGATTCCCCCGCGTTTGCGTTGGCATTCCCGGTCAGGCCGGCGCTCGTGCTTTGTGGCGGTTCCGTCCGTGCCAGGGCGGCGGCCATCCCGGAAGCGGCACCCATGACTCCGAGTTCGGCCACGGCCAAAGCGGCGAACAGCCTGCCACCCCGGCGCGGGTTCTTTTCCATTCGGTTGATCGACCAATGCCGGTGGACCGCCCCGAACACCCCAAGAATGACCAGTATCCCCAGCTTGGCGAGGACGATCACGCCGTACGGGCTGAGCAGGGCCTCCACCGTGGTGATTCGAGCCAGGGCGCCGAGGGACCCGGTGACGGTGAGGGCGATGAAGCAGATCAACGCGAGGCTCGAGTAGCGCCGGACCGTCACACCCAGCTGGTCCGGCGTCAGAACTTTGCGGAGCACCACCAGCACCATCAGGCCGCCCACCCAGACCGCCGCGGTGGCCGCGTGCAGAAAGATAGCGGTGGTGCTGTCGGCGTGGTCGGTGCCGCCGGAGGCATGGGATTTCATGACCAGCGGCAGCAGGCCGGCAAACGCGGTAGCGGTGGTGGCGGCGAGAAGGCGGGTGCTCCGCAGCCGGAAACATGCCACGGCCACGGCGCCGGCTATCAGGGTGGCCAGGGCCCCGGCGCGCCCGGCATCGATCTTGGTCAAGTAAGTCAGGAAAGCCTCGCTAAGACCCGTCGAAGGGGCGGTGTTGGCAATAAACAGGAAACTGGCGTAGGTGTGTACCGCGGCCCCGCCGGACCAGGCGGACGCCGACCAGCCGGCGAACCGAAGCGCCCGCTCATGGGCGGCCCCGTGGCGTGGGAGTGCAAAAGCCGCCAGCACAAGGGCCCCGATGGTTCCCGCACTGGCAAGGTTGAACACCAGCTTCGCGGTGGCCAGGCCCCAGGTCACGGCCGGGCCTGCCCTGTCCAGCAAGCCCGGATTTGCACCGCCCCCGTACGTGTAAGCCCAGGTGAGTGACAGCATCCCGGCCGTCAGCAGCACGAGCCACGCCGCTACCTGTGTTCTCAGCGACATCGCGCCCCTTCCGCCCTCACTGTTGGCCCAACCCCGTTGGCATTGGGGAGCTGGCTCTGCCGTGCAAGCTTGGCGTGTGATGCTTGGAAAATTCTTGGCATCGCCACGGCCCTCAAATGCCTCCAGGGCCCTCCGTCACCCATCATGGTTGAGGGCACCATCTATGGCTTCGCGATCGCAAACACGTCGCGGGAATGTTGCTTCTGCCAAGGCCTTGACGGGATTTCAACGCTCAGATTCTGGTCAACGCGACTTGGACTAGGTACCAGCGGAAAGGACCGAGTCGAAGAATCGAGTACCTGGGACTGTTGCTTGCGTGATTACCCGACGTTTCAATAGGACCATGATCCATGGGACAGCTTGAAGGCGTTATGTAATTACCTTGGGACTGGCGAAAAACACAGGCCATGCACAGACCGCCAACAGGGGCGGTGACGCTGCCGAACATCGGGAAGTTTCGGCAGCTGTAGCACGTTTCCTCACTGCCGGTTTCGCTGTCCTGGCCCTGGTGGCCGCCCCCGTTGTCTTCTGGATCTGGGTACAGGCGGAAAGGCACGCCCTGGCAAACGCCAGGGACATGACCCAGCGCCTGGCCGACAACGTGGTTGGTCCGTTGATAACAGACGAGCTCCTCGCCCGCGAACCCGCCGCGCTGGAACTGCTCGACCAGAGGCTGGCACCGTGGCTGGCTGAGAGCGGCGTAACGAGGATCAAGGTGTGGGACGAACACGGCCGAGTGGTCTATTCGGACGCCAAGGCCCTCATCGGGCAGGAGTTCGAGCAGGAGGAATGGGCCCGCGAACTCCTTAAGGGCGGCCCGGCGACGGCAACCCTTGAATCACAGACAGCCGAAGAAAATAAGTTCGAGGCGGACGCCGGCGAACTCGTGGAGGTCTATGCACGCTCCGCTTCCCAAAGCGGTGCACCCATGATTTTCGAAACATACTCTTCCGGTCAGAGAGTCCGCCGAGAACAACAAGCAGTCCTGATGGCAGTGATTCCGCCGATGTTGCTGTCATTGGCTGGCCTTCAGCTGACCCAACTGGTACCGGCAGTTCGCCTGGCACGAAGAATCCAAATCCATCAGGCGGCTCGCAACGCCATGTTGCGGTGTGCGATCGAGGCCTCAGATCAGGAACGACGTCAGATCGCCAGTGAACTCCACGACGAGGTGATCCAGGACTTGTCCGGACTGGCGTACGCCCTGGAATCGGAGGAGCGCCGCGGCCCGCGTGACCTGCAACCAGTCTTCACGAATGCACGTAGCATGCTCCAGGACAACATCCGCACGCTCCGGGCCATGACCAGCGAACTCTATCCTCCTGACCTTGAGGAGTTGGGGTTGAAAGCTTCCCTCGTGCGATTGGAGGCGCCACTTATAGAGCGGGGCATGCAACTTACAGTTGAGATCCCGGACAAACTCGTGCTCGGCAGGGACCTGGCCCTCCTCCTCTATCGTGCAGCGCGCGAAGCCCTCGTCAATGTTGCCAAACATTCCGCAGCCCAATCGGTCCGGATTCGGGTCCGGCAAATCGGTCGGCGCACCCAAATCACAATTTCCGATGACGGCGTGGGCTTCAACCCGGCAGAGCCCCCTATGGAGGGGCATCTTGGTCTAAGGATCGTGAGAGACACTATCCAGCAGGCCGGTGGCACCTTTGAAGTGCGCTCCGCGCCGGGGGCCGGAACATCTGTCACCGTCACGCTGGGAGTAATTGCACAGCCCCCCGCTTCGCTGGCACCCCTCCAGCCGGACTCCGTCAAACCGGTGCGCTAACCGACATGTTGACGGACTCCTCATGTTTCCCGGCAACTGGACATAACTTCCGCCGAGTGCCGCCACTCTGACCCGGCTCACCTTCACCACTATTTAGCGCCTTGCCCGGGTCGTCATCACCGAAGCCGTCTTCGCCGCCCTGGCCCGTCACGGGCTCAGCACTGCCATTTCCACCCTCGGCAGGCATCCGCTGCCGGTGCTGATTATCAATCTTTCCAGAGCGTTGTGGCTCGGCGTACTGCTGGCTCGGTACGCCGCGGACCGGACGCCGGAGGGCTGATTTAGATCCGACTGGCTCGGAGGAACCCGGTTCGCGAGCCTCTACCAGCTACAGCAACGATTTTTCGGTCTGCGTCCACGGTGGCGGTTCTTCGCGCGTGCCAATGTCCGTCACCGTCAGCGGACGACGAGATGCATAGCCAGGTCCAGCAAAGCAAGGGACCCGCCTCCACCTCATTTAACAGCGAATTGGGACGCCCGTTGGGTTTTTCCAAGGTCGGAGAGCAACAGTGGGGACGTTCTGATCCTGGCGGTGCGACTGACAACCTCACTGAACTCGGAACCGGCCGCGCCCGGCGTTGTAGGACGTTACGACGCCGGGCCCGGTCACGACTTTCATCTCTTTATGGCTGCGGAAGCGGCTGTGCAGGGAGCACGTCCTACTGCCTCCAGCGGCGTCGGGTAACGACATTCTGGGGACGCAGGTCACGCCTGTGGGGAAGGTGCGACGCGCATGGCCTTAACGACAAGAAGTGGCGTCTTCGCAAGGTTTTTCCAACCGGGACTCAAAGTGTTTTGCAAGAACCTCCCCGTACACATATAGGGCCACCCCACCCCTTTTGGAGGAGCAAAATGAAACCCAACCCACCACAGGCGCCAACAGCGCGCTTGAGGTCCCGATTGAGTACGCGTAAGGCTGTTGCTGCCGTGGCCGCCATCCTACTCACTGGGACTGGAGCAGGAGCTTCCCTGGCCGCCACACAGGTGACCGTGAAGAACCCGGGAAAGCTAATTGCCGTTGGCCCCGTCAACACCGAACACGGTTTTCCGGCCTGGTACGAGGACAGCACCAAAACCCGCGTTGAGCTGTGCCTTGACGCCCTGAACCCTTTGTGTGGATTCCTGCCCGGCGATGTCCCGGACGAAACTGCCCCCATCTCATTCCCGGACAACTTCCCGGAGGAGGCCTTTTACATGCTGGCCGGCTCGGGACTGGATCTGCCCGGCGGAGGACGAGCAGTCCTGGTTCTCGGTCTGGAAGCTGCATTCGCCAACGCGGTCACGGATGGTGACCAGGTAGTGTTCGGCCGCCAGCGCATCGTTGTCAAGGGCGGCCCGGCAAACACGACGCTGGAGTTCAAGCACCCGTATGGCACCATCACCATCGACACCGACGGGTCCGGCGACGGGAAACTCGTCGAAGACATCTCGCCGGCAATCGGTAACTTCAGCACCGCTTTGAAGAGCAATATTGGACCCTTCTTGAAGTGGGATCCTACGGTCGCCCCGGCAGCACCGGAAGGATACCTCGGTGACCCCAACCAGGAACATGCGGTCACGGGTAGCCCCATGAACTACAACAAGTTCTCTGTCACCGGTGGGGGCCTGAACCTGGAAACCGACCAATTCGGCCTCCAGGGCAAGATTTCCACCAACCGCGGAGTCAGCGCCGACGGCGCCATCCACAACGGCGACATGGTAGATGTCTTCGTCAGCAGCGGCCCCGAGGCTCAGCTCCAGGTAGACGGATTGGGATCGACGTTCGAGACAACGCCCATGGTTAGCGATCCGGGATCCGGCCGGTACTATGCCCGGATCAAGTTCAACGGCTCTGCACCGGAGAGCATCAAGATCACCAACATCGGTGACAAGCCCGCCAGCAGCAGCACCGTCAAGGTGGCCAAGCCCAGCACCATCTCCGTTACCAAGGCATCATTTGACGGAACCGCCCTTACGGTCGCCGCAGTATCAAGTGAAACGGGTGCGTTGACTGTCACTGATATCGGCACTCTCGACAACGCAACTCCCGGAACCCAAACCGAGAAATCGTGGCCGATCAAGGCCCCACCTGCAACTGTCACCGTGAAGACTGCCACCGGCGGTTCGGCTTCCCTGCCGGTCACCATCAGCGGCGGCGGCGTCACCCCTGTGGGCCTGGACCCCATCACCGCACAACCGGATCCGGGTCCTGTGACGGACACCGGCGGCGGGACAGGCACGGTCACCCCGGCACCTGTAGACCCGAACGCGCCTGCAACCGCAACAGCCACCGCCGCTTCGCCGTCATTGAACCGTGGCGGCACCGTGCAGCTGGACGGCAGCGCATCCACCGGCGCCGTCAGCTACAAGTGGCGCCAGGTAAGCGGCCCTGCAGTTACCCTGTCGAGCGACACCGCGGCAAAGCCGGTGGCTTCCATTCCTTTCTACGCCAAGAGCACGGACACGGCCCCGCTGAATGAGAAGGGAGATGGCTCGGTAAAGATCGAGCTGATTGTGACCGATAAAAACGGTGCAAAGAGCGCCCCGGCCACCGTTGACGTGGCCATCCAGGCCGACACCGTGACAGTTGACGCCGGTTCCCGCCACCGGATTGGAAAGGACATGAGGATCACGGGTACGTCAACACTGGGTGGCAGCACGGCACTCCTGATCCCGGCCACGACCGTTGTCATCTACGACACCACCCCCGGCAGGGGAGTTACCAAGCTCGGTACCGCACAGGTTGACACCTTGGGAGCCTGGTCGCTGCAGGCCAAGCCGGGCCCGAGCCGGCAGGTCACCAGCGTGATGGTCCAGACCAGCCGTGGCGGGACCGCGACGGGAGCAGTTACCACGCGCTAACCGAGAGCAACAACAGTTCAGGGTTCTGTCCGCTGGCGCGGGCAGAACCCTGAACTATGACCGTGGAGGGGGTGGAGAACAGGGAAAGGCCACTAAGCAGTCCGATTGCAGCAGCGGAAGCAGCAGCGTCGGCCTGCTTGCGCAGGACCTCAAAACCGGTCAAGGACCAGGTTAACCAGCGACCGGGATGGCGTAACCTCTTGTGACTGTCCGTAGCGGCCCGGTACCGCCGGCGCCAGGTCGCAAATACCGGCGAAGGACGCTGGCGCAGCTTTCCAAATCAGCCTTTCAGATTGACGCCGCACATCATTTCCCGGAGATTGCCTGCCCAGCGACGGACCCGAGCAACGAGGTTGCCGAGTCACGGCACGACTGTTTTTCCAATTGGCGAAGCTCCGGTCAAATAGCGGTTGACCGAAGCTCCGGTCCATTATGCGTCCTCGAAGCTTGGGATTGGCCGGGAACTTAGCCGAAGAGAGCCCGGACCAACATGGAGGGGTTAGTGGCTGTTCCCGCGTCAAGCGAACTTTTGAAAGAGACTCTAAAGAGCCGACAACAGTAATTCCGTTAAACGTGCCTTTCTCGGCCGAGTCGCCCGGCTACGACGTGCGGCGGTCGTTGGCATAGGCGTGTCCTTTCCGATGAGTAGGGGAGGGGGAGGAACAGCGCCGCTTTTTGGGGAATTCTTCCCATGTCCTGTACGTTGCAGGACCGGTAACCCACCCCTACAGAAATGAGATGCACCGCCGTGGCAACCGATTACGACGAACTGCGCTCCGACGTTAAGGAGTCCCAGGAAAACTCGTTGGAGGCCCTGAAGTCCGCCAAAGCACCGGATGCCAAGTCAGTGGTTCTGGAGCTCGACGAGGCTGACACCCTCGACGGCCTCACCCCGGGCGGCGAGTTCATTGCCGAAGAGCTCGTTGTCCAGGTCATTCCGCAGGCTGAGGATGAGTTCACCTGCAACTCGTGCTTCCTGGTCCGCCACCGTTCGCAGAAGGCGCGCGAGAAGGACGGCCATGCCTACTGTGTCGAATGTGAGGGCTGAGCCCCACTACTGGCCGGCTGTCCCGGAGCAGGTCTGGGACAGCATCCGCGAAGAATTTACCCTGCCAACCGCGGCAGACATGGAGACCCACTTCCGGTCTCTCGGCGAGCCCGAAGGGATGCGCCGGACCGTCCGGGTGTTTATCGGCGAGGGAACCTTCTGCCCGGGTTTCCAGCTCAAAGTCGGGGTTCTCCACGAACCCGTACTGCGGCTCTTTGACCACGCCGTGGCGCTGAAGGTCCCGCACAACGTGTTCGCCGCGTGGTTGGTCAGCCCGCTGTCAGCCAGGGCGTGCTCCAGACCCCTGGACATGCTGGACAGCATGACGCTGCTCCAAGGCTCCCTCGCTGCTTTCGCAGACAGGTACCGTCCGGTCGAAAAACGACGCTGACGCCATGATGGCTTTTCTCTTTGGCCACGCGTGCATGATTCGAGGTCTTCAGCTGGCTTTGGGTTCTGATCATCAGCTGCGCCACGTGAGGCTCGACTCTCTTGGAGCGGAAAGGGAATAGGGAAGCCTTCCAGCACCTTGTTGCTTATGGGGCCGCTGACCGTTGGCTGCCTCATTCGAAAGGACCCCCTTGCCCACAGCTTTCATTCCCTTCACCATGCGCGCGTCAGCCCGTAATGACCACCGCGGCACCTTCCGCACTGACATTGAACGACTGAGCGCCGGACACCAGCACTGGGCGCCCCTTGACGTGCTCAGGTCCACAAATACCCAGGCTGTTTTCCGCGGTGCTGTCCCGAAGGGGGCACATACAGCGACTGATGCGAGCCTTGCACGCTTCCTCCAGGACCGTCTCGCCACTGTTGACATCCATCTGGACCTCAGCGTCACGATCGAGCGATAGCCGCCCCAAAGCCCCGGACCACGGTCCGGGGCTTGTCTTGTGCCCGCTAAAGTCACGAGTCCGGTCAGGCCAAAGGAACCGCTGCTGCTGACAGGGCTCTTAAATGTCGCGGGGCAACTCATCCCCGGGGATTCGTCCCGGGAGGGTACGCCTGCCCTCAAAAGGAATCCTCGGAAGGTTAAGGCCCAGGAATCACGGCAGGAAAAAGGCCCTTCTGAAGGCAATCCCCCGCCAGTTTCAAAGAGCCGATAATGGATATTATGTCAAGTTGTCAGTTTGACAGGACAAAGTTGCCGTCAAGTCAACATTATCAAATTCGCTTTCAATAGGCCAGCATCAGCAGGGGGCCCTCAGCCCCTACCACTCGCTTGCCCCTCACCGTCGAGAGTCCCCCTGCCGGCGGCCGCATATGACACCGCTCTCCAGTTACCGGAAACTGAATATGATGAGCTACCTGACCACCAATCCCTACGCCCAGGAATTCAACACCGCCAGCGGAATGAAGACCAGGGTGAATAGGGCGGCATGGCCCGCCGACAGGCCTCCCATGACGGTCCAGTCCGGTACCGCATGGCACTACACGTCCCTCAGCGCCGTGGAGAGCATTGTCCGGAGTCAAGAGTTGTGGGCGACGAATTGGCGGGCGACCAATGACAGTACGGAGTTTCGTCATGGAATGGGCTTCCTGAAGGAGGCCTGGGACGCTTTGCAGCGGGACGGTGGACTGGATGAGCGGACGCTGGCACTGCTGACGGAGGCGGGCCCTGTTGAGGCGTACGTGGACTATTTCGATGACGTCCATATTCTGTGCGCTGCGCGTGAGAAGGACAGCCCGTATCAGTGGAACTCTTATGCCAGCGGATCAGAGGGTGTGGCGCTGGAGTTGGATTTGAGGGTGCCGCTGGTCACTGACGTGGATGATCTGCCACGTCGACGGGACGCTGAGTTGTTCGGCTTTCAGTGGTTGAAGGTTGTCTACTCGGATCGGCAAAAGCGCTTGGCTGCTGCCCGCTTCGCGCGGGAGATGGATGCACATATCCGGCAGGGCCGAGACATCACGGTGCAGGCACTCGTGGCCCTGAACGTTGTCACGGCGCTCAATTTCAAGCACGAGGGGTTCCGTCATGAGCGGGAGACGCGCTCAGTGGCGTTATGTGTTGGTGTGGAACTCAAGAACATGCCGCAACTGGTAGAGAAAACGATTGTGCCGTGGAAGGGGATGCCTGGCGTCGCGGGGATTAAACGGCGACCATTACCCATCTTGGAGGTAATGCTTGGGCCGCGCACGCCCCCCGAAGCAGCGGAGCGCGTGGAGGACGTGTTTGCCTCTGCAGACCTCCCTGCGGTACGTGTCACGAGGAGTAGCCTGCCGTTCCGGTAGCAGGCCCTGCATGCTGAGGGGGCCACTGACGTTCGGACGATTCCTTTCTGCATTAGAGTTGCTTTTCGGTTGCTTTAGCCTTGCAGTGCGGAGACAATGGAGGCATGGAAGCAACGACCCGGCATGACATTCATTTGGGGACGACCCGGATGAATATCCATGACCTTGTGCGAGAACTTAATGAGAATCTCGGCACAACGGTCGTACAGACAATGGCCGGCGTCAAGGACCGCACGTCGCCCTTCAGGTGGGCTAAGCCTGACGGCCCGGAGCCCCGCCCGGAGGTCGAATCCCGGCTGCGCCTCGGGCACCGTGTCTGGAAGACGCTTGAGCTTGCCGAGGGCAAGCATGTTGCCTTGGCCTGGCTGATGGGGGCCAACCCACGCCTGGACGAGGAACTTCCCGTCCTTTACATTCAGCAGCTGCGTTCCCGTGAGGTTTTGGGAGCCGCCGAAGCGTTCGTGAATGACACTTTCGCCGCATGATCACGTCCGCCAAGGTGCGCCGGTGCGACTTGACGGGGCTCACTCTTATTAGGGCTGCCGGGGAGATTTCGTTCCGAGTGGCGAAGGACCGCTACGGCGCGTTGTCGGTCAGGAAGAATTCCATCGTTGGCCCGCTGCCGATCGGAACAGTCCCAGGCGGCGATTCCCGGGGCCGCTACGACAGCATCGGTTCAACGGTCTATCTCGCGGACTCCCGTCAGTGCGCCTACGCCGAGGTATTGCTCGGCTTCCGGCAGCAGCGCGCGGCGGTGGCCAAGGCCGCTGAATCCATCGGGTGGACGGTGGAGGACTACATCACCAGTGTCCGGGCGCAGGCCGAGGAGAACGGGGTGGATGTCCCCTGGGCCATCTCTGTGGACTGGCAAATGGACCGTTCGATGTACGAGATCCGGCTCCCCGGTCAGGGATGGTGGGTTCAGATCGACGATGCGGCCACCCTCCGCGCCCTTGAAGTCCTCACACCGACCACCGCAGGGCTGACAGAACGGCTGCAGCTTCTCACGGCCGGATCCCTCACCGGTGACGACCGTGATCTAACAACCCTGCTCTCCCACGTCATCCGCGGCACGGTGCTGGACGACGGCTCAGAACCACTGGGGATCAGCTACCCATCAAAAACACTGACGGGAAGGTGTTGGGCCTACTGGGACCGGCGGGCTGACGAAGGCCTCTCCCCCAGCCGTAACGGCCTGCTGCAGCTGACCTCTCAAAATGTCGGACCTGACCCTGAATTCCACCGCACCGCCGAACTTTACGGCCTACCGGTCCTGGGCGCCCGCCCCTGACATCAGCGAACGCTTCCGGTCACCGGGGACCGACGGGGCGCCCACACCACCCTCGGGCTGCAGGACTGCCGGCCGTCGGCAAAGCCGGGATCCGACTAATGGGATCAAGCCTCGGGTTCCTTGGCACTTTGAGGTTGCTCGGGGGTGATTCGCTGCAGCAGTGCCTCGTGGGCCTCCTGGAGCGCGTCCGCGCGGGCCTGCGCGGCGGCCGCGCGGGTTGCTGCCGCGGCAGCTTCCGCCGTCGCTTCCTGGGCGGCTGACCGGGCCTGCTCGAGCTGCTCGGCATTGTTAGTGAGGCGGCGTTCCAGCTCCTCTATTTTGGCCGTCAGTTCGGTGACAGCGGACTCCTTTTCAGTCGTGACTTTGTCGAGGTCGGCAACAAGCTCGGCGACCTCTTCATTCAACTCCTTTTTCTCCCGGGCCCAGAGTTCGGCCTCCGCAGAATGGCGCTCGTTCGCAAGGGAGGACGCTTCGGCCCAGACAGCCCCGGCCAGACGGGCCGCCTGCTCGAGGATGGCCGCCGGGGTCGCCGCGACCTGGCCGCCGGCAGACTGCTTCTCTTCGGCCCATTCCTTCAGGTAACGGGTGGCGTCGGCGTTGCTGACGCCCGCGGCCGCCCGGACCGTGGATACGGTAGGGCGCCGTTCGGCGCTGATCTGCTCGGCGGCAGCAAAAACCCGGTCTTTAGCGCTCGAGGTCATGCGGAAATCCTTTAGAGTAGTAGGAGTAGTATCAAAACTACTCCTACTACTACTTCCTGGCAATCGCCACTCCTGCCCCATTCCCCCCGCAAGGGGCCCACCGGGTTCCGGCCGGGGGGCCGGCGCATTGAGTACCTGGGGGTCGGGTGTGGCCCGGGGGATGGTTTTGTCCTAGGCTCCTTTGAGGGGCAGAACGTTGGGGGTGACTGTTGGCTCAGGATGCGGTTCAGCATGCGCGGCGCTCTGCTCCGTACTGGGAATGGGTGCAGATGTACCGGCGGGGCATTGAGCCTGCGAAGATTGCTGACGTCTGCGGTGCTGCGGTGACCACTGTCCGCTATCACCTGCAGGTCGCGGCGAAGGCAGATCCTGGTCTTCGCACCCAGCATGCCGCCGCTGCTCCCGCAAAGGTCCCGTCCCGGTACGACGTTGCAACGGATGCAGGACCTGATCGCGTTCTACCGGACGGAGGGACGTCTGCCGGCAGGCCACGCAAGATCCACCCGCGAGCAAACCCTGGCTGGCTGGTTGCAGCGTCGGCGGCGGGAATCAGCAGCGGGAACCCTCTCACCCGCCCTTCGCGAAGGCCTGGGCGTCATCCCCGGCTGGGACCAGGCCCCGTCCCAAAAGGCTGAAGCCGAGGCCCGTTGGCAGCGGCGGCTGAAGGAAGTAAGAGGGTTTCGGAAGGCCAATGGTGAATTGCCGCGGCACCAGAAGACTGATGATCCGCTCGAGCGCACCCTCGGCGTCTGGCTGCACGGCCAGCGCATCAACTGCAACCACGGCAAGCTGGCTCCAAACAAGAAGCTGCGGCTGGATAAAGTCCTGCCCGGGTGGCGCGAGGGCCGGCCCCGCGGGGGCGGCCGCCGCCGGAACTCATAACCGGTATTGCGGTCACCCCGAGCGGAGCAGCCACCTCAGCCCATATCTAGCGGCTGTTCCTCGCGATGGTCGGGGTACAGCGATCGCCCACCCGCGCCCGCCATCAGCGGCTCATGCCCTTTTGAAGGAGCTTCGCCTGGCCGTTGGCTCCACGTGTCTTGCGGGCCTTCGGGTTCCGTCCTGACGGCTTGGCGACGGCAGCGCTGGGCGGGGTTGCCTGGTCCTGGTCCGCGCTGAGTCGTGCCTGCACGGCCTCACGGTCGGCAACGTCTTCCAGGCTGGCGGCTAAGTCCTGCCGGCGCTCGGTCGAGTCGTATTCGAGATCCGCCTCTTCTGCGAGTGACTCGGGACGCTGGTTCTCTTCGGTGACGTCTCGTTCACGGTCCCGATCCTCCCGGTCGGCTTCGGCCAGCAGCTGCCCAGCCCGGTCGTTCTCTTCACGGCCGGTACGGCGTTCCTGTTCTGCCTGTTCGCGGTCCCGTTCAGCTTTAGCCAGGGCCTCCGCCACGGACGCTTCATCGGCACCGAGGTTGTCCAGGTCCAACCCGTAGCGGCGCTGTACCTGGTCACGGATGACCTCGGCCGCGTCGCGCGCAGCCGGGTCGTAGTCCTTCCACGCGGTAGCCGTCTCGTGCACCCTTTCGACGTCCCGGCCACTGGCGGTGTCCCACCACCGGTTGTCCATGACCGGGGCGAACTGAGCGCGGGCCGCTGCCCGCTCCGCATCGAAGCGTGCCTGCAACTCGCGGGCCAGTTGTTCCTCAGCCGCCTGGGCGCGACGCAGCTCCTGTTCGCGTGCCCTGGCCAGTTGCTCACCGAGCCGGCAGGCGACGGTCAGCCCAACGCGCGACATTCCCTCGATTGCTTCTTCGATGCCGTCGGATTCACTCATGGTTCCCCCTCGTTGTGTTATCTCTCGATGTCCGGACCGGTCGACCCGCTTCGGGTGTTCGCGGGAGTGCGTGCCTGCACGTACGTCGGCGGCAGCACCGAACCCGTGGACCGGCCCGAAACCTGCCCGGCTGCACTGGTCCGTACGGCTGCGGCCGCTTCGCTATCCGCTGTGGGCGTGGTCGCAGGGATACTGGGCAGTGATGCTGCGACTTGGCTCAGGTGGTGCTTGACCATGTGGCTGATTTGGCGTGCTCGGCGCAGGTCGTCTGATGCCTTGTGCATGTCGTGGACGGCCTTGGCGACGTTGAGCAGCTGCCGCAGCATGATTGCCTGGGCGGCGGTTCCGTTGCCGCCCATCGACGCTGCCATGAGCATGAGGGATGCTCCCCGGGCAGATGGTCCTACGCTGCGGATGGGCCGGACTGGGTAGCGCCGTAGCTGTGCCGTCTTGGACAGCTCGTCGGCTGCTGCAGCGAGGGGGCCGGGCGTTGCCTCGGTCGCCGTGGACCAGGCGGCGAAGGCGCCGGAAGTCTCACGTGCAACGTGCGCCCAGGTCGCGTGATCGTCCAGCGGGACGGAGCGCAGTGTTTCCCGGAGTCGTGCAACTTCGTCGCTGTACCGCTCCCACATCTGCGGGTCCGGTTCGTGGGCTTCCCGGCCCGTCGTGACCGGCCGGCGTCCACGGGCAGCTGCCTGCCATTCAGCGACAGCATCGGCGGCGCCTTGCGGGCTGTCGGGCCACTCGGCGCGGAGCTTGGGCAGGGCAAGGTCTTTGGCAAGGTGACCGCCGCCGAACCACACCGGCCGGCCGCCCTTCGGGGGACGTTCGGCCACGCTGTAGCCAACCACGACGTCATCGCGTCCGGACGCGTACCTCGGCCGAACGAGTGCACCGGTTCGGCGAAGGCGGCGAATGAATTCGGCCTCATCCTGGGCCGAAGTCGCACAGGCACGAACCTTGCGTTCCAGGGACCGGCGTTCCGGTTCCGGGGCTCCCCGCCTTTCGGATGCTTCACGTTCACCCGGCCGGAGGCCACGGGTGGAATGCGTGGGTGAAAGTTCTTCCAGGCCATACTTTTTCTCAAGCGCCCGGGCGGCTTGTTGGGCGCGGGGGAAGTCGCGCCAGCTGCTCCACTTCGTGCCGTCTTCGCGGACCATGGACGCGGCGATGTGGATGTGGTCGTTCCCGGCTTTGCTGTGGCCGTGGCGGATCGCCACCCACTGCGCCGGCGCGCGTCCGCTGGCTTCGGTGAATCCCATTTCGTCCATGAAGTCCTGCGCAATGTCAGCCCACTTCTGGTCGGTCAGGTCGCCTTCCTCGGCGCGCAGCGACAGCGAGCAATGCCAGACATGGCCTCCGGGAACCTCGACGCCCAAGACGCTTCGGGCCCGGTCCAGCTCTTTGGCAATGGTCTGGGCGGCGTCGGCGTTCAGTTCGTCGTCGTTGTGCCAGGCCATGATCGACGGTGAGCCCGCGACGAGGTGCGGGTCGGCGTGTTCGTTCGCCCGTCCCGGGCCGGCAAGGTAGGCGATGAGCCCGTGCATGCGGGTGCCTTTGGTGATGTTGGGAATCATCAGCGCACCATCGCATCCAGCATCGTATTGAGCCGGTCAGCGACCGCACGCACCCGCGACAGGACTGTGCGGGCAGCTTCCGGGAATTCGTCCATGGCGTTCGCGTGTCGGGCGAGCTGGTTAACGTTGTTCGACAGGGCAGCAAGGTAGCGGCGGGCCGCAATGAATTCAACGGCCATCGCCCGCCGCTCCGCCAGGGACTCGGAGTTCTCCGCGTACAGGGCAGCACTGACCAGAATCTCCGACGCGCTGCGCCCGGTCCGTCCCTCCAAGACCTTCAACTGCGCGCGTTCGAACTCCGACATCGACACCCGCACGTACTGCGTCGCACCGTCAATGTTCGCCCGGCGGCGGCGACCGAACACGCGGGCGGACTTGCGCTCTGGTGTCGGCTCTTCAGACAACCCGCTCCCCTCCCCCAATGCCCAGCGCAGCGCCCCGGGAATCTCCGGGCCACACTGACGAGTGTGCCGCATCACCGGCCCCAGGCCGTGGAGCAACACGCTGGTTATGGCACATAACCACATAGCTTGCTCCGAAAAATCACCCGCACCGGTTTTTGGCGCTTTGGTGGTTTCTGGGCACTGCCCTGCAGGACGCTGCGCGTCTGACTTGTTTATAACGACTGCGTCGTTCCGTTTCGGCTGGTTGAAGCTACTGTCCGGTCCTTCCTTGGCAAGTCTCCACAGCCGGCTTTCGCGGCATATCCTCGCTTCGCTCCGGTATTCCACGGTCCGGCCGCTCCAACTGGCCAATTCCTTCACCGGCCGAGTTTCGGCAAGCGTGCCGAAAGGAACGCGGCATAGGGCAAGCGAAAGGTACAGTTTTGGCTCTCATCTCACCTACGAAAGTGGCCAGGCAATACGGCGTCTCCCCGACGCAGCTGCGGCAGTGGCGGCGGCGCGGCATCGGCCCCGAATACTTCCAGTTCACAGCACGAACCGTCAGCTACTCCGACGACTACCTGCGGGACTGGTTCAACGATCCCCGGAACGCCCACCTCCTGGCGCAAGACCCTCCGCCTACCTCGGACATGTCATGCCAGGATGGGCGCGTCCGGCGGAGCCGGCATCGGGATGATCGTTAGGCTGGATCCATGGCTACCCTCGACATTGAACAGACACGAAACCAAGCCCGCGCGCTGCTGGACTCCCGCATTGAATCCGTCACTGCCCTGGTAAAGAGCCGCCAGCGAATCACCGAGTTGCGGGACCAACTCGTCGCCGCCGAACGCGATGACAAGCGCGCCTACGTGCAGGCCACCCGGGACGGATGGAGCGCGGAGGAACTGAAGAAACTAGGCCTTGAACCATCTGCGGTAAAGCGCCGGCGGGCGACAAAGCGCTCCACCGAATCCGCACAGGATGCCGCCCAGGGATCCGGCACATCCTTCAGCGAAGAGTGAGCTTAGAACCCACGCTGTTGTGAAACCCAAGCCGCCGCGCTGACACCCCTGAAAAGTCGCTGCACACAAAAAAGGACCGGAACATTCCGGTCCTTTTTGTCCTTCGGCAAAAGGAAATCTTTCATTCACTCTAGCGCACCCATGAAGGGTGCATTGGTTAAGCGCCCGTGCGTTGCCGGCGGCTTTTAAACACCGCGACCCGGACGACGCCAGGTACCCGTCACGTTGGTATGCGCGGCACCCCTGGTGGGTTCCTGCCCAGGCGGCGCCTAATGGCGGTCCGCCGCTGGTGAGTGGCTGCCGTGGTTCGCCCCGGGCGGCGGACCGCCCGACGTTTGCGAGGTTCCCGGCCCTGCCGTGGTGATTGGCGGGGAACCCTTGCCGGGCGGTGGTGTTCCGCCCGGCAAGGGTTGGTTTTAGGCCGCTTGGGTTTCTTCCTCTGGCGTGCCGCTGTCGATGATCAGCTGTTCAACAGTTGAGGGCTTGTACCCCCAAAGGACCAGTTGGTTCAGGTAGTCCCTGTGGGTCTGGGACGGGGACCGCCACGAGTCCTTCGCGATGGTCTTCTCATACCCCGCGCAGACCAGCGCGATCAAAGAAGACTCGGGCCGTGCGGTGGATTTCGCCACGTGCGTGCGGAGCGGGTTCCACGCCCAGGTCTTGGCCTCGTCAACCTTTGCCCCGACCATGCCAGCGGCTACCTCGCCGTCGTAGCCGCTGGCCGTTTCGGGGTGGTGGGTGATCGCGTGGACGGTGAAGTACTGCCACCCCTTGGGTGGCTGCTTCTTCGCCAGCAGGCCGGTCACGAATTCACGGCGTACCACCTGCGCGGACAGCATCGCCTTGTTGTTCTCAATCAGGGTTTTGCGCTCGGCCTTTTGCTCCTCGGTCATAGGGCCTTTCTGCGCTGGGCGGCCGCCGTCATAGCGTTCGTACTTCGGGGCGAAGCCCGTCTCCTTCCACCCCGCGATCACGTCGTGGGTCCGGTGCTGGCCCCGGTAGTCCGTGGTGATCAGAACGGCGTTGGCGTCCTCCTCGGTGGCCGGTTCCCCGTCCTCCCGTTTGGCGGCGGTGACGTAGAGGTTGTCGTCGTCGGCGTAGTGTCCGGCATCCTCCACGATGGTCGTTCCCTGGGCTTCCAGATCGGCGATCAGCGCGGCGAGGGCGGCAGCGCTTTCGCGCCGGTCGCGCAGCCGCTGCGCGACGTGCAGAAGCTGGTCAGGTTCGTCCATGATCACCGACTCGAGCTCCTCCGTGGCCTCTTCATCTGACTCAAACTCAGCCATGATTAGCGCCTCTTCGATGGTCCATCCTTTGCGCAGGGCGGCGGCTCCCGCGTCCGAGGACTTGGCCTTCAATGCGGACTCCACCGTTGTCTTGGTGCGCCCGGTCTTCTTCGCGATCGCGGCCGCCGAGACACCGATCAGGGACAGTTGGTGGTAGGCGTCGGCTTCGTCCGCTTCGGTCAGTTCAGCGCGCTGGATGTTTTCCACCACCTGAGTCACGATACGTTCGGCTTCCTCGGGGCTGTCGATGATCATCACCGGGATCAGGGTCCGCTGCGCTTCCACGGCGGCGCGGGTGCGGCGCTGGCCCATCAGCACGTGCACGGTGCCGTCGTCCTTGCGGTGGGCGATCACCGGTTCCATCACGCCATGTTCTTTGATGCTGGCAATGAAATCGGGTGTCAGGGCGGCGTCCTTCCGGACGTTAACGTCGACGGTCAGCGTGGCCGGGTCGAGCATTTCAAGCGTGGGTGTTGCGTTCATGTGGGTGTTGCTCCTTTTTTGCCGAAAGGGTGGTGGGTGGGGCGGCTCAAGGTGACCGGCCAGCGTCCCCTCTCCCCCCGACGCTTCTATGTCTGTCAAGCGGCTCGAAAAGGGTGCGGGCGCGGACCAAGTTGTTTTGCCGGTGAGTGGGGCGGCTCGTGGTGACCGTTCAGCTTCCCCTCTCCCCCGTAGAGGGAATTTCGGTCCGGTCGTGGGAAGCGCTTTCTTCGTGCTTTGCCTGATGCACGCCGCCCTCACCACCACGCTTCGGGCTTCATGGTTCCCGGGTTCGGTGGTCTCTCGTTCCTGCGGCCAGAATTGGAACGCTGTGGGTACTCGGATAGCTGTAAGGGCCCCTACAGGGGCCGAAGTGGGCCGGCTGTGGCCGGTTGGTGATCGGTGGGCTCCAGCAGACCAGCGCCGGGTAGTGGTCATTGAACAGACAGCCCTGGCATGGTCCGGCGTCGTCCCGGTTTGCGTTCGGCCGGGCTTAGAGCCCGGTTAGCAGCTCGCGGGCTCTGTCGAGGGCGTCTTGGCACGTGCGAACCATTTGCCCGGGTTCGTTCGAGGTTCGGTAGAGGTCGCGTGCCCATTCGAATTCGGCAGCTGCCTCGCGGTAGCGGGCTTCGTCGAACAGTCGCCTGCCGATCTGGTATCGGATCATGGCCTCGCGGACGCGGGTCCCGGCCAGTTGTAGTGCTTCTTCGTGGATCCGGGCCGCCTCATGCCAGGCGTATTGGCGCTGGTAGGCGCGGGCGAGCACCAACAGGGGTAGGAGCCGGTCCCGGGCTGTTGCCGCCAGTGCGTGGCCGGCGCGTATGGCTTCCTCTGGCTGGCCGAGAAGCGATAAGATCCACACCCGTTCAAGGGCAGGGCAGGAGTCGAGGCGGGCCCACAGCGCCTCCCTGTCCAGGACGATTTCCCGCAGCGTTATCGGGTCCGTTCTCCACAGACTTCCCTGGACCTGGTCCGGGTCGGGTATCACAGGACCGGTGCTGCTTGATCAGAGCCCGGGACGGCGCGGCGCCTCCAGAGGTCCCTCTCGAGGGTGGTTCCGTACGGTACGTCGGGGCTGGCCTCCACCGTGAACAGCGACTGGCCGAGGCGGGTCATTAGGATTCCTCGTCTGTCCCCCGACTCTGCGGTGTCCCGGACCTGCTTCACGGCGACGGCCAGGTCCTCCTGGAGACAATGCGGATTTTCTACGACCACGACCCGGACAGCGGGGCTATCCGGCGCCGTGGACAAAGGTCCCCCGGGTGCAGGGTTGGCGGTGGTCATGTGTACCCAATCTCCTAGATCTGATCACATTCTGACTAACCATCGGTACCGGCCGGGATGGAAGGCACGTGCTGGTCAGCCGGACGGCAGTTGCACGATCTGCGCCAGCATAACCGAGCTTCCTGTATGGTCCACCAAAAGACGGCGTCAATTCGGGGCGTTGTTTCGGCGGCTTCACCGGGGTCGGACGCACCAGCCCTTCGACGCTGTGCGGGCGGCTGGTCGGCCATTAGGAGCTACGGACCGGGCGCACACTTACCGGGGCCGCAGTCTTCCGGCGACCGCGGCGGAGGCTTTTTCTTCCTGCTGTGCTGCCGCTGAAGTACCGAGGGCCTGTGATGCATGTAGGGCTGCGATGCATGTAGGGCTCTCCCGTCGGAATGCCCCTGCTTCGGAGTCTCTTTGGCCGCCGGGGCAGGTTGTACGGCGCGGATAAGGGTGGCGGACACCTATTGTTCCGGGCAGTCCGTGCGCACACTGGATTCGGAGCGGCCGGGTGTGGCCAACGGCGCCCGATAAGCTGGGGTCCATGACGTGGTTGGTGCTGATAGTCAGGCTCCGTGGCGCTGCACCCCGGTATCGGCGCCGCGTTTACGCCGCTCTCGCTGACGGCGGAGGTGTCGCCGTTTCCGGGGGTGTCTGGGCTATCCCGGATACCGTGATGCATCGTCCGGCCGTGGATGCCGCCGTAAGGCATGCCCTGGCCGGCGGCGGTGACATCGTTGTCATGGCCACCACGACGGACAATGGCGCCAGTCATGAGGTATTCGAGGTGAAACTTTCCGAACGGCTCACGGCCGAGGCAGAGGCTATCACCGGCAGGTGCACAGGTCTTGCTGCCGCGGCCGCGGCCGGGTGCGGGCGGGGTGGGCTGTCGACGGATCTACATGCCCTTCAACGGGACGTCCGCCGCTTGGCGCGCCTGGACGTGATCGGGCTTGAGGTCGTCGCGTCAGCTGAAGCGGCTGTGGCCCGGGCAGGGAATTTACCGGCGGCGTGTGAGTGCCGGGTTTGAGGAACGGGCCCGGTCGTTGCGGATTGCACCGGGCAGCTGTTCTCAGCGTCTGCTCAGCATGGTTGCCCTACGGTGAGGGCCATGGTTTCTTTGGCGCTGCCTGCCGGTGTGTTGTCCCGACCCGTTGCCGGGCTGCTCCCGCCGTGGCTTGATCCGAACGAGTTCCTGCGTGATCCTGCCTTGGCTCCATGGGTCGTCGGGGTCGTGTGTGTGTTCCTGTTCGTCGAGACCGGTCTTCTGGTCGGGTTCTTCCTGCCGGGGGATTCGCTTCTGTTCACGGCGGGATTGCTGGTGGCCACCGGCACTATTCAGGTGAATATTCTGTTTCTGGCGGCCGCCGCGTTCGTGGCCGCTTTCGTAGGCGACCAGGCCGGGTATCTGATCGGCCGCAAAGCGGGGCCCGCGGTATTTCGGAAAGAGGATTCCCGGTTTTTCAAACGCAGATACGTGGACCAGGCGCACCGCTTTTTCGAGAAGTACGGACGCCGGTCCGTTGTTCTGGCCCGCTTTGTTCCGGTGGTGCGGACGTTCCTTCCGGTCACGGCCGGCGTCGCCGGGATGAGTTACCGTTCCTTCTTCGCCTTTAATGCCATCGGGGCTGCCTTGTGGGGCGTAGGGGTGACGTTGCTCGGGTTCTGGCTGGGACGCTACGAGTGGATCGGTTCGAACATTGACCTGATTTTCGTTGTCATCGTTGTAATCTCTTTCGTCCCCATCGCAGTGGAACTGCTCAAGAGCCGACGACGTACCGCCGCCGCTCAGGGACGGGAGCACGAAAGATGCTGAACAAGGTAAGGGACGCAGGCGCTGGGGACCGGCCGAAGCTCTTTCCGGCGGCTGCTCCTTCACCGGTTGCCCGCAGGAAGATCAGAGCATCCCAAAGGCTCATTTCTGGCAGGCTCAGTCGCAGGGGCCGGGAACTTTGCGGCGGCGTCACCGCAGGGATATCCGTCGAGGAAAATTCTGAGGACAGGAGCTCAGCGTGACAGCCCGAACTCGTTCGCTACGGAAGAGCACGCTCCCGCGGCGATCCCAGACCGCCACGCTGATGGCGATGGTCGCCCTCGTCGTCACGGCGGCGGCCTGCCAGTCGCAGGGTGGGCCGGTGCAGGGACAACGGGCCGGCACGCCGGGCCACGTGTTCGTGATCAATCTGGAGAACAAGGGTTATGACCGGGTGTGGGACAGCGGCTCCCCGGCCCCGTACCTCTCCGGAACTCTGCGCGCCCAGGGCGTGCTGCTGACCAACTATTACGGCATCTCGCACAACTCGCTGCCCAATTATCTCGCCCAGATCTCCGGGCAGCCGCCTAACATGAGCACCAAAAAGGACTGCCCCGTCTACACGCCGTTTACCGGCACGGGTGTTGATTCACAGGGACGGCTGATGGGCGACGGGTGTGTGTTCCCTGCCGAGGTGCCCACCATCGCCGGGCAACTGAGCGCCAAGGCGAAAGCCTGGCGCGGCTACATGGAAGACATGTCCGCACCCTGCCAGCACCCGGAGCTCGGTGCCGTCGACGAACATGTGGCGGCCTCCCCCGGTGACCAGTACGGCACCCGCCACAACCCGTTCGTTTATTTCCGTTCCCTGACCTCCACCCCGGACTGCGCCAAAAACGTCGTCGACTACTCCAAGCTCGCAAAGGACCTGCAGTCGGTCAACACCACGGCCAACCTCTCCTACATCACCCCTAACCTCTGCCACGACGGGCACGACAGTCCCTGCGTGGACGGGACCGCCGGCGGCCTCGGTACGGCGGATGAATGGTTGAAGAGCCAGGTGCCGGCGATCCTGGCCTCCCCCGCCTACCAGCAGGACGGCATGCTCGTGATCACCTTTGACGAGGCCGACGGCGGGGCCGTCGGCCCCTCGACGGGCGTCACCGGCGGCACGACCGGAGGAAAGGTCGGCGCCCTGGTGCTCTCCCCATTCACCGCCCCGGGGAGCAGCTCGGACCGCCCCTACAACCATTACAGCCTGCTGGCCACCATGGAAGACATCTTCGCCCTGCCGCGTCTCGCGGGCGCCGGCGAACCGGGGGTCAACACCTTCGGGACCGACGTTTACCGTTCCGGTCCCTAGGAAACGCCTCTCCGCAAAGGGGAGGTGAAGGGGGTCCTTCGTTTGCGGCCGCGTTCGCCGTCCTGGGCCGGCGGAGGGGGCACCGGTTGTTACGGCCGCGGCGGTGTCGCGGCGTGAGGTTTCACCGTTTGCGCCTCACCGGGGTTTCGGGAGGGTGACTGGTGGCCGGTCTGTCGGGCGTGTTTGATGGGAAGTTTTTTGTATTTGGCGCGTCCGAGGACATGGCGGGCCAGCGTCAGGGTTTCGCGGAGTTTGATGGCGGGGAGGTATGCGCGGGTGATGGCGTTGCCGATGGCCGGAAGGGCGGCCGCGTCAGGGTAGAGCATGTACAGGGGTTCATAGCGGGGCTGGAACTTCGCTTTGAATGCCAGCAGGGACCTGAACCCGTAGACAGGTTCCAGGGCCGCGCCGAGCCGGCCTAGGAAGCGGTCGAGACCGCCGGTTCCTCCCGTTTCGGGGGTTTCCACGGTGGATGGTGTGGTGCCGCCCAGCCGGGCCAGTGGTGCTCCGGAGAGACTGATATAGCGGCAGCGCTCGGCTTGGAGGTCCAGGGCTGCGGAGGCGATGAGGAATTCAATGCCGGCACGGAACCCTGTGCTGCGGCGCCGCATGAAGTCCAGGGTCCAGCCTTCGATAGCGCCGTTGCGGTAGACGGGCAGCCAGGAAGTAACGGCGTGGATCTGGTGGGTGTCGTCAATGGCGAGCAGCAGGCGGACGTTGGGGTCGTTGAGTTCGTCCAGGCCGCCGAGGGTGAAGCCCATTTCCGGGACCTTTTTATCGGCTACCCATTCTTCGGAGATTTCCTGGATCTGGGCGGACAGGGTGAGGGGTGCGTCATGGTAGGTGGTCCATTCGGCGCGGATCCCGTTTTTGGCCGCGTTGTTCAGGGCCGTGCGGATGTCCTGGAATTTTCTTCCTTTGAAGGACAGCGTGCCCAGTTCCAGAATGGTTTCCTGGGCTACCTGCACGGATCCCCAGCCAAGAGAAGCTGCGTGGTCGCGCAGGTGTTGGGGTACGGAGTAGAAGCACGGTGTCCAGCCGTGACCGGTGCAGAATGCTGTGAACTCCGCCAAAGAGGACTTTCCCTGGTGCCGGGGGCCGACCGGGCCTCCAAGGGTCAGGGCGATCCCGGCGATGGTCCGGTAGGCAATGAAGCTTTCTCCGGTGGCGGAGAACCAGTAGGTGTTCCCCGGCCAGGTTGTCATCCACGACAGGGTGCTGCCCTGCCCTGTTTTCAGAATTTCCCGGGCCCGGGCGGTCCCGGCGACGTGCTGGGCCGGGACCGGGTGCAGGAATGTTTTGAGGATCAGGACGGCGGTGACGGCCCAGAAGACGGTGCCGGTGCCTTCATAGAGGATGACCGCGGGGGTGCTTTGGGGGAAGAACGCCGGGGAGAGATCGAGCAGGTATCCCAGCGGCAGGAACCTGTCGGGAATATCGGCCAGCAGGTCAAGCGGCGCCGGAGCGGGCATGAAGCCGGGGGCCAGGAGGATGCCGGCGAGCAGGTAGACCGAGGCCAGGGCGGCGGCTGTTTTCCCGGCGCTGACCGCGAGGCTCCGGTAGGTTCCTGCCGGGGCGGTGAGGGGGAACAATTTGCGGGTCAGCAGCAGCACCAGCGTCAGTGCCACCGGCAGCAGCAGCGGCAGTATCAGGGCCAACGGGTGTGTGTAGCCGGGGACCTCGATAGGGCCCGCCGCTTCGCCGGCAGCGGTGTTTGGGGACGCCGGGGACAACGCTGCGGCAATGGTGATTCCTGCCAGAACGGACAATGCCAGCTCGATCAGCACGGCGCCGGCCCAGGCGAAGCGGCGTCCCCGCCGCAGCCCGTCGGAGAGCAGCAGCAACAAGAACGACGGGAGGACGGCCATGAAGATCCCGCCGGCACCGGCGCGCAGCTGCAGTTGCGCCCTCGCGCATTCCTTGGCCTGTCCAGGTTCTGTGCAGAGGCTTTGGAGTGTCTGCGGGTCTACGGGCTGGATGTTCGTAAACAGGAACCGCAACACCGAGAGGGGCCCGGCGGCGTGCGGGGCCAGGCCGGCGACGACAGGTCCGACGGCGGACACGGCCACCAGCAGGGCGACCAGGACCCGGCCTTCGTGCCGGGAGGTGACGGGACGGCCGAACCGGGGTGCAGGACCGGGCCGAGGAGGGCGCCGGCAACGGCGGCTCCGAGCCGGACCAAATCCGCGAACCCGCCTGTATAGAGGGCCAGCAGGATCAACAGGGCGAAGACGGCCAGGCGGATCCGGCGCCGCCAGAGGGTGGGCATGGTCGCCGTGCCGGCCATGAGTGCCCCGGTGATGAGTGCACTGGGGCCGAGGAAGAGGTGCCCGCTCATTTCGCGTGTCCAGGCACCCATCACCTGGTGCGCGGCGGCCAGGAAGCCAAGAGCGGCGGCGATTCCCAGGATCTGGGAGCCAAGGGCGGCTGCAGCGAACCGCGCACTGCCCATCCGTGGTTCCAGGGCCAGCCCCACCATCAGGGTCAGGGCACTTCCGAGCAGGTACCCGGTCAGGTTATGCGCCCAGAAACCTGAGGCGGGCAGCGCCCACCAGTGGCCGGGCACAGAGTGTGCCGCCGCGGCCACGTTCGGGCGCAGGGTCCCGGACGGGCCGTCGATGAGACTGGACGACACCGCTCCGGCGGCCCAAAAGATGAAAATCCAGCCAAGTGTGGCCGGCGCGCGGCGCAGCTGCCGGAGCGCAAAGGCCAATGCCCTTGGAATGACCGGTTTCCCGGGCTCCTGAGGGGTCGCAGCCACGGGGTTCCTTTCAACGGAGGGGTAGCACGCTGACACGGGAGTGGCCCTCCAGGGCCTCTTTCCGCACGGGTTACCCCCGGGTACGGTCCGTGGCCGTGCGGTCTAACTTCCGGATCAGCTGCACGCGGCCGATCCGGGGTGCAATGAGGGTATTCCATACCGGCAACCAGGCCAGGACCGCCGCGGTGCTGATGAACACCGAACCGACCACGTCACTGAGGTAATGGACCCCGAGGTAAAGGCGGGAGAACGCGACGACTGCCGCGAAAAGCGAACCCGCGACCAGCGCTGCCAGCCGTTGACCCTTGCTGCGGGCCAGGACCAGCACGGCGGCGAGGACCAGGGAGACGGCGAAGGCCGTGTGGCCGGAGGGGAAACTGTTGTGGCCTGTTTCAACGACCAGGGACGCTGTCACGTCCCCCGGCGGCCGGGAGCGGCCCACCAGTGCTTTGACCGCTGATGAGGCCAGCCAGCCGGCGGCGACGACGGACCCGAACGCCACCGCCTGCACCGGGTTGCGGCGGACCCCGAGCAGATACAGGCAGATGCCCAGGACGAGCGTCACCGCTCCTACCGGTCCCAGTCCGTAGTGGATGGCCTCGCTCAACCCGGTTAGGGCACTGTTTCGGCCGTGGCTCAAGGCAATGTCCAGTCCCAGTTCCGGTGACACCGGCCCGAAAGACTTCGCCACCATTCCGGCCGCGGCGGTGCTGGCGAAGATGGAGGCAGCCACGGTGACCCACCACCAGGACTGAAGTCCGGGAAATATTGTGCTCCGGCGGGCCGGGGAGGTATCCATGGTGCAGTCCTGACAGTTCGAGTGCTGATGCGCGGGGCGTGCCACCAGCTTGCGGCACCGGCTCTGAGAAGAACCTGAGAGGGGCTTCGACGTTTCTCAGGTTCCGCACAACAGGACTCCGGGATACTGCAGCTATCAAAGGAAAGGGGTGCGGACATGCGGGTTCTGCTGGTCGAGGACGAAAAGATGCTGGCCGAGACGGTCCGGCGCGGGCTGGTCAACGAGGGGTTCGTCGTGGATGTCACCCATGATGGTGTCAGTGGTTTGTGGGCTGCGACGGAGAACCCGTATGACGTGATTTTGTTGGATCTGATGCTTCCGCTCAAGAACGGTTACGACGTTCTGAAGGAGTTGCGGGAGCGGCTGGTCTGGACCCCGGTGCTGATGCTGACGGCCAAGGACGGGGAATACGACCAGACGGACGCCTTCGATCTGGGAGCTGATGATTACCTGACCAAGCCATTCAGCTTTATCGTCCTCGTTGCCCGGATCCGTGCCCTGATCCGGCGGGGCGCGCCGGAGCGGCCTGTCACCCTCACGGTGGGTTCGCTGACGTTGGACCCGGGCAGCCGCAGCGTGCGCCGGGGCGATACCGTCATCGAACTGACGGCCCGGGAGTACGGTCTGCTGCATTACCTGATGCGCAGCCATGGCCAGGTCGTGTCCAAAGCCCAGATCCTCGACAACGTCTGGGATCCGGCGTTTGAAGGCGGCGACAACGTGGTGGAGGTCTATATCGGCTACCTGCGGCGCAAGATCGATGCCCCGTTCGGGCTGCAGACCTTGGCCACGGTCCGGGGCATGGGGTACATGCTGGGCGCCGACCGGCCGGCCGGGTGAAAAACCTCCGCCCTTGCCCTGATTGTCCTGGTCCGGCGCGGCGCCTGAGGCCGCCTGCGGAGGTTCCGGCGCCGGTCGGGCCGGGGCTGGCTTAGGCGGTGCCGGCGTGGAACCGCCGGTGTGTGTGCGGGGCGGCTTCGCCGAATTCGAGTTCCTCCTCGATCAGCCGCTCATCGGTGTGGACTTCCTTGGGGTAGCCGGTGAGGACGTCCAGGTCAGAGCCGCCGGGGCTGTGTACTGCCGGGGCGGCAGTGTGGGCAGGTGTCGCCGGCGGCGGGGTTTTTCCGTACTCCGCCGCGGACGCCGAGCCCATGCCGAGGCTCAGAGCGACGACGACCGCCAAAGCGGTGCCGGGTATGCTGCGAAGGTTCATGGGGACCACACTTCCTCACCGCTGCTGAGGAACCGCTGTGACGATCCGTCCCGCAACCCCGGCTTCCGCGGTCCGGATACCGCCGGCGCCAGGCCGGGGCTCCCGGATGGCTGCGAAGCCGGCCGGACACTTACGGGGTATCCGGCGCCCGCGGGTCTCCCGCCGTGACCGGGTCCTTTGGTTGGCGGGGTTCCGGTGCCGGGGCGAAGCCCAGTTCGAAGCGGCATCCGCCGTCGGGGGTTTCGCCGGTGCGGATCCAGCCGTGGTGGGCTGTCATGATGCCGGCGGCGATGGCCAGGCCAAGGCCGCTGCCGCCGCTTTCGCGGGACCGGCTTTGATCCAGCCGGACGAACCGTTCAAAGATCCGGTCCCGGTCGGCCGCCGGCACCGGCGGGCCGTCGTTATCGATCGTGATCTGTGCCCCGCTGCCGGTGTTGCGCAACGTGATGCTGATCCGGGACGCGGCGTGCCGGTCGGCGTTGTCCAGGACGTTGCGTATGACCTGGGTCAGGCGCCGCGGATCCCCGGTGATTCGGGAGGGTTCGAGGCTGACTTCGATCCGGCGGGTGCTGGTGGAGCGCAACCGGCGGACTTCTTCGTTCAGGACATCGTCGAGGTCCACATCTGTAGTTTCCAGGCGCAGGCCGCCGTCGTTCGTTTTGGCCAGGGTCAACAGATCCTCGACCAGATACCGCATGCGGGCCGTTTCGCCGGCGAGAACGGTTTTCATGTGCTCCCACGTCGCCCCCGAGGTGTCGGCGGCGGCGATCTCCACACCGGCACTGAGGGTCGCGAGCGGGCTGCGGAGTTCATGGCTGGCATCCGAAACGAAGCGGCGCTGTTCCTGGTCCGAGGCCTGCAGCCTGCCCAGCATCATGTTCATCGTCTCCGCCAGCGCCTGGATCTCATCACTGGTCGGCGGGACGTCAACGCGGCCGTCCAGGTTCCGGGCGCTGATCCCTGCGACCTGGCCGCGGATCCGTTCAACCTGCCGCAGGGACCGGCCCACCAGCACCCAGACCGACACGCCCACAACTACCAGTAACAGCGGGGTGGCTCCGAGGATGAACCAGGCCACGGTGGACACCGTATCCGCCTGGACCTGCACCGTCGCGGCCACGACGACGGTGTAAAGGCGACCGCCGACGTCGGCGCCGGTCGCGACGATCAGGAAATCATCATCATCGCGCAGACTGGGCAGCCCGGACACATCCTGCGTGAGAGTCTGCCCGTGACCGGGCCGCAGGGAAGTGAGGGCAACCGTCTTCGCCGCCGGCACCGAGGCGGCAAAAACCGCCCCGCCGGGAGTGAGAATCTGCACATACTGGCCGGTGTGGGCGGTCGAGACAATGTATTGGCCCGCTTCGGCGACATCCTGCCCGGAGATCTGCGCGATCACATCCGCCGCCTGCCGCCGGGCGGCCGTTTCCGTTGAAGCGACCAAAGAGGTCTGCAGCAACACGAGCAGGACCAGCCCGCCCACGGCCAGAGCCGCCGCGACCACCAGAACCGCAGTTGCCGTGGCGCGCTTGCGCACACCCCACCGCGCGCCGCCGGCAGAGGGCAGAACCCGGTCAGTATCCATAATCCAAGGATGGGCCCGGCACGGTGCAGATACCAAACCCCTCCCGTGGCAGGGTACCGGATCCGGTTCAGCGGGATCTCAACCGGGTTAAGGGTCCTCTCAGGTCCCGCGGGACACACTGGATCCATAGCCCCCCGCACCGGGAGGCGCCGGCGGACCCGCAACCCGCCACGAAAGGAGCCGGACATGAACGTCAAAGACCTGAAAGCCAGGACAAAAATCGTCATCGTCAGCGCAGGAGTCCTCGGCCTGGCCGGACTCGGCATCGGGGCAGCAAACGCTGCCACCCCCTCCCCGTCACCGACCACCACCCAGTCCGTCACCGCGGATACCCCCACCCCGGGTGACACGGCCGACACCCCGGGCACGGTGGAGAAGGCCACCCCCGGCGACGCCGCCGACGCCCCGGGCGCGGCCGAGGGAACCGAAAAGGCAGACGCCCCTGAAGCCCCCGGTGATACCGGACCGAACGTCGAACAGACCGGTGAGCACACCGATCCGGGCGACGCCCCCGGAACCCCGTAACACCGGGCACCCAGGGAAGAAACCAGCCGGCGCCACGGACCCCCCAGCCCTCACCGCCGGCATACCAGGACCCGCGAAGCACCCCGGCTTCGCGGGTCCTCCTGTCCCCGGTAACAAACCCCCGGCGTCCACAATCTCCTGACCTGTTAGAGGACCGCATGATCACCCTGACCGGAGTGGAGCTGTTGAGCGGGGCAGTCCCGGCCAGCACCGCTGTTGCTGCCGCGGCGGCCGCGCTCTTCCTGCTGATCCGCCGCCGGCGGCGCTGGTGGATGGCCACGGGCGGGGCCTTTCTGGCCGCGGCACTGCTGGCTGCGGGGACGGGCTGGGTTCTGGTCCACGCCGCGGGGGTTTCGGCCCAGGAGCTGCCGCTGCCCGTGACCGTGTGGATGGGGCTCGCGTACTGGGCCGTGCTGCTGGCCGGGCTGAACCTGGCCGGAAGCTCCCGGCGCCGCAGAATCCTGGCACCGGTGGCCATGACGGCGCTGATTCTGGTGGCGGCGTTACAAGTGAACATCTACTACGCCGCGTACCGGACCCTGGGTGACATGACCGGGGCCAGTACCGCCGCCATCGGGGCGCTGCCGCAGGCCGCGCGCGCGGTACCCCGCACCATGCCCGGGCCGGCTTCCGGCCCGAAGACCGGCCCGGTGGCCTCGACCTGGGTGAAACCGCCGGGGCTCCCCGCGGCCGGGACGATAAGCTCGGTGCAGATCCCGGGTATCGTTTCAGGTTTCGCTGCACGTCCCGGGTACGTCTACCTCCCCCCGGCCTACCAGGCCCCGTCCCGGCCGGCGATGCCTGTCCTGGTCCTGGTGGCGGGCCAGCCCGGCTCACCGGCGGACTGGATCACCGCCGGAGGAGTAGCAACAACCATGGATGCCTTCGCAGCAGCGCACGAAGGGCTCGCCCCGGTTGTCGTTATCCCGGATGTCAACGGCTCGGCGCCGGGGAACACCATGTGCATGGATTCGAAGATCGCCAACGCCGGCACCTATCTCGCCACCGATGTTCCGGCGTGGATCAAGACCACCCTGAGAGTGGATCCGGTCCCGGCCCGCTGGGCGGTCGGCGGGTTCTCCTTCGGCGGGACCTGCGCCCTGCAGATGGCGGCACTGCACCCGGACATCTACCCTTCCGCGATCGACCTCAGCGGCGAAGCCGAACCCGCGCTGGGCCCGGACCGGTCCGCAACTATCGCCCAGGCGTTCGGCGGCAACACGGCAGCCTTTGATGCGGTCTCGCCCCTGAAGGTCCTGGCCGCCGGGCACTACAGCCACAGCAGGATCTACCTTGCCGCCGGGGCGCAGGATGGAACGTTCTCCGGATACCAGGCCCGGACCGCTGACGCGGCCGCCAAAGCCGGCATGAGCGTCAGGACCGCCCTGGTCCCGGGCCAGGGGCACTCCTGGGAGATCCCCCGACAAACGATGGGACCGGCCCTGGACTGGCTGGCTCCGGCCCTCGGCCTGAGCCGCTGACGCCCGGGGGCTCAAGAACGAGCGTCCGGGGTTCAGGGGTTCAGGCCCGTCCTCAGGTTTCTCTTACCGGCGTCGTCATAAGTTGCGGTGTATGACGGACATGGCAATCGAAACCAGCTCACTGGCTAAGGCTTACGGATCCAAGCAGGCCCTCCAGGCCCTGAGCCTCGAGGTCCCTCGAGGGGAAATCTTCGGGCTACTCGGACACAACGGGGCGGGTAAAACCACCACCGTGAACATCCTGACCACCCTGCTGCCGGCTACGTCCGGCACAGCCCGCATCGCCGGCCATGACGTGGCCACCGGCGCTGACCTGGTGCGCCGCTCGATCGGTTACCTGCCGGAGAATGTCCAGTTCTACGACAACCTCACCCTCACCGAGAACCTGACGTTCTTCGCCAGGCTCTCCGGGATAGCGGCCCCCGCAGCCCGGATCGAAGCGGCCCTTGAAGCCGTGGACTTCACCGGCCACGGCCACGAGAAAATGTCCACGTTCAGCAAAGGGATGCGTCAACGCGCCGGCATCGCCCAGGCCATCCTGCACGAACCGGCGGTGCTGTTCCTGGACGAACCGACCTCCGGGCTGGACCCGCAAGGGGTGGCCAACCTGCGGGAAATCATCATCGGCCTCAACCAGTCACTGGGAATGACGGTGTTCATGAACACCCACCTCCTGGCCGAAGTGACCAAAACGTGCACCAGCATCGGAATCCTCAGCTCAGGGCGGCTGATCTACCAGAACTCCGTCGCGGCCACCCTCGGGGCCTTCCCCCACCAGGCATCCCTGGAAGACATCTACCTCCACATCGAAGCCGGCACCCCGTCATGAATCCCTGGGCCGCCACCGTCAGTCATGAACTGCGCAGCGCCGGACGTGAACGTCTGCCCCAGTTGCTCCTGGCCGTGTTTATCGGCATGACCGCAGTCTCGGCGTTCATCGGCTCGGCCGCGAAGGCAACCGTCACGAACGTGTACAACTCAGCCGCCGGCCAGGGACTGACAAGTGCCCCTAACCCCTTCGGCAACGTCCCGGCCCTCTACTACGCCCGCAATACCGTCATTTACATCCTCCTGATCGGGGCTCTCCTGGCTGTTGTGACCGGTGTGCAGTCCGGGATGCGGGACCGGCGTGCCCGGACGATCGACCTGGTCCTGACCCGGCGCCTGTCCCCGGCCGGGTACCTGGCCGCGAAATTTACCGGCATCAGCCTGGGACTCCTGGGCGTGCTGGCGGCCTCGGCGCTGATCAGCATGGCCTCCATCAGCGCGGTCACCGGCAGCATCCCGGCACCCGGCCAGCTGCTCCGGCTCACCGCCCTCTTTGCCCTGGCATGGATCTTCCTGCTCTTCTTCGTGGCCCTGGGCATGCTGGCCGGGCTCCACGCATCCAGCTACACCGCCGCGCTCCTGGTTCCCATCGTGGTCTGGAGCGTCATTATTTTCGTCCTGCCCCTGCTCGGCACCGCCGTTCACCCGGTCTCGCTGTTGAACCCGGTGACACCTCCCGCGGCCCCGCAGACCGGGATCTTCGCCGTCACCGGCTCCCTCACCGGCCCCCTGTCCCTCGGGGAGCAGTTCAAACACGTCGCGTCGATCCTGCTGCAGGACCCCCAGGCCAGCGGCACGATGACCGGCGGGATCATGGTCATCCTGGCCTTCCTCGCCGTCGGGGTCACCCTGATCGTCCTGACCGGCCGCGCGAGCATGCGAAAGGAACTCCATGACTAGCCTCCTCACGCTCTGCGGGAAGGAAATCCGGGACTTGTCCCGAAACCGTTCCATGCGGCTGCTGATCACCTTCCTGGCCCTCATCGTCGTGCTCTCCGTCCTCGTAGCGGCCGCAGACTTCCGTGCCAAAACCGCTGACTACACCAGCTACCTGGCCGCCCTCAAAGCCAGCGGCGGCACCGTCACCGCACCGCCCCCGGACCTCTTCCCGCTGCAGATGCTGCGGGCAGCGATGGAGTACCTGGAAATCGTCGGGGCACTCTTCGCCGTGATCCTCGGCTACGGACTGATCGCCAAGGAAAAAAACAACGGCACCCTGCAACTGATCTTCACCCGTCCCCTGGGACGCCACAGCTTCGCCGCCGGCAAAATCCTGGCCGCCTTCACCATCTGGGCCGCCGTCACCGCAGCCCTGTTCTCCGTCATCACCGGGGCCCTGCTCATCGCCGGCAACGCCCCCCTGACCGGCACAGACCTCACCCGACTAGTACTCGCCGCAGCCCACACCACCATCTACCTGACCATGTGGTCGCTCGCCGCGCTGGCCCTGGCCGCCCTCACCCGGACCCCGGCCACCGGCCTGGTACTGGCCCTGGTCCTCTGGCTCATCGTCGTTCTGGTGATCCCCCAGATCGGCGACACCATGGATCCGGACAACCAGATCCCCGGAGGGCTGTTCGCAAGCCTCCAAATCGACAAAGCACACGAACACGCCGTTATGGCCAACTTCACCGGCTACGAAACAGCCCGCGACCTCATCGAACAAACCTCCCTCACCAAACAATACGAACGCCCCCTCTTCGCCTGGCTCGGTATCAAAAACCAATACAACCAACAGAGCCCCGCCTATGTATGGGCCCAGACCTTCAACCACACCCTCTGGCTCCTCGCCGGCTTCACCGCAGCAACGGGCTCCGCGGTCCTGGCCGCCACCCGGCACAAACTCCTCCGAAAGGCCTAAGAACAATGAAAACGCCCGCCCTTAAAAAAATCCTCCCTCTGGCCCTCATCGCCATCGCCATCCTGGCCGCCATCCTGATCTGGCAAGGGGCCTCCGGCCCCGGCAGCCCCACGGCCGGCACCACCGGCACCGCCGCGGCCGGCCCCGCAGCGACCGTACTTCCCGTGACAAAAAACCCCATCACCGCCACCGGGACCGCCACCGGACTGACCATCAGCAAGGCCAAGGCCGAAGACAACACCGACCCTCAAACCAACGCCGCAGTCCCGGACCGCCTTCAGTTCACCCTGAGCAACTCCACCCCCGCGCCGCTTACCGGCCTGGAGGTGTACTACACCATGAAAGACACCGCCACCGGACAGACAGAGTCCTACTACCAGAAACTCGACGGGCTGACCCTGGCACCTGATACGTCAGCGACAGTGTATTTCGACAACGCCACCGGCACCGGGCACTACCCGGAGAACAAATACAGCCTCTACCGAACCTCCACGAACGAAGTAAAAATCAACGTCGAAGCCGCCGCACCCGGACTCGCCCCGGTCACCGCCACCGCCACGAAAGCCAAAGGCACCGGAGAAAAAATCGACTAACCCCCTACCGGTCAAGCACTGGTGCAGGAATAAGACTCAGGACGCCCTCAGGAACCGCCAGCCATGCTGGTAGTACCGGAACGAAACCGCAGGAGGCACCATCATGCAGATCCCTAATAGCCCGAACCCGGCTGCCTGCCCCGGACCTCCGCGCCCGGCGGACCGACAGCAGAGGGCCAGCTCATGACCTGGATCATCGACGCCGTCCGCAACGCCGGGCCCCTGCCCGCCTACCTGATTATCAGTGCGCTGGTCTTCGCCGAAGACGCCTTCTTCATCGGTTTCATCCTGCCCGGGGAAACCGCAGCCGTCCTCGGCGGGGTCCTGGCCAGCCAGCACCACCTGCAGCTCTGGCTGGTCCTGGTCTTCGTCATCGCAGCCGCTATCGGCGGGGACACCGCCGGATACCAGATCGGACGCCGTTTCGGATCCCGAATCCTGGAAATCTCCTTACTCCAAAAACGCCGTGCCGGGCTGGACCGCGCCCGGGACCTGCTTGCCCGCAAGGGAGGATCCGCCGTGTTCCTGGGCCGGTTCACCGCGTTCTTCCGCGCTGTCATGCCCGCCCTTGCCGGGCTCTCCCACATGCCCTACCGCCGGTTCCTGGCCTTCAACATCGCCGGCGGCGCTACCTGGGGTGCCGCCGTGGTCCTCGCCGGCTACTTCGCCGGAAGCGCCTACCTCACGGCAGCCAAAACTTTCGGCCCCACAGCAACCATCGCATTGCTGGCAGCCCTTACCGCCGCCGCGGCCGCGTGGTACGTTCGAAAAAGGTCCAAAGCCAAACCTCCGGGCGGCCCAAAGCAACACCTCCGGCCGCCACGTATCGCCCGGCACGGCGGGACCACCTAAACTCCCGCCACGGGCCGGAGGCCGGCACCAGTCAAAACCTGCACAATTCAGGGATCGTCATCGATGACGCGTACAGACGGCCGCCGCAACTGACCACCCAAGCGCGGCAGGGACAGGCGACCGGCCGGCCGCACGGCCCCGCCCGTCCATGCGCGGACAAAAGATCAAAACCGATTAGCCGAAGCGTCCGCAATCGAAGAAGAAGAAAAAGAAGAAGGATAACCCCATGAGTTCTCAGCAACCCCTGACTGCACTGACTGAGGCAAATGCCAGCCACGCAGAACGTGATGACGACACCTCCATGACACTGGACTCACAGGCGGAGGACATTATCCGGACCGTCCTGTCAGGAACGGACCCAACAGCCGCACCCGCCAGGCACCGGCTGCGCAGTCTGCTCGCCGTCCACCCCGGCGACCACATCGCTGTACTCAGACACCACCTGATCCAAACCCGCGCACCGCTGTCTCCGCCTCCGGACCGGGCCGCCGTAAACCAACGCCCGGAGATGCGTCCACGATTCATCACCACAACCGACGGGGAACGGCCATGACATTGCACCCGGAAACAGCACTCCGCCCCGGCTCCGCAGCAACCTCTCCGAACAGCCGCTACCGGCTGCACTATCAAACGGACGGGAACCTCGTCCTTTATGGCCCCGACGGGCCCCTGTGGGACTCCGGGTCCAACGGCCGCGGTGCCGGGGCATGCATCATGCAGGCCGACGGGAACCTAGTCCTCTACGGCCCCAATGACGAATACGTGTGGGACACCGAAACCGACAACAACCCCGGAAGCCGGCTCGTCATCCAGGACGACGGAAACGCAGTCATCTACCGGCCCGACGGTTCCCCGCTGTGGGCTACAGAAACATGCCAGCCGCCAGGCAGCGCCGACTCCCACGTCCTGCAGTCAGGATCAACACTCACCCCCACCCACGGAATCAGATCCGCCAACGGGCTCTACGGACTTCTTTACCAGACTGACGGGAACCTCGTCTTTTACGGCCCCGACGGACCCCTGTGGGACTCCGGGACCAACGGCCGCGGCGCCGGGGCATGCATCATGCAGCCCGACGGGAACCTAGTCCTCTACGGCCCCCACGACGAATACGTGTGGGACACCGAAACCGACAACAACCCCGGAAGCCGGCTCGTCATCCAGGACGACGGAAACGCAGTCATCTACCGGCCCGACGGAAACCCAACATGGGTAACGGGAACCCACTAAGGGCCGCAAGAGGGCGGCATTCCATACCCGTCACTGGCCCTGCGAACAAAATCGCCGGCGGCGGCCCGCCGGCAATCGTAGGGTGGAAAAGTCACCCGCCTCGACCACATGGCCGCCAGGGCACCTCGCGCCAGGAAATCGAGCTCCAATCCGTGGCCTTGCAGGGGAGACGCGCCGGTACAGTCTGGAGGCTGACTCAGAGTGGAGTGCAGGAGCCGCTGGCCTTTGCCGCACGAACGATAAATGGGCACAATTTCTGCTCCGAATGCGAAGCACAGCCACCGGCCTCCGGGCAGCCACAAAAATGCCGTAGTCACCGTCCACTGGAAAGTGGACGGTGCCAAAGTACACCACGTAGATTCGCGTGTATCCGATATGCCCTTCGGGGCCGGATCCCCGCCCCCAGGTGCAGGGTGCGGTGGAAGCCTCTGAAGCAGTCCGGTGGAAAGAACGCACACGCGCAGAATGAGGCGATATGCCCACCTCACACATCACGCAATTTCTCCTGGAAGCAACAATTCCGGACCAGACTCAGGAACCCCTCGGGTCCGACTGCCTCTACGGGCTCTACACCAGCTGGTGCATTCTGCATCGCATCAGCCCCCTCGAGGCCCGCCACTTCCGCGACGCGCTCCAACACCACGGAGTAGAACCAGGCAAGACTCGACGAAGAATCGCAGGTCCCGCCGCCGCCGACTACATAATCTCCAGCTACCCGCCGTTTTCCAGCAACGCTCTATAACGACCACGTACCGGCACCACGACCGCGCACCGCTCGCCTGATGAACCCCCCACCCCGACATCGTCCGCGCCGCCGGCACGTTGGGCGGAGGCCACCGAGCGATGACAGGTTCCGCCGACTGATCAGCACGACAGCGGAGCAATTACCGCCCGGCCGCGCCGAACCATAGGCTTAGCCTTCACGTTCCCCGTTCACCATCCGGCAGGATGCCATGGCTGCGTAGGCTCCAACAGAGTCATTCATCCCATCACCGACCGTCAGTGCGTTCCATCTGGGACCGCTGACCATCCACTTCTACGCGCTGTGCATTCTTGCCGGCATCGCACTCGCCCTCTGGCTCGGGTCCCGGCGCTGGCAGCAGCGCGGCGGCCAACCGGGTCAGGTGCTGTGGACATCTGCCTCTGGGCGATTCCGGCCGGACTCATCGGCGGCCGGATCTACCACGTCATCACCGACCCCGAACTGTATATCCTCCCCGGTCGGAACCCGTGGAACGCCCTCGCCATCTGGGACGGCGGCCTCGGCATCTGGGGTGCCGTCGCCTTTGGCTGCGCCGGCGCCGGGATCGGCTGCCGCAGGCTGAAGGTCTCCTTCGTCGCTTTCCTGGACGCCGTCGCCCCCGGCGTCCTCTTCGCCCAGGCGCTGTGCCGCTGGGGAAACTGGTTCAACAACGAACTCTACGGCGACCCCAGCACCCTGCCATGGAAGCTCCAGATCCACCAGGTGGACCCTGCCTCCGGGATCGCCGCGACGGACGCGTCCGGGGCGCCTGTGGTCTTAGGATTCTTCGAGCCGACGTTCCTGTACGAGTCGTTGTGGTGCGTCTGGCGGGTGACTTCTAGCTCGGCGCAAAGTCCACTGACCGTTGTTTCGGGCTCGCCCTGGACATTGAGCGCGGAATTGGTTTTGTCAGCCTCACCGACTCGATCGACACCACCACCGCCTCCGGACGCTTCTTCTTCAACGTGATGGCCTCCCTGGCGCAGATGGAACGCGAACTCATGGTCGAACGCACCCAGGCGGCCCTCCAGGCAGCGCGCGAACAGGGCCGGGTCGGCGGACGCAAGCGTGTAATGATTGAGGCCAAGATCCGCTCAGCTCGGAAGCTCCTCAGCTAGGGAACGCCGCCCAAGGAAGTTGCTGCCAGCCTCGGGGTCTCGGTGCCCACGCTGTACCGCTGGGTCCGGGCCTCGAACCCTGAAGCAGTTGCAGTCCCGCAGCTCGGTCTTTGGTGCAAACGACTGTTGAAAAAATGCATGACGGTGCAGACGACTTCTGAAACTGACGAACGTAGCGGCGCGTTTCCTGGGCACGGTGATCGACCGGCTTACGGGCGAGTCTGCTGACACGACCCGGCATGCGAGACCTTTGGTGCTGCCCTGTCCGTGACTTGCGAGCTCAGGTCCTCGATCCAGCACCAAGCGGGTCCCAACTGTGGCAACACCTTAGAGGGCCTATCGGGCGCCACCCAAGGCGGCAGCGGCGTGGCCTCAAAGAGTGCAGACACCATCGGGACCAGAATCGGACGGATGGACGACGAACAGCCGGTGACACTTGTGGCGAGCAGATTCGAGGAATGGGCGGACCACTATGCCCGGTTCGCCGCGGCGATCCTCGAAGTGCTCCCCGAAGCCCACTGCGAACACATTGGGTTCGACTTCCGTGCCCGACCTGCCGGCGAAAGATGTCATAGACGTGATCGTTGGGGTCAAGGTTTCGAGCGTTCAAAATGCAGCCCGGGCGCTGAAAATGGCGGGGCTCGACCTCGAGGGGATGAAGCCCGGCCATTGCTGGCTCGCGTGGCCAAGCCGCCGCCATCGGGAATCCGTGGTGCACGTCGTCGCATTCGAAGGCACTGAATGGTCTGCACGCATCGCATTCCGCGATCTGCTCAGAGAAGATCCGGCGGCCCGCGCCGAATACTTTGAGGCCAAGAAGATTGCAGCCGACGCAGCCTCGGGCTGGAGTGACTACACGGCTGCCAAATACCCCACCGTCGCGCGCCTTCTAACTCGGACCAATCGAATGCCCTGACGACGCCCAGCGGCAGGTCCCAGAAAGGGGAAATTTGCACGCCGAGGGATCCTCTATCGGACGCTCAGTGTCCCGCTGAGCCACCGGATTACGGGACGGGTTCGAACCTTGCCCTGACGGACAAGTTAGATGACCAGGGCGCCGCAGGGACGAGGGATCAGAGCTAGACTCGCTCTCACAACTAGGTTGGGGGACCAGATGTCTGGCAGCGACAAAGTGAATATTCCAAAGCCCCTTCAAATCGCCCTGGTCACGACTTCGATCGTTCTCACGACGGTTTCATGCTCATTCTCCGGCACAACCCCGCCAAAGAGTCCTGACATCTTCATTGACCCCGAGGCTCGAGTGTGGCTTTGCGGCGAGGTCATCAGCAGGGGACGCGCAGTTCCCTCTGTCGTTCACGCCAACCTCAGCGAGTCCACCATCGTGGAGCACACCAGCATGTCCGGAAACGTCTACCTACAGCTAACTGCTACTTGCCACGATGGGACGGACTACTCCGTAACTCCCTCGGAGTCAGCGACCGTTGTTCAACGAGTAGGGGATGCGTCGGACGGAACCGTTTTCCTAGTGCTCAGACCTCAAGCCAAGAAATTCGACATCAACTTTGGTACCAAGTCAGAGCAACCCGGCAGTGTCCTAGTTCGTCTTGAGGACCACAATTCCGAATGAGCTGTCGCCACAGGGCGGCAGCGCCGTGCTGATTGCATTGACTTGGGTTGCACGGGGATCGTCCCGATAGAGGATCAGGAACAGGTGCGTCAAAGTCCATGCCCCATCCTTTATCTGAATGCAATTACTGCGACAGCTGTTGGACGAGGCTCGGTATGAACCCCAAGGTGCTGATTAGTGCCAGTATGGCAATGCCGTACCCAACGGCGAGAGCAGCGATTGCTAGCCCTTTGCCTCGCTCGTCCCTGACGTGGATTTGGTTCAGGGCAACGTGCCCAGCGCCCACTGCAAAAACAGCAAGAACAGCGACTCCAAAAACCCATAACCCCGATGCTGCCAGGACAGCAAGAACAATCGATGCAATGGCCAATTTGTTCAGTCGATGGGTTGCTGTGCGAGTCGCGTTTGTAGGTGTACTCACTTGGTCCCCCAACCTAGTTGTGAGAGCGAGTCTAGCTCTGTTCCGTCGTCTCCGCGGGGCGCATGGTCACTTGAGCTTGTTCATTATGGCCAGGTTTTGAAGCTGCCCGTTAGCCGGTCCTTCCACGGGCGCTTTGATCACCGCCGCGACGTCGATTAAGGGAGCTTCCAAACGGAGGGCAACCCGGCGTCGTCCGTCTAATTCTGCGAGTACACGCGCAGTGACGGGCTATTTCCAAGAAGAAGGGTTAGAGCTCCCGCTGAAACCAGCGCAATGAGCCCTCCCGCGACAAGCCCCAGCATCACCCCTGGCGGCGTGTAGCCTGCTGCGTTCAGTGCGATGAAGGCCAACGCAACGAGCGCGACGAATGCGAGGAGGCATCCGATTACCGCGCCGAACCACTTGTGAGCTGATGAGTCGGCTCTTGGTTCGAGCGCGCGGCGGACCAGCTGCAGCCCTATCACGGCAATGACCTGCCAGCAGAGGATCGCGCAAATACCCCAGAGAATGGCCGAGACAGCGAGTGGACCTACTTCAGGAAAAAGCGAAACCGCCCTCTCCACCGCCTTCGGCAATACCCACACCTGTACCAGGATGGACAAGAGCAGGAATGCCAGCAGAGCGACTGACAGCGCGAACAACGCTCTGCGACCAAACATCGAGCGCGGCTGGACCTTCACTTCCCCCTCGTTCCCCATATCCGCAGCATAACCCCGCCGCCATGAGGCGCCCCAGCCATTTACGAGCGGAATCAACCGATGCCAAGCCGCTACACTCGGCGCGTCTCGTCAGCCGCCGGTGCTTTACCGGACACTTGAAACCCTAGCCGGATCGATTTCCCAGAAATGGCTCAGGCAGGACGCTGGTGGGGCCGTAACGGGGTGGAGTGTCGGCCTTCGGGACACGCCCGGCCAGATGATGAGCCCGGTTCCACCAGGGGCTTGTCCTTTAGCCAGTTCATTTCGGGTGTGGGGAATGCATCCTGCCAGGTGGTGTTGGACATAGAATCAACCCATTCGCACCGACTTGGGGGAATACACCATGAAGCCGGTCATCCTGCTGGATATAGACGGGGTGCTCAACCCTGCCATATGTCCTGGCAGCGGCGGGGATCGGCCGCTGCTTCGCCTCGCCAACGATAAGCGTGCTCTGGTCCGCCGGCTGGCCCGCAGCGGACGCATCGCCTGGGTATCAACTTGGCCCGCCGACATGATCGCCGGACTGGAGGCTCAGCTGGAGTTCGACAGGGAGCCGCTGCGGGTCACCATGGTGTTCCGCCAGGCTGACGCTGATGTACCAACGCCGAAACTGACCTCGGTGAAGCGGTGGCTGTACAGGATGGGCGCCGCGGAGGAGGCCGGATGGGACTCCGTCGTGTGGATCGATGACGTCCTCGGCACAGACGCCCGGGCCTGGGCGCACGGGCACGACCAGCCGGTACACCTGGAGCAACCAGACCCCGGGCAGGGCCTGACAGAAGACCAGGTAGCCCGCGTCGAGCGGTTCGTCCGCACCTGCGCGTCGCCCGCACCCTAGCCGATTCAGCGGTCCGCCGCCCTGAGGCCTGGTTCTTCGAGGGTACTTGGGGACTGGTGGTTAGCAGGTGTTGGCCATTTGCTGGCGTCGATGAGCCGTTTTCGGAATTCCCCTTCACCGCCGAGGGCCGGCTCTTGCACGTTACTGAAAACCTCGGGCCCGGGTCCTGTCAGAAGTCGATGACGACGTCGAAAAAGTTGGCCGGCTGCCCGGTGACGGCGGCAGCCGCGGAGCGGACCGCTTCAGGGATTTCCTCCAGCGTCCGCGCATGAGCGGACAGCTCGGGCATCTGCACCGCCTTGGCCGTGTAGAACCCGTCCGAGGCGCTGGCGATGTATACGTTCAGCTGCAAGCCTTTCACCCTCCAGTCAGCCTCTGGAAGTTGCTGCACGGATAATCGGAAGCCGCCTGCAGAGGTGCACATCAGCCTGCAGGAAAGGTGGCTCCCTTTGTCCGGCGGGGCGGAGGCGTCCGCAGATCCGCCTGGTGTTAGAGCCTGGCGTAGGCCCAGCCGTCCCATTGGCGCTGGGCCAGGTGGGCGATGGCCGCGGGAACTGTGCCGATGTCGGGGATGAGGTCTTTTTCTTCCAAGCCCGCTGAGCGCATGCTGTTGCCGCAGGCGATGATTCTCACGTCCAGTTGCCGGGCGTCTGTGACAGTTTCGGCGGCTGGGGAGCCTGCTGCGAGGAGTTTCACGCCTGGCCCTTGGATAACCACTTCAATGCCCGCCTCAGGGTGGAGTGCTGCGCGGGCGTTCGTGGCGCTGCGGAGAATACCGGCCAGGGTGTCCGGTTCGAGCGGGCCGGCGGCGTGAATAAGAAGGCCCTTGCCCGCTTTCGTGGCTTCTGCGGTCGTTCCGTTGGTTGGCATCTTTTACTCCGTTGTGTCTCTGAGCGCGGCTAGGGCCTTGCGGAGGCGGGTGCCGGCGTCGTCCGCGACGTCCTTGACGGCGGGCGCGTCGCTGAGCTGGACCATGGCCTGCGGGTCGATCGCCTCAACTGTGGTCTCTTGGTCACCGGCTTGGCGGCGCACCACCACGTTGCAGGGCAGCAGCGCACCCATTTCCGGTTCAGCGGCGAGGGCACGGCTGGCAAGGGCCGGGTTGCAGGCCCCGAGGATGACATAGTCCCCGACGGCGTCCGCGGCCTCGGCGCCAATCTTGGCTTCAAAGGTGGACCGGACGTTGATTTCGGTCAGGATCCCGAAACCCTCCGCGGCAAGGGCCCTGCGCGTGCGTTCCAGCGCTTCGGCCCAGGGAAGGGGGACGGTGGTGGCCAGGGTGTAGGTCATGGATGCTCCTCAAAGTTGCCGGACGGTCCGTTGCTTTAGGTCCGCTGTTGGAGCGGGCTGGTTAGGCGAGGGAGAGGAAAAGCTTCTCCAGGTCTTTTGTCCCCATGCTTTCATCCTTTTGGACAATGCACTGCTCCAGGCCGGTGGCGATGATGGCGAAACCGGCGCGGTCAAGGGCCTTGGACACGGCTGCGAGCTGGGTGACGATGTCCTTGCAGTCCCGGCCTTCTTCAAGCATCCGGGTGACGGCGGCCAGCTGGCCTTGGGCGCGCTTGAGGCGGTTGATCACTGGGGTGAGTTCGGTGGGGTTCAGTTCCATGATGTTCTCCGGAATGAGAGAGAGGTAAACAGTTCCTAGAGCATATACCCTAGGGGGTGTATTTGACTACCCCCAGGGGTATGTCTAATACTTATGGGGGTATCCACCCGACCCCTTCCGAGAGGCCACTTATGACTTCCCCCGCCAAGGCAACCGCTGTTACCGCACTCGCACCTGAGACCCTCCAGTCCTGGATCAAAGAGCACCAGGACCTCGTGGTGATCGACGTGCGTTCCGCCGCTGAATTCGAGTCCATGCACATCCGCGGCTCCTACAACGTGCCGCTGCCGCTGCTCTCCGAGCACACCGACGAACTCGCCGCCAGGCTTGGCTCACGGGTGGTCCTGGTCTGCCAGTCCGGCGTCCGCGCCGAGCAGGCCCGCCAGCGCATGGCCACAGTCGGCCTGGACACCGCCTACGTGCTCACCGGCGGTGTCCCCGGCTTCGCCTCCGCCGGCGGCGACGTAGTCAAGGGCAAAGACCGCTGGGACCTGGAACGGCAGGTCCGCCTGGCCGCCGGCTCCCTGGTGATGCTCGGCCTGGCCGGCGGAAAGTTCGTCTCCCCCAAGGTCCGCATGCTGGCAGGTGCCATCGGCACCGGGCTGACCTTCTCGGCCGCGACCAACACCTGCGCCATGGGCAAGGCCCTGTCCGCGATGCCTTGGAACAAGGCAGCCACGGAACCCACCCGCGAAAGCGCCATCCTGCAGCTTCCCGTTCAGCCGGCTGAAAAGGGCGCAGCGGCATGATCGCGGCCCTGGGACTGGGGCTCGTCGTCGGCGTCGTACTGGGCGTAGTAGGCGGCGGCGGGTCCATCATCGCCGTTCCAGCCCTGGTGTACGGCGTGGGCATGAGCCCCGCCCAGGCCATTCCCACCTCGCTACTGGTTGTGGGAATCTCCTCGCTGGCAGCACTCTTTCCCCGGTTGCGGGAAGGCCTGAACTGGCCCGTGATCGCCCTGGTGGGTGCCGCCGGGATTCCGGCAGCATGGGCCGGCGCGGCCGTGGGCAAGCTGCTGGATCCGAACATCCTGATGCTGGCCTTCGCCGTGATCATGGTGGTTGCGGGCATCCGGATGCTGAGCAAACCCCGCGAAAGCGAGGGCTCCTGCAGCGTTGGACCCAACCGGGCCTTCCGGTCCTGCGCCCCCAAGGCCGTTGGAGTGGGCCTGCTGGTCGGGTTCCTCACCGGACTCCTCGGCGTGGGCGGCGGCTTCCTGATCACTCCCGCGCTGACCATCTTCCTGGGCCTGCGCATGAAGCAGGCCGTAGGAACATCTTTGGCGATCATCGTGGTCAACTCCGCCGCCGGGTTCAGCGCCCACGCAGCCGGCTACACCATCGACTGGGCCACCACCCTGGCGTTCGCCATCCCGGCAATCGTGGGATCGCTGGTCGCCGCACGGCTTGCCCGCCACCTCCACGACAAACACATCCGCATCTCATTCGCGGTGCTCATCTTCGCCGTCGCGGCATGGGTCACCGCCGGAACCATCACCGCCTGACCCAACCCACCCCTGCTAAGCCCGAAGGAGAACCCCCATGGCTGAAATCACCATCACCGAAACCGAACAGCGCCGTTCCACCGCCCGGATCCTGGACGTCCGCGAGGACTTCGAAGTCGCAGAAGGCATGATCCCCGGCGCCCTGCACATCCCCATGGGCCAGCTGCAGGCCCGCCTGGGCGAGCTCGACCCGGCCGTCCCCGTGATCGCCGTCTGCCGCAG